>NZ_CP026124.1:6032628-6340785 GCF_002902905.1 Achromobacter sp. AONIH1 | reverse complement strand
TCAGGCGCGGTTCACGCGCATGGGCGCGCGGCGCGGTGCATCAGGCGTGGCCGGTCAGGCGGCCGGCGGGGCGCGCGGCTGGGCCGCGCTCCAGGCATGCAGCGGCCGGGCCGACTGGTAGTAGAGCGGGGGATAGCTGACCTTGCGGGCCAGGGAGGCTGGCAGCAGCAGCGGCGCCGGATCGGGCAGGATGCCGATATCGGCTTGCTGGTTGCGGCAGAACGGGCAATGCTGGCTGCCTTCGTGCGCATCGTGTTGCGGCGACTGGCCGCTGTCGTCCGCGCGCACGTCGATCTGAACCAGGCCCGCGCCGTCGGGGGCGCAATACTCCACCGACACGCGCTGCGCCGGGTGCGCCGGGCTGAATGCGCGCGCCAGCGACGGGACCAGCGACGCCCACAGGATCACGGCGAGCGCGATCCATATGGCGGGTCGGGTCAGGAAGGAGGCGGAGCACATGAGCGCGGATTATATCGGAGCAGATCCGCGCGCAGGCCTAATTTCAAGCAATGATCAAAGATCCCGCCGACAGGGAAATCGGTTCCGGAAGGCTCCCCCGGACGCCGGCGCGCACGGCATGCGCCGGCGTGGTTCTTTGCCTAGACCGACAGATGCCGGCGCACGTCCTCGCCGTCCATGGTTTCGCGGCCGCCGCTGGCCACGACCTCGCCGCGCGACAGCACCACGTAGCGGTCGGCCAGCTCGCGGGCGAAGTCGAAGTACTGCTCGCACAACAGGATGCCGATGTCGCCGCGCTGGCGCAGCATGCGGATGACGCGTCCGATGTCCTTGATGATGGACGGCTGTATCCCTTCGGTGGGTTCGTCCAGGATGATGAGGCGGGGCTCGGCCACCAGCGCCCGCGCGATCGCCAGCTGTTGCTGCTGTCCGCCCGACAGATCGCCGCCGCGCCGCGACAGCATGCCGCGCAGCACGGGGAACAGCTCGAACACTTCCTCCTTGATGCGCCGCGCGCGCGCGGCCGGCTTGGTCGCCATGCCCATCAGGATGTTCTCTTCTACCGTCAGCCGCGCGAAGATGTCGCGCCCCTGCGGCACATAGGCCATGCCGCGCGCGGCGCGCTGGTGCGGCGCCAGCCGCGTGATGTCGGCGCCGTCCAGCGACACGCCGCCGCGCGCCACCGGCAGCACGCCCATCAGGCACTTGAGCAGCGTGGTCTTGCCCACGCCATTGCGTCCCAGCAGCGCCAGGCACTCGCCCTGGCGCACCGACAGCGACACGCCGCGCAGCGTGTGGCTGCCGCCATAGTATTGATCGATTCCGTTCGCATCCAGCATGTCTTTCTCCGTGGCGTCGCGGCTAGGGGGATTTCGTGCGGGCGTATCCGTGGGACGGCACACTAGCGCCCCAGATACACTTCGATCACGCGGGGGTCGGCCTGTACCTTGGCCATCGGCCCCTCGGCCAGCACCGCGCCCTCATGCAGCACCGTGACCTTGCCGTCGCCGGCGATCTGGTTGACGAAGTCCATGTCGTGCTCCACCACCATCAGCGAATGGCGGCCGCGCAGCGCATTGAGCAGCTCGCCGGTGCGCTCGGTCTCGGCGTCGGTCATGCCGGCCACCGGTTCGTCCAGCAGCAGGAGTCGCGGCTCCTGCATCAGCAGCATGCCGATCTCCAGCCATTGCTTCTGGCCGTGCGACAGCAGGCCGGCCTCGCGGAACGCCTCGGGCCGCAGGCGCACCAGGTCCAGCGTCTCGCCGATGCGGTCGGCCTGCGCGCCGCTCAGTCGCGCGAACAGTGTGGGGCGCACGCGCTTGTCGGCGCGCATGGCCAGCTCCAGGTTCTCGAACACCGTGTGCTGCTCGAACACCGTGGGCCGCTGGAACTTGCGGCCGATGCCCGCATGCGCGATCTGCGTTTCGCTGAGCGTGGTCAGATCGATGCTCTGGCCGAAGTAGGCGCTGCCGGACGCGGGCCGGGTCTTGCCGGTGATCACGTCCATCATGGTGGTCTTGCCGGCGCCGTTGGGACCGATGATGCAGCGCAGTTCGCCCACGCCGATGTCCAGCGTCAGGCCGTTGAGCGCCTTGAAACCGTCGAAGCTGACCGTGACGTCTTCCAGGTACAGGATGGCGCCGTGGGTGGTGTCCAGTCCCTTGGCGCTGACGCGGCCGTAGCCGGCTTCGCCGCTGGGGCCGCCGTCCAGCGGATCGGATGCGGGGTGGGGAGTATTCATGCCTTGGGCTCCTGGACGGGGGCGGGCGCGACGCAGGACAGCGTGTCGCGGCGGCGGGCCGAGAGGCGGGCGGCGATGCGGCGGGCCAGGCCGACGATGCCGGTTGGCAGGAACAGCGTGACCAGCACGAAGATCAGTCCCAGCGCGTAGAGCCAGAATTCCGGCAGCACGCTGGTGAACCAGGTCTTCAGGCCGTTGACCGCGCCGGCGCCGATGATGGGGCCGATCAGCGTGCCGCGTCCGCCCGTGGCCACCCAGATCACCATTTCGATGGAGTTCTCGGTGGACATCTCGCCGGGATTGATGATGCCGACCTGCGGCACGTACAGCGCGCCGGCGATGCCGCAGAGCACGGCCGACAGCGTCCAGACGAAGAGCTTGAAGCCCAGCGGCTCGTAGCCGATGAAGCGCAGCCGGCTTTCGCTGTCGCGCACGGCGGTCAGCACCCGGCCCAGCTTGGACTGCGTGACGGCGCGCGCCAGCACCAGCGCGCCGGCCAGCGCCGCCAGCGTGCACCAGTACAGCGCGGCGCGCGTGCCCGGCGCCGTGATGTCGTAGCCCAGGATGCGCTTGAAGTCGGTGAAGCCGTTATTGCCGCCGAAGCCGGTGTCGTTGCGGAAGAACAGCAGCATGGCCGCGAAGGTCAGCGCCTGCGTGATGATGGAGAAGTACACGCCCTTGATGCGCGAGCGGAAAGCGAAGTAGCCGAACAGAAAGGCCAGCGCGCCCGGAACCAGCACGACCAGCAGCATGGCGTACCAGAAGTGCTCGGTGTACGACCAGTACCAGGGGTAGCTCTTCCAGTCCAGGAACACCATGAAGTCCGGCAGCGTGCTCTGGTAGGCGCCGTCGCGGCCGATGGCGCGCATCAGGTACATGCCGTGGGCATAGCCGCCCAGCGCGAAGAACAGGCCGTGGCCCAGCGACAGGATACCGGCGTAGCCCCAGACCAGGTCCAGCGCCAGCGCGGCCAGCGCGTAGCACATGAACTTGCCCAGCAGGGCGACGGCATAGGACGAGACATGCAGCGGATGGCCCGGAGAGTACGCCAGGTTCAGCAGCGGCAGCAGCGCCAGCAGCGCGGCGACGATGGCCAGCGCCGCCCAGGCGCGGGGGGAATACAGCGGCCGGCGCAACGCCAGGCCCGGATCCTGCGCGGCGGGCTTCATTCGACGCTCCGGCCGCGCGGGGCGAACAGGCCTTGCGGCCGCTTCTGCACAAACAGCACGATAAGCGCCAGGATGGTGATCTTGGCCATGACCGCTCCCGCATAGGGTTCCAGGAATTTGTTGACGCCGCCCAGGCCCAGCGCGGCGATGACGGTGCCGGCCAGCTGGCCCACGCCGCCCAGCACCACCACCATGAACGAATCGACGATGTAGCCGCGCCCCAGGTCCGGGCCCACATTGCCCAGCTGCGACAGCGCCACGCCGGCCAGCCCGGCGATGCCCGAGCCCAGGCCGAAGGCCAGCATGTCCACGCGTCCGGTGGGCACGCCGGTGCAGTCGGCCATGCGCCGGTTCTGCGTGATGGCGCGCACGAACAGGCCCAGGCGCGTGTGGTTGAGCAAGACCCAGACCAGCGCCACCACGGCCAGCGCGAAGCCGATGATGACCAGGCGGTTGTAGCTGAGCACCAGTCCGCCCAGCACCGTGACGCCGCCCGACATCCAGCCCGGATTGCCGACCTCTACGTTCTGCGCGCCGAACAGGCTGCGCACGCCCTGCATCAGCATCAGGCTGATGCCCCAGGTCGCCAGCAGCGTTTCCAGGGGCCGGCCGTAGAGCCAGCGGATCACGGTGCGTTCCAGCGCCATGCCCACCAGCGCCGTGACCAGGAAGGCCAGCGGCAGCGCCGCCGCCACGTACCAATCCAGCCAGCCAGGCAGCCAGGCGCGGAACAGCGTCTGCACCACATAGGTAACGTAGGCGCCGATCATCAGCAGCTCGCCATGCGCCATATTGATCACGCCCATCAGCCCGAAGGTGATGGCCAGCCCCAGCGCCGCCAGCAGCAGCACGCTGCCCAGGCTCAGGCCGTAGAAGAGATTGCCTGCCCATTCGACGGTGGCCAGGCGGCGGTCGATGCGGCGCAGCGCGTCGGCGGCGGCCTCGCGCACGCCGGCGTCGGGTTCGGCATAGGCGCCGTCGCGCTGTTGCGTCAAGGCCGCCAGCACGGGACGAAACGCGGCGTCGTCACTGCGGCCCAGCAGTTCCACGGCATGACGTCGCGCGGCCGGATCGGCGCTTTGCAATTCCAGCCTGGCCTGCGCGATCTCCAGCGCGGCGCGCACGGTCGGGTCGCGTTCCGTGGCCAGCGCCTGCGCGATCAGGGGCAGCCGCGAGGGATCGTTGGTCTGTTGCAGGCGGCGCGCGGCGGCCAGCCGAGAGCCGGCATCGGCCGCGTGCAGCTGCGCGCCGGCCAGCGCTGCCTCGATGGCGCGGCGCAGGCGGTTGTTGATGCCGATGGACGCGGATCCCGCCGGCAGGTCCAGCGCGGCGCCGCTGGCCGGGTCGGTGGCGCGGGCGCCATCACCGATCAGCACGCGGCCGTCCGGCGCCGCGTAGAGCTGGTCGGCGCCCAAGGCCCGCAGCACAGCCGCGCCCTCGCCGCCGGGCAGCGCGCCCAGCGCGGCGATCGCACGCAGCCTGGCGTCGGTATCGTCGCCCGCCAGCGGCGCCAGCAGGTCCTGGCCGACGCCGGCCGCCGCCACGGGCAGCGCCGGCCAGGCCAGGAACATGGCGAGCAGGAGACGACGCAGGTAGCGTGCGATCGCAGCGTTGCGCATGGCGGCCGTCTCCCTCAGAGGCCCTGCTTGCCTTCGTTGCCCGGGATATACGGGCTCCAGGGCTGGGCGCGGATCGGACCCTTGCTCTTCCAGACCACGTTGAACTGGCCGTCGGCCTTGATCTCGCCGATGTACACCGGCTTGTGCAGGTGGTGGTTGGTCTTGTCCATCATGATCTTGAAGCCGCTGGGCGAGCTGAACGTCTGGCCGCCCATGGCCGCGATGACCTTGTCCACGTCCGTACTCTTGGCCTGCTCGACGGCCTGCTTCCACATGTGGATGCCGATGTAGGTCGCCTCCATCGGATCGTTGGTGACCACGGTCGCGGCGTTGGGCAGGTTCTTGGCCTTGGCGTAGGCCTTCCACTTGGCGATGAAGTCGGTGTTGACCGGGGTCTTGATCGACTCGAAATAGTTCCAGGCCGCCAGGTGGCCGACCAGCGGCTTGGTGTCCACGCCGCGCAGTTCCTCTTCGCCCACCGAGAAGGCGACCACCGGCACGTCGGTGGCCTTCAGGCCGGCGTTGCCCAGTTCCTTGTAGAAGGGCACGTTGGAGTCGCCGTTGATGGTGGAGATGACGGCGGTCTTGCCGCCGGTGGCGAACTTCTTGATGTTGGCGACGATGGTCTGGTAGTCGGAATGGCCGAAGGGCGTGTAGACCTCGTCGATGTCGCTGTCCTTCACGCCTTTGGAATGCAGGAAGGCGCGCAGGATCTTGTTGGTGGTGCGCGGGTACACGTAGTCGGTGCCCAGCAGCACGAAGCGCTTGGCCCCGCCGCCGTCCTCGCTCATCAGGTACTCGACGGCGGGTATGGCCTGCTGGTTGGGCGCGGCGCCGGTGTAGAACACGTTCTTCTCCAGTTCCTCGCCTTCGTACTGCACCGGATAGAACAGCAGGCCGTTCAGCTCCTTGAACACCGGCAGCACCGATTTACGCGACACCGAGGTCCAGCAGCCGAACACCACCGCCACCTTGTCCTGCGCCAGCAGCTGGCGCGACTTCTCGGCGAACAGCGGCCAGTTCGAGGCCGGATCGACCACCACGGGCTCCAGCTTCCTGCCCATGACGCCGCCCTTGGCGTTGATCTCATCGATCGCCATCAGCGCCACGTCCTTGAGCGAGGTCTCCGAGATCGCCATCGTGCCGGACAGGGAATGCAGGATGCCGACCTTGATCGTGTCTTCGGCGGCATGGACCGAGGGCATCCAGCCGGCCAGGGCCAGCAGGCTCACGGCGGTCAGTTGCTTGAGGGCTAGTCTGCGTTTCATGGGGACTCCTGGGTAGGTTGCGCCGGCATTGCCGGCATGAAATGGACAGGGCCTGTACCGCGCCTCGCCAGGACATCAAAGCAAGACCCGTGCCAGCCGCGCCGGAGGCGGCGGCGCGGCGGGGCCGCTATATGTAGGCGGGAAGGGCGGGGCGCGGGAACGATGCGGCGGAGCGGCTTGCTCAATCTGGTGCCGCGTGCACAAAACAGGTGCGTGATCTGCGCGGCGCTGGTGCGCGCCGGCGCCGCGACGGCGCGCCGCGCCTTGTGGCCGCGCGGGATGTCGTGGCAGGGAAACAGGGGGAAAACGCGCTGCGGGCGCGGACATGGCATGCCGCTTGCTTGGGAATCCGTACTTGCATACCAGAGAGGATTCCAGCATGAACGCCGCAGCAACTCAGTTCGACACCGCCGGTTGGACCATCGCGCAATGGCAGGCCGCCTATTTCGCGGGCGCCCGGCCCGAGGCGCTGCTGGCCGGCCACGCCGCCGCGCCGGACGCGCCCGCCGACAATGCCTGGATCCTGCGGGTCGACGGCCAGGCGCTGGCGCGCCAGCTGGACGAACTGGCGCGGCTGCTGGCGGCGGCGGACGGCGACCTGTCGCGCCTGCCGCTGTATGGCGTGCCCTACGCGGTCAAGGACAACATCGACGTCGCGGGCTGGCCGACCACCGCCGCCTGCCCCGCGTTCGCCTACACGCCCGACGAGGATGCCGGCGTGGTGCGGCGCCTGCGCGCCGCCGGCGCCATCCTGATCGGCAAGACCAATCTGGACCAGTTCGCCACCGGCCTGGTGGGCACGCGTTCGCCGCACGGCGCGGTGGCCAACGCGTTTCGGCCCGAGTACATCAGCGGCGGATCGAGTTCGGGCTCGGCCTCGGTGGTGGCGCGCGGACTGGCGGCGTTCTCGCTGGGCACCGACACGGCCGGCTCGGGACGCGTGCCGGCGGGCTTCAACAACATCGTCGGACTCAAGCCCACGCGCGGCTGGCTCAGCGCCGCCGGCGTGGTGCCGGCCTGCCGCACGCTGGACTGCGTGTCGGTGTTCGCCTTGACGGTCGACGACGCCTTGCGCGTGGCCGACATCGCCGGCGGCTACGACGCGCGCGATCCCTACTCGCGGCCCGTGCCGGCCGGCACGGCCCGTCCCTGGCCGGCGCGGCCGCGTTTCGCGGTGCCGGACAAGCTGGAGTTCCACGGCGACGCCGAGGCCGAGGCCGCCTTCGACGCGGCGCTGCGTGAGGTGCGAGCCACCGGCGCCGAGCTGCGGACCGTCGATTTCTCGCCCTATGCCGAGCTGGCCGCGCTGCTGTACCAGGGGCCGTGGGTGGCCGAGCGGTTCGCGGCGGTCGAGGCCTTGTGGCGCGAGCAGCCGGGCGTGATCGACCCGGTGGTGCGCGGCATCGTCGAAGAGGCCGGGCGCTACAGCGCGCTGGACGCCTTCCAGGCCGAATACCGCCGCGCCGCGCTGGCGCGCGTCATCCAGCAGTCGCTGGCGGACGTGGACGCGCTGCTGGTGCCCACCGCGCCGTCCATCTACACCATCGCACAGCTGCGCGAGGATCCGCTGGCGCTCAATTCGCGGCTGGGCCGCTATACCAATTTCGCCAATCTGGCCGACCTGTGCGCGCTGGCCTTGCCGGCGGGCATGCGCGGCGACGGCCTGCCCGCCGGCATCACCGTGCTGGGCCTGGCCTGGCAGGACCATGCGCTGGCCGAATTCGGCAGGCGCTGGCAGGCGCGCCTGGGCCTGCCGCTGGGCGCCACCGGCAAGCCGCTGCCCGCCGCGCCGGCGTCGCGTGATCCGGCGCCGGGCATGCTGCGCGTGGCCGTGGTGGGCGCGCACCTCAGCGGCATGCCGTTGAACCATCAGCTCCGTTCGCGCCATGCCGTCTTGGTGGAAAAGACGCGCACGGCGGGCGACTACCGGCTGTATGCGCTGGCCAACACCACGCCGCCCAAGCCGGGCCTGGCCAAGCGCGCCGATGGCGCGCCCATCGAGGTCGAGCTGTGGGACATCCCTCTCGCCGCGTTCGGCGGCTTCGTCGCCGAGATCCCGCCGCCGCTGGGCATCGGCACGCTGGAGCTGGAGGACGGGCGGCAGGTCAAGGGCTTCATCTGCGAGCCGCGCGGCCTGGAGGGCGCGAGCGACATCACGGCGCATGGCGGCTGGCGCGCCTACCTGGCCAGCCTGAATCCCGCCGTCCGCTGATCCCCCCAATTCTTTCCAGGAGTCGCAACGTGTTCGATACCGTTCTGATCGCCAACCGAGGCGAAATCGCCGTCCGCGCCATCCGTACCCTGAAGCGCCTGGGCATCCGCAGCGTGGCGGTGTATTCCGACGCCGACCGCAATGCCGCCCATGTGCGCGAGGCCGACGCTGCCGTCGCGCTGGGCGGCGAGAAAGCCGCCGACAGCTATCTGCGCATGGACCTGCTGCTGGCCGCCGCCCGCGAACAGGGCGCGCAGGCCATCTACCCCGGCTATGGCTTCCTGTCCGAAAGCGCCGAATTCGCCGAGGCCTGCGAAGCCGCCGGCATCGCCTTCGTCGGACCCACGCCCATGCAGATCCGCGAGTTCGGCCTGAAGCACCGTTCGCGCGAGCTGGCGGCGCTGGCCGGCGTGCCCATGACGCCGGGCACCGGGCTGCTGTCCAGCCTGGGCGAGGCGCTGGCGCAGGCCGAGCGCATCGGCTATCCGGTCATGCTCAAGAGCACGGCGGGCGGCGGCGGCATCGGCCTGTCGCGCTGCGACAACGAGGCCGAGCTGACGGCGGCCTTCGACAGCGTGCAGCGCATGGGCGAGCATTTCTTCCGCGACGGCGGCGCCTTCATCGAGCGCTACGTGGACAACGCGCGCCACGTCGAGGTGCAGATCTTCGGCGATGGCCAGGGCCGCGTGCTGGCGCTGGGCGAGCGCGACTGCTCGGTGCAGCGGCGCAACCAGAAGGTGATCGAGGAGACGCCGGCCCCGAACCTGCCGCCCGCCACCCGCGCCGCCTTGCTCGAAGCGGCGGTGCGGCTGGGCGAGTCGGTCGGCTACCGCTCGGCCGGCACGGTGGAGTTCATCTACGACCCGGCCCGCGACAGCTTCTATTTCCTGGAGGTCAACACGCGGCTGCAGGTCGAGCATCCGGTCACCGAGGCGGTGACGGGCCTGGACCTGGTCGAGTGCATGCTGCGCGTGGCGGCGGGCGAACCGCTGGACCTGCAAGCCATGTCGCGCGCGCCGCGTGGCGCGTCCATCGAGGTGCGGCTGTACGCCGAGGATCCGCTGCGCCAGTTCCAGCCTTCGCCGGGCGTGCTGACCGAGGTTTATTTTCCCGAGGGCCCGCGCGTGGATGGCTGGGTGGCGACCGGCACCGAGGTGCCGGCCTACTACGATCCCATGCTGGCCAAGCTGATCGTGCATGGCGACACGCGCGAAACGGCGCTGGCCCGGCTGTCCGACGCGCTGGCGCGCACGCGCCTGCACGGCATCGCCACCAACCTGGACTACCTGCGCCAGATCGTGGCCGACGCGCGCTTCGCGGCGGGGGAGCTGTCCACCCGCTTCCTGGAAACCTTCGAGTACCGGCCCGCGGCGATCGAGGTGCTGGAGGCCGGCACCTACACCAGCGTGCAGGATTATCCGGGTCGGGCCGGCTACTGGGATATCGGCGTGCCGCCGTCCGGTCCGATGGACGATTACGCGTTCCGGCTGGCCAACCGCATCGTCGGCAACGCGCCGGACGCCGCCGGCATCGAGGCCACGCTGGCCGGCCCCACGCTGCGCTTTCATGGCGACGCCGTCATCGCGCTGACCGGCGCGCAATGCGCGGCCACGCTGGACGGCGCGCCCGTGCCGATGTGGCGGCCGGTGGCGGTGCGCGCGGGCCAGGTGCTGGCCACGGGCCGCGCGCTGTCGGGCTGCCGCATGTACCTGGCCGTGCGCGACGGCCTGGACGTGCCCGTCTACCTGGGCAGCCGCTCGACCTTCGCGCTGGGACAGTTCGGAGGCCATGCCGGGCGCACGCTGCGCGTGGGCGACATGCTGCCGCGCGTGCGTCCCGAGCTGCCGGGCGCGCCCGCCGCGCCCGAGGCCGAACCGCAGGCCGCGCCGCCCGAGCTGGTGCCGGCCTATGGCGATACCTGGCGCATCGGCGTGCTATACGGGCCGCATGGCGCGCCGGACTTCTTCAAGCCGGAGGCCATCGACGCCTTCTTCGCCGCCGACTGGGAAGTCCACTACAACTCCAATCGCCTGGGCGTGCGCCTGACCGGCCCCAAGCCGGACTGGGCGCGCGAGAGCGGCGGCGAGGCCGGGCTGCATCCGTCCAACATCCACGACTGCGAATACGCCATCGGCAGCATCAACTTCACCGGCGACAGCCCCGTGATCCTGACCCGCGACGGCCCCAGCCTGGGCGGCTTCGTCTGCCCGGTCACGATCGCCAAGGCCGAGCTGTGGAAGGTGGGGCAGGTCAAGCCGGGCGACCGCATCCGCTTCGTGCGCATGGACTATGAACAGGCGGTGGCGCTGGAGGCGGCGCAGGACCACAGCCTGCGCGAGCTGAGCGCTGCGGCGCCAGCCATGCCCGCCGCCGCGTCCATCGGCGCGCCGGCCCGCGCCACCGCGTCCGAGACCATCATCGCCGCGTTGCCGGCCGAAGGGACGCGACCGTCGGTCGCCTACCGCCAGGCGGGCGACGGCTACCTGCTGCTGGAGTACGGCGACAACGTGCTGGACCTGGCGCTGCGCATGCGCATCCACCTGCTGATGGAGGCGCTGCGCGAGCGGCCGGTGGCCGGCGTGCGGGAGCTGTCGCCGGGCGTGCGTTCCCTGCAGATCCGCTACGACAGCCGCCTGATCCGCCAGGACGCGCTGATCGCGCGGCTGTTGGAGATCGAGGCCGGACTGGCCGACGTGGCCACGCTCAAGGTGCCCACGCGCGTGGTCCACCTGCCGCTGGCCTTCGAGGACAGCGCCACGCTGGGCGCGGTGCGACGCTACCAGGAGACCGTGCGCGCCAGCGCGCCCTGGCTGCCGAACAACGTGGACTTCATCCAGCGCATCAACGGCCTGGCCTCGCGCGACGAGGTGCGGCGCATCGTGTACGACGCCAGCTATCTGGTGATGGGGCTGGGCGATGTCTACCTGGGCGCGCCCTGCGCCGTGCCGATCGATCCGCGCCATCGGCTGCTGACGTCCAAGTACAACCCGGCGCGCACCTACACGGCCGAAGGCACCGTCGGCATCGGCGGCGTGTACATGTGCATCTACGGCATGGACTCGCCGGGCGGCTACCAGCTGGTGGGGCGTAGCCTGCCGATCTGGAACACGTTCATGAGGAATCCGGTGTTCCAGGACGGCAAGCCCTGGCTGTTGCGCTTCTTCGACCAGGTGCGCTTTTATCCCGTCAGCGAGGCCGAGCTGGACGTCTTGCGCGAAGACTTCCGCCACGGCCGGGCCAGCGTCCGCATCGAGGAGGAAGTGTTCGACTTCGCCGCGCATCAGCGCTTCCTGGCCGAGCAGGCGACCAGCATCGCCGCCTTCCAGACGCGCCAGAAAAGCGCCTTCGACGCGGAAGTCGCGCTGTGGCGGAGCGAGGATGTGGCGCCGCCTCCGGCCGGGCCGGAAGCCGCCCCGGAAGCGCAGGCCGAGCTGCGCGAGGGCGAGCGGCTGGTCAGCGCCGACATGTGCGGCAATGTGTGGAAGGTGCCGGTCGAGGTCGGCCAGAGCGTGTCGGCGGGCGACACGCTGGTGGTGGTCGAGGCCATGAAGATGGAGCTGTCCGTCATCGCGCCGGCCGCCGGCGTTGTGACCGCGATCCGCTGCCTGCCGGGCAAGCCCGTGAACGCCGGCGATCCGCTGGTCGTCCTGGCGGAGGATGCGCCATGCACGGTAGCCTGAGCCTGCGACCCGCGCTGGCGCTGGGGGCATCCCTGGCCGACCAGGCCTATCAGCTGATAAAGGACGATCTGTTCAGCTTCCGGCTGCTGCCCGGCGAGCGCTTCACCGAGACCGACCTGGCGGCGCGGCTGGGCGTGAGCCGCACGCCGGTGCGGTTGGGCCTGGCGCGGCTGGAGCGCGAGGGCTTCGTGCTCGCCAGCCCGCGCAGCGGCTGGCAGGCGCGGCCCTTCGACTTCGAGCGCTTCGAGGCGCTGTACGATCTGCGCATCGTGCTGGAACTGGCGGCGGTGGAACGCCTGTGCGCGCGCGAGCGCGCGGACGGGGAGGATCTGCTGGAGGCCTTGCGCGACATCTGGCACGCGCCGCCGCAGCGGCGCCTGCTGGATGGCCGGCGGGTGGCCGAGCTGGACGAGGCTTTCCACTGCGCGCTGGTCGAGGCGGCGGGCAATCCGGAAATGGCTCAGGTGCATCGTGACGTGACCGAGAAGATCCGCATCGTGCGCCGGTTGGATTTCACCAAGGACTTCCGCATCGACGCCACTTACGAGGAACATGGCGCCATCCTGAGCGCGGTGCTGGCGCGCCGGGCGGACGAGGCCGCGCGCCTGCTGCGCGCGCACATCGGCATGAGCCGGGCCGAAGTCAGCAAGATCACGCTGCGCATGCTGCACGAGGCGCGCGGCGGCTAGGGCCGGTCCACGCCGGCGCCGCCGCGCGCCGGCCGGATACGGCGCCGCGAGCGACGCGTGGCGCGATGTCAGCCCTGCAGCTGTCGGTAGACTTCCAGCGACACCCGTTGCAGTGCTTCCCGGCTGACGGCGCCCGACAGCGCGTAGCCGAACGGGCCCTCGGCCCAATAGAACACGCGTACCGGCCCTTCCTGCGTGAACTGGAAGGCGGTCTGGCCGCCGGCGGCCTCGCGCGTGACGTACAGGGTCAGGCGCTGCCCGTCGGGCGCGCCGTACATGAACAGCGCCACCGGGCCGGCGCCGCCGGGCAACAGGCGGCCGCCGACCAGCTCATAGCCCAGCGTGGACAGCGAGGGCGCGCTGACGGGCGCGCCCAGCCGCTTGGTCAGCCAGGTCACCAGGGCCTTTTCGTTGTCGCCGCCGACTTCAACCGGCCGGCCCATGTCGGGTGCGTAGACCGCGTGCGCCACGGCGGCGCGCTGCGCATAGCTGGCCGCCGCGCGCTCGGGCGTCTGGGCCGCGGCGGCCAGCGCCGCGCGGATCCGGTCGTGGTCCAGCTCGCCGCGCGCGATCCAGGCCGCGCCGCCGCTGAACACCGCCACGGCGATGCCGGCGGCCAGCGCGCGCCAGGGCCAGGCGCGCGCCGGCGGCGCCAGCGGCAGGCGCAGCGGCAGCGGCTCGTCCAGCACCGGGTCGAGCAGGGAGCGCAGCGCCTGGCGCTGCGCCTGCCATGCGTCCACGCGGGCGCGGTCCTGCGGATGCGCGGCCAGGAAGGTCTCGACCTCCGCTCGGCGCGCAGCCGCGAGCTGGCCGTCGGCGTAGGCGTGCAGGTCGGCCTCGGCGATGGGGCTGCCCATGGACGGTAGGGCATGCAGGCGTTTGTCGTTCATGTCAGTTGTCCATGACGCTGGTACATCATCCGCGACGTTTCAATCGGGCGTTGCTCCGTGGGGCCACGCGGAGCCGGCTCCGCCGGTCCGCTGTGGCGCCCCCTTGAGGGGGGGGCGCGAAGCGCTACGGGGGTGGGCTTCATTTCACGCGATGTAGCTTAGTGGCTGCTTCGCGTCCTTGCAGCAGCGCGCCCAGCCGTTCGCGGGCGCGCGACAGGCGCGACATCACCGTGCCGATCGGCACGTCCAGGACTTGCGCGGTGTCCTGGTAGGACAGCTCCTCGACGCAGACCAGCAGCAGCACCTCGCGCTGTTCGGGCGGCAGCGCCCGCAGGCAGCGGTCCAGGTCGCGCACGTCCAGCCCGTCGGACTGGGTGGCGCGCACCGGCACCTCGGGCAGCTCGTCCACGGGCGTCAGCTCGGCCTGCCGCCGGCTGGCGCGCAGGCCGTCGACGAAATGGTTGTGCATGATGCCGAACATCCATGCGCGCAGCTCGCCGCGCCGTTGCCAGCGCGAGTAGCGGCTCCAGGCGCGTTCCAGCGTGTCCTGGACCAGATCGTCGGCGCGCTGCGGATCGCCCGCCAGCCCGCGCGCATAGCGGCGCAGGCTGGGAATGCAGGCGAGGATCGCGGCTTCGTCTTCGGCGCGCATGGATCGGAGGGCGCGATGGGATCAGGGCTTGGCCGCGTGCCACACATCCTTGAAGTTGTCGCCGCTCTTGTCGCCGGCCTTGGCGTCCTTGCTGTACAGATAGACCGGCTTGCCCTTGTAGGCCCACTGCTTGCCGCCGTCGTCGCGGGTGATGATGGTGAGGTCGCCGGAGGCCTTGGCGTCGGCGGCGGCCATGACGGGCGGCCAGATCTTGGCGCACTGGTCGTTGCAGGCGCTCTTGCCGCCCGCGTCCTTGTCGAAGGTGTAGAGGGTCATGCCGGCTTCGTTGACCAGGACGCCGTCCTTGGCCTTGACGGGTTGGGCCTGGACGGCGGCCGAGAACAGGGCGGCGCCGGCCAGGGCCAGCAGGGCTGCGGTGGGTTTGCGCATGGTGTGCCTCGCGGAAAGAGTTGGGTTGGGGACTGCCTGGGATAGACGCTGCCCGCTCCTTGCTTATTCCACGTCCGGAAAAAAAATCCGGACCGGCGCGGTTCACGCCGCCGAGCGGGCCGCGGATGTGGCCAGGGGCGCGCGCGGCGCTCGGGGCGTGTAGCGCATCTCGATTTCCTGGCCCCGGGTTTCCTGGGCCGTGAAGCCCATCGCCTCGTAGAGCCGGCGCGCGGGGTTGCCGTCCAGCACCGACAGCGTCACCGGCGCGCCCTCGGCGTCGGCCTGTTCCAGCAGGCCGGCCAGCAGGCGGCGGCCCAGCCCCTGGCCCTGGAACGCGGGATCGATCTGGATCTGCACCAGGCGCCAGCCGGCGGGATCGCGATGCGCCTTGAACAGGCCGGCGGGCCGGCCATGGAACCAGACGATCTGCGCGTCGCTGAAGTGGTGACGGATGCGCGCCAGATGATGCTCGTCGTCTTGAGGGACGCCCGCGCGGTCCAGGTGTTCTGTCATGGTCGCCTTGCGCAGCGTCAGCAGGAAAGGCAGATCGTCTTCGGTGGCTGGTTGCAAGGCCAGGCAGATGAGGTTCATGGGGAGGACGGCCGGGGAGAGGGTTTGCGCTTGGCTGATTTTCCAGTCTGGTCAATCAGGTTATATAACTGTTGCGCCGCCGGCGCCAGCGGGCGGCCTCGGCGCGAGATCAGGCCAAGGCTGCGGGTGACCCTGGGCTGTTCCAGCAGCACGCTGGCCAGCGTGGAATGTCCTTTCAGCGGCATGGCCAGTCGCGGCACGGCGGCGACGCCCAGTCCGGCTTCCACCAGGCCGAGCAGCGTCATGACATGGCTGACTTCATAAGCGCTGACCGTGCGCTTGCCGCTCTTGGCCAGCGCGTCGTCGATCAGCAGCCGGTTGCCGCTTTCCTTGGCCACGGTCATGTAGCGCTCGCCCGCCAGCTCATCCCAGGTGATGCTGCGGCGGCGCGACAGCGGGTGGTCGTTGCGAACGGCAAGCACGAAGTCTTCGCGCAGCACGGCCTTGAAGTCCACGTCGGGTTCCTGGGTGCCGAAGAAGCTGATGCCGAAATCGGCACGGCCCGATACGACGCTGTTGAGCACCGTGTTGGCCGTTTCGTCAATGATGCGCACGCGGATGCGGGGAAAGCGCAGCGAATACTCGTGAATGATGGTCGGCAGGAAGTAGTACGCCACCGAGGGCACGCAGGCCACGGTGATCAGTCCCTCCCGTTGCGTGGCCAGGTCGCCAATGCTGAGCACCGCGCTTTCCAGCTCGTCGATGGCCGTCCGGGCGCGTTCGAGAAAGACTCGTCCGATATTCGTGAGGGACACGCGGCGCGTGGTGCGCTCCAGCAGCTTCGCGCCCAACTGCGCCTCCAGTTTGTCGACGCGCCGGCTCAAGGCCGGTTGCGACAGATGGAGATCCTCGGCGGCCGCGCGGAAGCTGGCGCGTTCCGCCACCGCCACGAAGGCCTGCAGTTCCTGGAGATCGAAATTGATGCGTCCCATGCATTAATCCATCCGTAAATTGCAATTCAAATATTAGCCCGCCCTGCGCAGAATGGCAGCCATGGAAACGATCATCCCTTGCGTCCTGATGCGCGGCGGCACGTCGCGCGGCCCTTTCTTCCTGGCGGATTGGCTGCCCGCCGATCCAGCCGAGCGCGACCGCTTGCTGCTGACCGCGATGGGGTCGCCGCATGCGCTGCAGGTCGATGGCCTGGGCGGCGGCAACAGCCTTACCAGCAAGGTCGCCATCGTGTCGCGTTCGCGCCGTCCCGGCTGCGATATCGACTACCTGTTCGCGCAGGTGTCGGTGGACCAGGCCAGCGTGGACCTGCGGCCCAACTGCGGCAACATGCTGTCCGGCGCCGCGCCTTTCGCCATCGATGAAGGGCTGCTCGCGGCCAACGATGGCGTGACCTCGGTGCGGGTCCACAATGTCAACACGGGATCGGTGATCGAGGCGATCGTGCAGACGCCGGGCGGCCGGCTGACCTACGAAGGCGCCGCGCGCATCGACGGCGTGGCCGGCACGGCGGCGCCTGTCCGGCTGAACTTCCTGGATGCCTGGGGCGCGGTGACTGGCGGCCTGTTCCCTTCCGGGCAGCGGCAGGACGACATCGATGGCCTGCGCGTCACGCTGATCGATGCCGCCATGCCGATGGCGCTGATGCGGGCTTCGGACCTGGGCGCGCGCGGCGACGAGACGCCGGCGGAGCTGGACGCCAATCCGGCCCTGATGGCGCGGATCGAGGCGGTGCGCCTGGAGGCGGGCCGACGCATGGGGCTGGGCGATGTCCGCGACAGCGTGCTTCCCAAGCCCGTGCTGCTGGCGCCGGGCGCGCAGCCCATGGCGCTGCGCTCGCGTTATTTCACGCCACGGTCCTGCCATCGCTCGCATGCCGCGACCGGCGCGGTGGGCGTGGCCTGCGCATTTCTCATACCGGGCACGGTGGCGCATGGCTTCGGCGGCCCGGAGCCGGCCGCTGGCAGCCGTGGCGTGCGCATCGAGCATCCGTCGGGGGCGATGGATATCGAGGTGGAGCTTGGTGACGACGGCGTCTCGATACGGCGCGCCGGTCTGGTGCGCACCGCGCGAAAGATCATGAAGGGGGTGCTGTACCTGCCCAATCCCATTTCCCGCGCCGTCCCGTAGAGGCCGGCAATCAAAAAAACAGGAGACATCCCATGCATTCCCGTTCTTTCGCCGCGGCTTGCGCCGCGGCCTTGCTGCTGCTCAACGCCACGCCGGCATCCGCCGCCTATCCGGAGCGGATGCTCACCATGGTCGTGCCCACGGCCGCCGGCGGCGGCAATGACGTGCTGGCCCGCATCGTTGGCCAGAAGATGGGCGAACTGCTTGGCCAGACCGTCGTGGTGGTGAACAAGCCGGGCGCGCAGGGCGCCATCGCCTCGGAATATGTGGCTAGGCAGGCGCCCGATGGCTACACCCTGATGCTGGGCTACATCGGCACGCACGGCATCAATCCCGCCTTGCAAAGGCTGAGCTACGATCCGGTGCGGGACTTCACGCCCATCGGCTTCGTGGCGGATTCGCCCACGCTGCTGGTGGTGAACGCCGGCCTGGGAGTGGACGACGTCGCCGGTCTGGTGAACTATGGCAAGCAGCATCCCGACGGCTTGAACTACGCATCGGCCGGCCCCGGCACCGCGCCGTCTGTCGCCGGCGTCCTCTTCAACCGCGCCGCCGGCGTGAACATGCTGGATGTGCCGTACAAAGGCTCGGCGCCGGCCATGACCGACACGCTGGCCGGGGTCACACAGGTCATGTTCCCCAGCCTGTTCAGCGCGTATCCCCAGCTTCAGTCGGGCAAGATCCGCGCCCTGGCGGTGGCTGGTCCGAAACGGCTGGCCTCGCTGCCGAACCTGCCCACGCTGGCCGAAGCGGGCGTGCCGGGCGTCGAGGTGCCGCAGTGGTATGCGGTGTTCGCGCCGGCGGGATTGGATGCGTCGGTGGCGAGCAGGCTGAATACGACATTGAATCAGGCGCTCGCGGATGCCGGCGTGGCCGCCAAGATCGCGGAGCAGGGCGCTGAGGTCCGGCGCGGTTCGTCCGAGGAGCTGGCGCGGTTCGTTGAAAGCGAGGCCGCGCGCTGGAAGCGCCTGGTCGACAGCGAGCGTCTGATGGCGGGCGGGCTGTGATCGATCTGGCCTAGGCGGCCCTGTCGGGCGCGGGCAGCAGGCCCTCCGGCCCGGGGCCGAAGCGCGACAGATTGGGAAAGGCGAGCGCCAGTTCGTCGCGGCCAGCGCCGAACCACGCGCCCAGCTCGGCGCCCAGCTGTTCCACCGCCATGTCCGGCAGCAGGCGGCCGTTGTCGACGAAGCCCGGCCCGTCCAGCGCGATATCGGGATGCGCGCCATAGCAGCGCCCGCCCCGCACCGCGCCGCCAAGCACCAGGTGATGTCCGCCCCAGCCGTGGTCCGAGCCGTTGCCGTTCGAACCCAGGGTGCGGCCGAATTCGGAAGCGGTGAAGGTGGTCACCTGATCGGCCATCCCCATCCTGTCCAGTTCCGCCTGGAAGGCCGCCAGCGCCTGGCCCAGTTCGCGCAGCAGGGCGGGATGGTCGTCGCGCAGGCCGGTGTGGTTGTCATAGCCGTTCTGGGACACGAAGAACACTTGGCGGCGCGCGCCCAGCGGCTGGCGCGCGGCGATGATGCGGGCCACGATGCGCAGCTGCCCCGCCAGCGGCGTATCGACGCCGGCGAAGCTGGGCGGTGGCGGCACGGCGGCCAGCGCATCGCGCAGGCGCGCGTCCGTGGCGATCGAGCGCAGGGCGATGGCCGCCAGCTCGCTTTCCATCAGGTGCGGGCGCGGCGCGGTGATCAGATCGCGCAGCAGCGCGGTGCAGGCTTCGGAGCCGTAGAGCCCGTGGCGCAGCAGGTCGATGGCGGTCGATCCCAGCGGACCGACGCGATAGCCGGAGGAATGGCGGCCGGCCAGCAGCACCGTGTTGCCGCCGGCGGTGACGCCCGCCATGCCCGATGTGGCCGAGCCGGCCAGCAGCAGATCGGTCAGGCGTCCGGCCCAGCCGGACGACGCGCCTTCCGGCGCCAGCGCCTGCCAGTACGACTGCTGGTCGTTGTGCGAGAACAGCTTGGGCGGCAGCGCGGCTTTCCCGGCCACATAGTCGGCCTTGCTGGTGGGCGCGACCAGCGGACCGACGTTCAGCGCCACGGCCAGGCGCCCGCGCGCGTACAGGGGCGCCAGCGGCGCCAGCGATGGGGCCAGCGCGAAGCGCATGCCGTTGGCCTCCGGCCCGTTGCCCAGGACGGTGGCGTGCAGCGACTCGCGCGGCAGCGCGATGTCGGCGCGCGCGGCGGCGTAGGCGCGGTGCGAGGCCTCGTCATACGGCACGATGGTGTTGTATGGGTCGTTGCCGCCGTACAGGAACACGCAGACCAGCGCCTTGTAGGAGCCGGCGGGCGCTTCATGCGCCGCGGCCGCGCCCAGCGCCGCCAGGTTGGCGGCCAGCGGCGCCGCGGCGCCCGCCGCCCCGAGCGCGCAGGCGCGTAGCAGGAAAGCGCGCCGGCCGGCATCGGCATGTCGTGTCGCAGTCATTTCTGCACCAGATATTCGGGCGAGGCCGCCACCAGCACGATGGCGGCGCGCACGCGGTCGCGCGGCCGCTCGGGCGGGATGTCGCGCAGCGCCGTCGCGATCCGTCGCGCCGTCGCCTCGCTGAAGGCGTCGCCCGCCAGCAGCAGCGCGACATGGGCGACCAGCGCATCGGGATCGCCGGCCAGCGCCAGCTCGGCGGCGTAGTCGGTCTGCAGGTCTTCCCAGCCCCGATCGGCGTAGATGGCGAGGAAGTTCAGGTAGCCGGCGATGCTGGTTTCGTCGGTGATCTGCAATTCCGGCGCGGCCAGGCCCTGGCGCGCCAGCTCGGTGGCGGCGCGCGTGTAGCGCGGCCGGAAGAAGTTGAACACGCTGGGCGCGCGCATCGGGCTTTGCGCCAGCCGGATGGTGTTGTCGCTGGTGTCGGGCATGGCCCAGGCGCCGTTGCTCGAGCGCGCGCCGAAGGCCCGCGCCCAGCCGGAGAAGCGCAGGATGGGTTCGCGCACCTTGCCCCAATGGGGCGAGGCCAGGTCGGGAAAGCGCGCCTCCGGGTCGAGCAGCACGGCGCGCGTCACGGCCTTCAGGTTGCCGCGCGCGCCCAGGCCGTCGTCGGCGAAGACCGCCGCCACGCGCGCCACGTAGGCCGGGCTGGGATTGCTGGCGACCAGCCGTTGAATCAGCTGCGCGCCGATGAAGGGGCCGACGTTGGGATGGGCCGAGATCGCGTCCATGGCCAGCGCCAGCGACTGCGGGCCGCCCGTGCCGGCCGGAATGACTGTGCCCAGGAAGCGCTTTTCCGCCATCGAATGCAGCGCGGGGTCCAGCTTCATCGGCCGGCGGTGGAATTCCACGTCGGTTTCTGGGCCATCCAGGTCCCAGCCGGTGAAGACCCGGGCCAGGCCCTGGACGTCGGCGTTCGTATAGGTTTCCACCGGCGCGCCGCCTTCCAGGCGGGGCGTGCCGTCGGGATGCAGTTGCAGCAGGCCGATGCTGAACAGCTGCATGACCTCGCGCGCGTAGTTCTCGTCGGGATGGCGGCCGGTGCGCGGGTCTTCCTTGCGGCTGCCGCGATAGGTCAGCATGCAGCCCATGGACAGGTTGCGGCTGACGGCGGCGAGCAGGCTCCGGTAGTTGCCCAGCGCATGTTCGGCCAGCAGGTCCATGAAGCCGGCCGCGCCGAACAGCGGCCAGGACGCGGTGATGGACGCCACGTTCACCACGAAGATCTCGGACAGCGCGAAGGCGACGCGGGTGCGCACCTGGTCGGTGGCGCTGATGAACTTGCGCCACAGCGTCGCGTCCAGCGGCGCGTTGATGCCGTTGCCCTTGTATTCCTCGGTGTTCCTGCCCTGTTGCAGCAGCCAGTCGAAATGCGTCTGCGACGGCGGCATGGCCAGCTGCGCGTCCAGCCACGCGGCATAGCCGTCGCGCATGACGGCGGCGATATCCGCCGGCGTGGCGCCGAAAGTGGCCTGGGCCAGGAAGCGCGAGGCCTGGCCGGCGTTGGGCGGGGGATAGTCGGCCGGCGCCGTGGCGGGCGCCATGGACGGCGTCGCGGGCATGGCGGGCGCCTTCGTCGGGAAGCGGAACCCTAAGGTAACGACGGGCGCGCCTGAGCTTCAATACCGCCAGACGGATGAGCGCCATCCAAAGGATGAGCCGTCCCCCGCGCCGCGCCGGGCGGACGCTCGGGGACAGCCGACTGGATTAGACCGAACGGGTGATGCCGCCGTCGATGCGGATGTTCTGGCCGGTGATGTAGGACGAAGCGTCAGAGGCCAGGAAGGCGATCAGGTCGGCCACTTCCTGGGCCGTGCCGTAGCGGCCCATCGGAATGCGGGAGCGGCGCTCTTCCTTTTCGGGCAGGCTGTCGATGAAGCCGGGCAGCACGTTGTTCATGCGCACGTTGTGCGCCGCGTACTCGTCCGAGAACACCTTGGTGAAGGCGGCTAGGCCGGCGCGGAACACGCCGGAGGTCGGGAACAGCGCTTCGGGCTCGAAGGTGGCGTAGGTGGAGATGTTGACGATGGCGCCGGACCGCTGCGCCTGCATGATCGGGGCCACCAGGCGCGTGATGCGCACGACGTTGAGCAGGTAGAACTCCATGCCCAGCTGCCAGTCGGCGTCGCTGATCTCCAGCAGCGGACCCTTGGGGCCGTGGCCGGCGCTGTTGACCACCGCGTCGATGCGGCCCCACTTGGCCATCACCGTCTCGACCAGGCGCGCCAGGTCCTCGGGCGAGCGGTTCGAGCCGGTCACGCCCAGTCCGCCCAGTTCTCCAGCCAGGGCCTCGCCCTTGCCCGACGAGGACAGGATGGCGACGCGAAAGCCATCGGCCGCCAGCTTGCGCGCCGCGGCCGCGCCCATGCCGCTGCCGCCGGCGGTGACGATCGCTACTTTTTCCTTGCTCATGTTCGCTCCTGCGTGTGGGGCCGTGCCCGGGATCATGGGAGCGGCCATTGTAGGGGCAGGCGCCGGACGGCAAAACGCCCCGCGCTTCCGGCCGGGGGCCGGGAGGACGGGGCGCCGCGAGACGCGGGCGGGTCAGTCGACCAGCTTGAGCGTGCCCTTCATCATGGCGAAGTGGCCGGGGAAGGAGCAGAAGTAGGTGTAGTCCTGGCCAGCCGCGAGCTTGCTCACGTCGAAGGTCACGGAATCCGATTCGCCGCCGCCGATCACCTTGGTGTGGGCGATGACGCGGGCGTCATCCTTCTTGACGTAGTCGGAGGGCAGGCCGGCGGCCATGCCGTCGTTCACCGCGCCCTGCATGTCGGCCGTCTTGGTCAGCACCCAGTTGTGGCCCATGACGTTCTTGGCCAGCTTGCCGGGATGCTTCAGGTTCACCGTGAACTGCTTGCAGCTCTTGCTGACGGTGATTTCCTTCTTGTCGAACTGCATCTGGTCATTGCCCGCGATGTCGACCGAGCATTCGGCCGCCAGCACCGGGGTCGAAGCCACCGCCAGGATCGCCGCGACGCAGAGTTTCTTGAACACCATATACATGCCTCCAGATTTTCGGGTAGAGGGTTGCTGGCCGCCCGCCGCGGACCGCCGGGACGGGGTCCGGGCCTCGGGCTTGCCGGGATGGATCTATTGTCGTCCCGATCGCGAGCGGATCGGGCGTCGAGGACGGGACGGGTTTGACCCAGCGCAAGCAAAGCCGATCGCGTTGCCGGAAATCCTGCGGAAAACGGAGCAGTCCGCCGGCGCGGCGAGCGGCGCAGCGGCCCCGCCTTGACGCGCGGGGCCGTCTTCGATGCTAACGCATCTGGAACGCTTCCTGATGCCAGCGCACGTCGGTCCGGCCCAGCCGTCGCAGGCCGTCGCGCAGGCTGCGCGCCAGTCCGGCGGGACCGCAGAACCAGACCTGGGCGGCATGTCCCGGGGCCGAATCCAGCGTCAGCTGCGTCGCGTCCAGCCGCTGTCCCCGGGCCGCGTCATGGATGTTCAGCTGGATCGAGGGCAGGGCCGCGCAGCGTTCCCGCAGCGTGGCGGCGAAGGGATCGGCGGCCGCGTCGCGCACGCAGTAATGCAGTTGCGCGCTGGGCGCACGGCTCGGGTCGGCGGCCAGGGTGTCCAACCAGGCCAGGAAGGGCGTGATGCCGATGCCGCCCGCGACCCAGACCTGCGGCGCGCCCGCGTCGGCGTCGAGCTGGAAGCAGCCGTTGGGGCCTTCGACCTCCACCGGCTGGCCCACGCGCAGCGCGCCGGGAAGCCGCGAGGTGTAGTCGCCCAGCGCCTTGATTTCGAAGCGGATGGTGCCATCCGGCCTGGGCGCGCTGGCGATGGTGTACGGATGCGCGCCCTCGCGGCGGTCGAAGCGCACGAAGGCGAACTGTCCCGCCTGGTGGCCGCGCCAGCCCGCGTCCAGGCGGCATTCGACTTCCAGCACGCCGTCGCGCTTGCGCTCCAGCGCCGTGATGCGTCCGTGGCTGCGGCGACCGTGGCCGATGCGGCCGGCCAGCGCCACGCCGGCGCTCCAGGCGCCGGCCGCCAGCAGCGGGACGAGCAGCAGGCCGGTGATGCCGGTCCAGTAGCCGGCGGGCGCGAGCGCCACGGCGTGGAAGGCCAGAACCAGGAACAGCGCGGGCATGACGCGATGGATCAGGCGCCATGCGTGATAGGGAAAGCGGCGCCATAGCGTCAGCGCCAGCATCAGCAGCAGCGCATAGATCGACCATTCACCCAGGTCCTTGGCGATGCCGCGGCTGCCTTCGAACAGGGCCAGCGTCAGGTCGCGCGCGGGCCGGCCCTGCGTGCCCAGAAGGGATTTCATGGGACCGCTGGCCAACTTGATCAGCCAGTGCGCGGCGCCGGCGCCGACGGCCAGTATGCCCGCCCACTTATGCAGCCGGTAGACCCGGTCCATGCCGCCCAGCGGTCGCTCCAGCCAGGCCGGGCGCAACGCCAGCAGCATGATCAGCGCCATCAGCGCGATGGACCAGATGCCCGTCAGGTACAGGGCCTGTCGTTGCAGAACCCAGGGCCAGGCGCCGGCGGGCGCGGCTTGCAGGACGAATACGTCGCAGGCCCAGGCGAGCGTGAGGACGATCAGGAAACCGCCCAGGGCGGTACGGGTTTTCATGATGACTTCCATCGAAGAAGGCCGCCCGGGAGGGCGGGACGGGCGCGGACAGTCAAAGGGGAGCGCCGGGGACGGCGCGGGGGCGGCGCTGCGCCGGCGCCGCCCGCCCCGGGGGAAACGCCGCCTCAATCCTTCAGGCGGCTGCGCAGCACGGCGCCGTTCTGCGCGTCCACGCGCAGCTTCACGCGCTGGCCCTGTGGGTTGTCGGCCTTCACGTCGTAGCGGCCATGTTCCAGTTCGATCTCGGTGATATTGCGGTAGCCGGCGCTGGTCAGCGTGTCGTAGACCTGGCGCACGGTCAGGAACGTTTGGGGTTGGACCGTGGCGACGGGGGCCGCGGCGGCGGGAGCGGCCGCGGGCTGGGGCGCGGTCTGGGCGTAGGCGGCGGAGCCTGCCAGCGTGGCGGCGCCCAGGGCAAGCGCGGCGAAAGTGTTGCGGATCGAGGTCATGAGTGGGTCTCCTTGACGAGGGGCATGGCGCGAGATCGGCCACGGAACGCATTATTCGCAAGAGGCCATGAACCCTTTCTGAAGCGGCCGTTCACCCGCCGTTCATCCTGGACGCGGTATAAGAACCTCATGTTTTCCTTCAATCTGCGCGGCGCTGGCCGCTATCCGATCGCGCGCCCCGGCCTCTGGCTGTGCGGCGCCGCCCTGGCCGTGGTCCTGGCCGCGGGTCCGGGCCTGGGCACGGCCGGCGAGGACGACCACGACCGTGCGCGCCAGGCCTTGCAGGATGGCAAGATCCTGCCGCTGCGCGACGTGCTGGACCGGGTCGAGCGCGACTATCCCGGCCAGGTGGTCAAGGTCGAGTTCGAAGAGGATGATGGCGAATTCATCTACGAGATCCGGCTGCTGCAGAGCGGCGGCGGGCTGATCAAGATGAAAATCGACGCGCGCGACGGCAAGGTGCTGGGCGTGAAGGGGCGGGACATTCAATTCCGGGGCAAACACTGATGCGGATCCTCGTGGTGGAAGACGAGCCCACGTTGTCGGCGCAGCTGTCCGAGGCGCTGGGCCAGGCGGGCTATCTGGTGGACAGCGCGGCGGATGGCGGACGCGCGCACTACCTGGGCGAGGTCGAAACCTATGACCTGGTGGTGCTGGACCTGGGGCTGCCGGTGATGGACGGCCTGACGGTGCTGAAGAAATGGCGCGCGGCGGGGCTGGGCATGCCGGTGCTGATCCTGACCGCGCGCGACAACTGGCACGAGAAGGTCGCCGGCATCGACGCCGGCGCCGACGACTACCTGACCAAGCCCTTCCACATGGAAGAGCTGCTGGCGAGGCTGCGCGCCCTGCTCAGGCGCCAGAGCGCTCACACCAGCGCGCAATGGCGCTGCGGCCCGATCATGCTGGACACGCGCCAGGCCCGCGTCACCGTGGACGGCCAGGCGCTGTCGCTGACCAGCCATGAATTCAAGGTGCTGGCCGTGCTGATGCAGCGCGCCGGCGAGGTGGTCTCGCGCGCCGAGCTGAACGAGCACATCTACGCGCAGGACCAGGACCGCGATTCCAACACCATCGAGGTCTTCATCGGCCGGCTGCGCAAGAAGCTGCCGCCCGACACCATCGAAACCGTGCGTGGCCTGGGGTATCGGCTGGCGAGGACGGAATGAGCGCTGCGCGCGCGCCCGGCTCGCTGCGCTGGCGCCTGCTGGCGGGCACGCTGGCCTGGATCCTGGCCACCGTGGCGCTGGCCGGCTGGGGTCTGGGCAATCTGTTCCGCCAGCACGTGGCCGAGCAACTGCGCGCCGAGCTGGTCCTGCACCTGAACCAGCTGACCGCGGCGGTCAATGTCGCGCCCGACGGCGCGCTGAGCGTGACGCCGCTGAGCGACCCCCGGCTGGGACAGCCGCTGTCCGGGCTGTATTGGCAGATCGACCGCCTGGACGACCAGGGGCGCACGGTGATGCCCGGGGCCGCGCGCTCGCGGTCGCTGTGGGACCAGACGCTGGCCTTGCCCGACGGGGCGGTCGATGGCGCCTACGACATCGCCGGTCCCGAGCGGCACCGGCTCACGACGCTGACGCGCACGCTCAAGCCGGAAGAGTCGGAGTCCGGCGCGCTCCGGCTGGCCGTGGCGGCCGACACGGCCGCGCTGGCCGAGCCCGTGGGGCGCTTCAACCACATGCTGCTGATCGCGCTGGGCGCGCTGGCGGCGGGCCTGACGGCGGCGGCCGTGGTGCAGGTGCTGGTGGGGCTGCGGCCGCTGGCGCGGTTGCGCGCGCAGCTGGCGTCGCAGCGCGCCGGTGGCGTCACCCCGATCGAGGGAAGTTTTCCCAGCGAGATCCAACCGCTGGTCGAGGATTTCAACCGCGTGCTGGCGGTCAACGCCGACATGGTCCAGCGCGCGCGCACGCAGGCCGGCAACCTGGCGCACGCGGTCAAGACGCCCTTGAGCATCCTGGCCAATGCCGCCGCGCGCGAGGACAGCCCGCTGGCGGCGCTGGTGCGCGAGCAGGCCGCGCTGGCGCAGCGCCAGGTCGATCATCATCTGGCGCGTGCGCGGGCCGCGGCGGCGGCCGGCGCGATCGAGGGGCGCACGCCGCTGCGGCCGCCGCTTGAGGCGCTGCTGCGCGTCATGCGCCGTCTGCATGCGCAGCGCGGGCTGGATGTCGATATGCCGGCCTTTCCGGCGGATCTGGCGTTTCGCGGCAATGAGCAGGACCTGCAGGAGATGGCGGGCAATCTGCTGGACAATGCCTGCAAATGGGCGACCCGGCGCCTGCGCGTCACCGCCGAGCGTGGCGGCGACGGCATGTTGCTGATTCATATCGATGACGACGGCCCGGGCATTCCCGAGGACGAGCGCGAGCGCATCTTCGAGCGCGGCACTCGGCTGGACGAGCAGCGGCCGGGATCGGGGCTGGGATTGGATATCGCGCGCGATCTCGCGCGCAGCTATGGCGGCGACGTGCTCGCCGGGGAGTCGCCGCTGGGCGGGCTGCGCGTGACGCTGCGTCTGCCCGCCGCCCGCGTCAACGGATCAGCGTGACCGGCGCGTCGGCCAGCTGCAGTACCTGGTTGGCGACCGAGCCGACCAGGAGGCCGCTCAGCGCGCCATTGCCGCGGCTGCCCATGATGATGCGCTGGCAGCCGTGTTCGCGCGCATAGGCGTTGATCGCCACGGCCGGATTGCCGAATTCCACATGACTGGTGTAGTCGATGCCGGCGTCGTCGAGCAGCTTGCGGGCCTCGTCGGCGGCCTCCTGGCCTTCGCGCAGATAGAACTCGTCGATCATGTCCTGCGTGATCAGGCTGGACAGGCCGGCGCGGCCGCGCGGCGGCGTCTGGACATTGAGCAGGTGGACGCGGGCGGACGGCGCGCCGGCGGCCAGCGCGCGCGCGTGCAGGACGGCGCGGTTGGCGTTGTCGGAACCGTCGACGGGAACGAGCAGGTTCAGCATGGATGCTCCTTGTTGCGGCGCTTGCGCGTTCACTTGACCAGGGTGACGGGCAGGGCCGTCAGATGCAGGACCTTGGTGGCCACCGAACCCATCAGCAGCGCGGATACCGAGCCCAGGCCGCGCGAGCCCATGTAGATCTCGTCGGCGCGGGTATCGCGCGCCACGCGCGCGATGGTTTCGGCGATGGGACCGATCTCGGTGTGCTCGGTGCAGGGCAGCCCCGCCGAGTGCAGCAGCGCGGCGGGTTCGCGCAGCGCGTCGCGCGATTCGCGCAGGTGATAGGCATCGATTTCTTCCTGGGTCAGGCCGCGGCCGATCTTGCCCGCCTGCAGCGGCACCTGCACGTTGAGCAGCTCGACCTGCGCCACGGGATCGTAGCGGCGCGCTTCCAGCAGCGCCTGGACGGCGTGCAGCGCGTGCTGCGATCCGTCCACGGGTATCAGGATGCGTTTCATGGCGCGTCTCCTCGTCTGTCGCGGGCGCGTCCGGCGCGGCCCTGGCGACTCCAGCCCGCGCGGCGGGCGCGGGACCGGGGCGGGCGTCAAGCGACCGTCCCACACCGATTATTCGTCAAATCGGGCCCGTCCGGGCTGCGCCGGATCAAACGCCGGCGCGTTCAGCGCCAGGCGGGCGGCGTTTGCGCGGCCTGGAAGTCGCCGCCCAGCAGCAGGCCCGCCAGCCGGGCCAGCGTGGCGGGATCGCCGGTGGTTTCCAGTTCCAGGGCGCCGCATCCGCCGTCGGCCTGCAGATCGCGTTCCTGCAGCTGGTGGCGCAGCCAGCGCGCCACCGGCGCGCCGGTTTCCAGCAGCGGCACCGACGGACCGGCCACGGCCCGGATGGCCGCGTCCAGGAAGGGGAAATGGGTGCAGCCCAGCACCAGCACGTCGGCGCCGGCCTCGCGCAGCTCGCGCACCGGGGCTTCGACGGCGGCGCGCAGGGCGGGGCCCTCCAGCTCGCCGCGCTCGACCAGGGCGACCCACTCGGGGCAGGGCCGCAGCAGGATGCGCACCTCGGGCGCTTCACGCTGCACCAGGGCGGCGAACTTGCGGCTGGCCAGCGTGCCGGTGGTGGCGAACACGCCGATCACGCCGCTGGCGGTCAGGTGGGCGGCGGGCTTGATGGCTGGCTCCACGCCGATCACGATCAGGCCGGGGTGGCGCGCGCGCAGGTCGGCGATGGCCGCGGCCGTGGCCGTGTTGCAGGCCACCACGATGGCTTTGGCGTCGCGCTCGACGAAGTAGTCCGAGATGGTTTCTGCGCGTCGCCGCACGTAATCCGTGGTTTTTTCGCCGTAGGGCACGTGGGCCGAGTCGGCCACGTACAGCAGGCGTTCGCCGGGCAGCGCGTCGCGGATGGCGCGTGCCACGCTCAGGCCGCCCAGGCCGGAGTCGTATACGCCTATAGGTTGCGGGGAGGGCATGAAAGATGCGGGAAAGAATGCGACAGCCGCAAAGTGTAGCGCCGCCCGGCGTCAGCCTTGCTGCTGGGCGCGGCAGAGCCGCACTTCCTCGATCAGCTTGCGGCAGGCGCCGGACAGGGGGGCATCGCGCCAGATCAGGTTGAGCGGCGCGCGCAGGCCGGCGGGCTGGGTGACGTTGACATAGACCACGCCTTCGATATTGACCCGGCGCAGCGAGGCCGGCACCAGCGACACGCCCAGGCCGGCGGCCACCAGGCTCAGGGTGGACAGCATGCGCGGCGCTTCCTGCGCCATGCGCGGGCTGAAGCCGGCGGCCGCGCAGGCCGAGATGACGGCGTCGTACAGGCCAGGGCCGTTGTGGCGGCGGTACAGGATGAAGGATTCCTCGGCCAGTTCCGACAGCGCGATGCGCTTCCTGGGACGGCCCCTGACCATCGGATGGTCGGCGGGAAAGGCCGCCAGCATGGTTTCCTCCAGCACGCTTTCCACCACCACGTTGCGGCTGGCGCCCTGGGCGCCGCGGATGAAGGCCGCGTCGACCCGGCCCTCGGCCACGGCCTCGGTCAGCTCGCCGGTGCTGCTTTCCTCGAGCACCAGCCGCACATTGGGCGCGGCATCGCGAAAGCGCCGGATCACGGACGGCACGAAGGGGTGGAAGGCCGCCGAGCCGGTGAAGCCCACCGTCAGCCGGCCGGCCTCGCCGCGCGACACCTGGCGCACGCCGTCCACGGCCTGGTCCACCAGCGCGATGATGTTGCGCGCGTCCGCCAGCAGCGCGCGGCCGCTTTCGGTCAGTTCCATGCCGCGCGGCAGACGGTTGAACAGCGTCACGCCCAGTTCCTGCTCCAGCGCGCGGATCTGCTGGCTGAGCGGCGGCTGACGGATGCCCAGGCGTTCGGCGGCCTTGGTCAGGTGGGCTTCCTCGGCCACCGCCAGGAAGTAGCGCAGCAGGCGCAGATCGACGGATGCCATATTCATTAAATATGATTAATTAACCAGTCATATATTAGACATTATTCTGGGCCGGGAGTAGGCTGCGGGTTGTGTTTGACCGGCGGCGCGCAGGCGCGGCCTTCCACCCTACCGGCCTTGCGCCGGCAATAAAAAATGAATGCAGCGACTCCTACCGCCGAAGCCGGCCTCGCGCCCGCGCCGAGCTGCGGGCAATTGTTCCAAGGGTTCCTCATGCTCGGCCTGACGGCCTTCGGCGGCGCGCTGCCGCTGGCGCGCCGCATGGTGGTCGAGAAGCACCGCTGGCTGTCCGGGGCGGAATTCACCGATCTGCTGGGCCTGTGCCAGTTCCTGCCCGGCGGCAACATCATCAACCTGTCGGTGGCGCTGGGCATGAAATTCCGAGGTCCGCGCGGCGCCTTTTCCGCGCTGATGGGACTGATCCTGGCGCCGTCGATCATCGTGGTGCTGCTGGGCATGGTCTACGACAGATTCCAGAACGATCCGCATGTGCAGCACCTGTTCGCCGGGCTGGCCGCGGCGGCGGCGGGCCTGCTGATTTCGATGGCGGTCAAGATCGGCCTGCCCGTGATCAAGCGGCGCGACTGGCTGGCCGGCGTCGTGGCCACGGCCTGTTTCATCTGCATCGCGGTGCTGCGCATTCCGCTGCTGCCGACCATGGCGGTGCTGACGCCGTTGAGCATCCTGCTGGTCTGGAGGCAAAGACGATGATGCAGACGCTGTGGGCGCTGGCCCAGATCTTCACGCAGCTGTCCGTCCTGGCTTTCGGCGGCGGCAACACCATCCTGCCGGAAATGCAGCGGCAGGTCGTCGATGTGCACGGCTGGATGACGGCCGCCGACTTTTCCGCGCTGTTCGCGCTGGGGCAGGCGGCGCCGGGGCCCAATCTCATGGTGGTCACGCTGGTGGGCTGGCACGTGGCAGGCTGGTCCGGCATGCTGGTCACCACCCTGGCCAAGTTCGGGCCGTCCTCGATCATTACCGTGATCGCGCTGGGATTGTGGGAACGCTTCAAGGACCGGCCCTGGCGCGGCATCGTGCAGGCCGGCATCTTTCCCATGACGGTCGGGCTGGTGGCCGCCAGCGCTTCGCTGATCACGGAATCCTCGGTGCACAGCTGGCTGCTGGGCGCCATCACGGCGGCGGTGGCCATCCTGGGCAGCGTCACGCGCATCCATCCGCTGTGGCTGCTGTTCGCCGGAAGCATGGTGGGTTTGCTCGGGATCGGTTAGCGTGTAGCTTGCCGCGTCGCCGCAAGGAGCGGCGCGCCATCAGCCAGGAGCAAGCCATGTCGCAGCCCGTCAGGGATCCGCAGCAGCAGCCGGCCGCCGGCCATGCGCCCGATGGGACGGGCGCGGTCCGGGCCCTGCCGTTCTTTCACGCGCATCGCAGGCTGGCGCTGAGCGCCTTGCTGGCCATCGCGCTGGGCGCGGCGTTTCGGGCGGCGGGCCTGTCCTATAGCCGCGCCGCGTTGCTGGCCTTCGACGTGGCGGCGCTGGTGTTCCTGCTGGCGACGGCGCGTGCGTTCACGCGGGCCACGCCGCAATCCATGCGCGAACGCGCGCAGCTGGTCGACGTGGGCCGCAGCGCGGTGCTGTGGAGCAGCGTGGCGATCTCCTGCCTGATCGTCATGGCGCTGTGGATGGAGTTGCGCTCATCCCCGGGGGCCAGCGGTGCGCTGGACATGGTCGCGGCGGCGGTCAGCATCGTGCTGTCCTGGCTGTACATGAACATGATCTTCGCGCTGCACTACGCGCACGGCTACTACAGCCGCCGCAGTCCCACGCACAAGGGCCTGGAATTCCCCGGCACGCCGGAGCCGGACTACTGGGACTTCGCCTACTTCGCCCTGGTGCTGGGCATGACTTTCCAGGTGTCGGACGTGCAGATCGTCAACCGCCGGCTGAGGCGCACGGCGCTGGTGCACAGCGTGATCGCCTTCTTCTTCAATGTCTTCATCATCGCCATCAGCGTGAACGTGGCGGCCGGGCGGGTCTAGAGGCCGCCAGCGCCGAGGCCGGCGGGTTTCGGCAGGTCGGCTCGTCAGGCCGTCAGGCTGCGGCCAGCCGCCAGAGCGAGGTGACTTCGCGCGAGCGCGCCGCGTGCAGCGGATCGGATGCGTCGGCGGCGCGCCCGTGGCGCGGCCGCGTGTCGATACGGTCGACCACCCGCAGGCCGGCTCGCGCGATCATGTCGAGCAGGTCATCGCGGCTGCGCAGGCCCAGGTGCTCGGCCAGGTCGGACAGGATCAGCCAGCCTTCGCCGCCCGGCGTCAGATGGGCGGCCAGGCCGTCCAGGAAGCCGCGCAGCATGCGGCTGTCCGGGTCATAGACCGCGTATTCGACCGGCGAGCTGGGGCGGGCCGGCAGCCAGGGCGGATTGCAGACCACCAGCGGCGCGCGGCCCGGCGGAAACAGATCGGCCTGGACGAGTTCAACGCGATTCGTCAGGCCCAGGCGTTCCAGGTTTTCGCGGGCGCAGGCCAGCGCCCGCGCATCCTGGTCGGTGGCGATCACACGAGCCAGGCCGCGTCGCGCCAGCACGGCCGACAGCACGCCGGTGCCGACGCCGATGTCGAAGGCCGTGTCGCCGGCCGGCAGCGGCGCCTGTGCCACCAGGTCCACGTATTCGCCGCGCACCGGCGAGAACACGCCGTAGTGCGGATGGATGCGGTCGCCGCCCAGCGCGGGGATCTCCACGCCCTTCCTGCGCCATTCGTAAGCGCCGATCAGGCCCAGCAGCTCGCGCAGCGAGGCCACGTAGGGCGCGTCGGCCGGACCATAAGCCTGTTCGCAGGCCAGCCGCGCGTCCGGCGCGCGGCGCAGCGGGATGCCATGGCCGGCGTCGAAGGGAATCAGCAGCATGCCCAGGATGCGGGCGCGCTGCGCCTGCGCCATGCGGTGCTGGTTGAAGGCCGCCAGCAGCGTGTCGGCCGGCTTGCGGGGACGCTTGTCCACCCGCCGCGTCATTGCCTGCAGCAGCTGGCGCGCGTTCTGGTAGTCGCCGCGCCACAGCAGCCCGGTGCCCTCGCAGGCCAGGCGATAGGCCTGGTCCGCCGTGATCCGGTCGTCCGCGACCACGACGCGCTTGGGCGGCGGGGCCTCGGATTCCGAGCGCCAAAGGGCATGGCGGGCGGCCTGGTCTTCTTCCCAGTGCAGTTCGGGGGCGATCAAGCTTGGGCTCCGCGGGCGGGACGGGATGGGGGCAGGGCGGTCATGGAGGTGTTGTGATTCAAGGGCGAAGGTACGCGCGGAAAGGGGCGGCTTGGAACGCGAGGTTTTGGCTGAGACGATAGCTTAGCGTGAATCGGATTAGCCCTTTTCATCGCCGTGGCGTGACAAAAGCGCGTCGGGGGGGCATTGCCAGGACATCGATATTCGCGGACGCTAGGCCGTCGGCGGTGTCTTTGTGAAGCGAGGCAAGGGCGGCCGTCGGCAGGCATGCGCTAATCGGAGCCTCGGACTCTGAAGCCGTGCGCAGGAACGCGTAATTGCGTCCGAGAAACCACTTGGGGAGTCACGCATCATGAACAGCTTGTTTGCCATACGCGCCAAGGCTGGCGCTGGCGTTGCCGAGGTTGCGGGCGGCGGGTTGCCGCTGAATTGGATGTTGCCGGAGGGCACCGAAGTAAGTACTGTTTTTGATGAAATAGTACTGAAGGGGGGCCCAATGACCAATACCTTGACCATTGCAGAACTCAAGCGCCGCGGAATGGCTGCCCTTGAAGAGGCCCTGGCGCATGGCCCGGTGCATATCTTCAAGCGCAACAGGCCCGCCGTGGTTGTGCTGTCGGCGGATGATTACCAGCGCCTGATCGAAGGGCGGCCGGCCGAGCGTCTCGGCATGACGGCCATGCAATGGCTGCTTGCGCAGTCAGGCGCGGGCGCGCGTGACAAGGCCGAGATCGACGCCGCGCTCAAGCAGGAGCGCGACTGGTGATCGCCTTTCTCGATGCGAACGCGCTGATCTATCGGATAGAAGGGCAGGAACCCCAAGCCAGCGCGGTCCAGTCCGAATTGTCGAGATTGTCCCGCGCGCATCCGGGCTTGAGAGTTGCGCTCAGCCGGCTGTCATGGCTGGAGTGCCGCATCGGGCCGATGCGGCGCAACGATAGCGCCACACTGGCCAGGTTCGACGCGTTTTTCGCGCTGCCGGACTTGATCTGGCTGGAAATGGACTGCAAGGCGGTGGAACTGGCGGCGGCGATACGCGCCAGGCACGGCACGCGCACGCCGGACGCCCTGCAAGCCGCGTGCTGCCTGCAGCTCGGTAACGCGCATGTGATGCTGACAGGCGATACGGCATTCAAGCGCATCAGCGGCTTGAATGTTTCGTTGCTGCAATAGGGACGCCGGCGCTACCGAAGACGTCGCGCTCAGTCCGGCTTGCGGCCCGCCGGCGTCAGGCGGTCGCGGTTTTGCAGCACCGCTTCGCGCACCAGCGGATGCAGCGTTTCCTGTCCGGCTTCGCCGTCCGGCTGGCCGGCCAGGAAGTCCAGCAGCTGCGTGCGCATGCGCGGCTCCCAGAACTTGTGGATGTGGTTGGCCACGCCTTCGCCGGCCTCCTGCCGGTCGGGCATGGCTTCGAAGAACTGGCCGATGCGGTTGGCCATGCGGATCAGGTTGCCGATTTCCATGCGGGTCCGGGTCAGGAAAGAATGCGTTCGGGATGGGCGTACAGCGTGGCGTCGTCGTTGCGCAGGAAGCCCAAGAGCGTGATGTTGGCCTCTTGCGCCAGCCGCACGGCCAGCGCAGTGGGGGCGGATACGGCGGCCAGCACGGGCACGCCGGCGGCGGCGGTCTTCTGCACCATCTCGAAGCTGGCGCGGCTGGACACCAGCACCATGCCGGATGCCGCGGCCAGGCCTTGCCGCGCCAGCGCGCCGACCAGCTTGTCCAGCGCGTTGTGCCGGCCCACGTCCTCGCGCAGCAGGGCGATGGTGCCGTCGGCGCCGGCCCAGCCTGCGGCGTGGGTGGCGCCGGTCAGGTCGTGCAGGCGCTGGCGCGCGCGCATGTCGCGCATGGCGGCCAGCACGGCCTGGGCGCGCAGTGGCGCGCCGGCGGCCACGGGCGGCACCGGCCGCAGCACTTCAGGCAGGGTTTCCACGCCGCACAGGCCGCAGCCGGTGCGGCCGGCCATGGCGCGGCGGCGCGACTTGAGCCGCGCCTCGCAGGCGCTGGAGATTTCCAGCTGCACCACGATGCCGTCGCATTGCGGAGCCACGTCGATGCCGCGCACGTCGGCGGCGCTGTCGATGATGCCCTCGGACAGCGAGAAGCCCAATGCGAAGTCTTCCAGGTCGGCGGGCGTGGCCAGCATGGTGGCGTGGCTGATGCCGTTGTATTCCAGCGCGACCGGGGTCTCCTCGGCCAGGTGGTCGGCTTCCGTGGCGGACGCGATGGTGCCGGCCCGGATACGGGTCACCTGGGCGGGGATGCTGTCGTGGCGGTCTTCGGCGGGCTGGCTCATGCTTTGCGTGCGTATCGTTGCGGCTGGCGGGGTGTGGCGGCGTTGCCGGCGCGCGGTTCGCGCGCGCCGGGACGGCATCATTTCCCCGTCATCGCCGCGTCGCTCTCGCGGGCCCGCTCGCGCAGCAGCTTGTGCTGGATGTCCGCGAAGCGCGACCATTGGCGCTGCCATTCCGAAGGCTGGGACACGCGCGTGACCTGCACGGCGGTGACCTTGTATTCGGGGCAGTTGGTCGCCCAGTCGGAGCTGTCGGTGGTGACGACGTTGGCGCCGGATTCGGGGAAGTGGAAGGTGGTGTATACCACGCCCGGCTGGACCCGGTCGGTCAGCGTGGCGCGCAGCACGGTCTCGCCAGCGCGGCTCTGGATGCCGACCCAGTCGCCCTCGGCCACGCCGCGGTCCTCGGCGTCCTGCGGGTGGATCTCCAGCACGTCCTCGCTGTGCCACATGACGTTGGGCGTGCGGCGGGTCTGCGCGCCGACGTTGTATTGCGACAGGATTCTCCCAGTGGTGAGCAGCAGCGGAAAGCGGCGCGTGCTGCGCTCGTCGGTGGGCACGTACTTGGTGATCATGAAGCGGCCCTTGCCGCGCACGAACTGGTCGATGTGCATGATGGGGGTGCCGTCCGGCGCCTCGTCGTTGCACGGCCATTGCAGGCTGCCCAGCCGGTCCAGCTTGTCATAGCTGACCCCGGCGAAGGTGGGCGTGAGCCGGGCGATCTCTTCCATGATCTCGCCGGGGTGGCGGTAGTTCATGGGATAGCCCAGCGCGTTGGACAGGGCCACGGTCACTTCCCAGTCCGACTTGCCGTTCCTGGGCTCCATGACCTTGCGCACGCGCGAGATGCGGCGCTCGGCGTTGGTGAAGGTGCCGTCCTTTTCCAGGAAGGACGAGCCCGGCAGGAAGACGTGGGCGTACTTGGCGGTCTCGTTCAGGAACAGGTCCTGCACCACGATGCACTCCATCGCCGCCAGCGCCGCGGCCACGTGCTGCGTGTTCGGGTCGGACTGCACGATGTCCTCGCCCTGGCAGTACAGCCCCTTGAACGTGCCGCCCAGCGCGGCCTCGAACATATTGGGGATGCGCAGGCCGGGCTCGGGCTGGATGGTCACGCCCCAGTCGCGCTCGAACAGCGCGCGCGCCGCGTCGTCGGAGATGTGGCGGTAGCCGGGCAGTTCGTGCGGGAACGAGCCCATGTCGCAGGAACCCTGCACGTTGTTCTGGCCGCGCAGCGGGTTCACGCCCACGCCCTCGCGGCCCACGTTGCCGGTGGCCATGGCGAGGTTGGCGATGGCCATCACGGTGGTCGATCCCTGGCTGTGCTCGGTGACGCCCAGGCCGTAATAGATCGACCCGTTGCCGCCGGTGGCGTAGAGCCGCGCCGCGCCGCGCACGTCGCGGGCCGGCACGCCGGTGATTTCTTCCATCGCCTCGGGCGAGTTCTCGGGCAGCGAGACGAAGTCGCGCCATTCCCGGAACGCCTTTTCCTCGCAGCGTTCGGCGACGAAGGCTTCGTCGATCAGTTTCTCGGTGGCGATGACGTGCGCCAGCGAGGACAGCAGCGCCGTGTTGGTGCCGGGCCGCACCTGCAGGTGGAAATCGGCCTTGATGTGCGGCGAGCTGACCAGCTCGATACGGCGCGGATCGATCACGATCAGGCGCGCGCCCTGGCGCAGCCGGCGCTTCAGGCGCGAGGCGAACACCGGGTGGCCGCTGCTGGGGTTGGCGCCCATCACGATCACCACGTCGGTGTGCATGACCGAATCGAAGGTCTGGGTGCCGGCCGATTCGCCCAGCGTCTGCTTCAGGCCGTAGCCGGTGGGCGAGTGGCAGACGCGGGCGCAGGTGTCGACGTTGTTGGTGCCGAAGGCCGCGCGCACCAGTTTCTGCACCAGCCAGGTTTCCTCGTTGGTGCAGCGCGATGAGGTGATGCCGCCGACGGCGTCGCGCCCGTGGCGCGCCTGGATGCGGCGGAATTCCGAGGCCGCGTGGTTGATGGCCTCGTCCCATGAAACCTCGCGCCACGGGTCGGTGATGCGCTGGCGGATCATGGGCTTGAGCACGCGTTCCTTGTGCGTGGCGTAGCCCCAGGCGAAGCGACCCTTGACGCAGGAATGGCCACGGTTGGCCTGGCCGTCCTTCCAGGGCACCATGCGCACCACTTCCTGGCCCTTCATCTCGGCCTTGAAACCGCAGCCCACGCCGCAATAGGCGCAGGTGGTGATCACCGAGTGCTCGGCCTGGCCCATCATGATGACGGTCTTTTCCTGCAGCGTGGACGTGGGGCAGGCCTGCACGCAGGCGCCGCAGGACACGCATTCGCTGTCCAGGAACGGCTGGTCCTGGCCGGGCGACACGCGCGATTCGAAGCCCTTGCCGGAGATGGTCAGGGCGTAGGTGCCCTGGGTTTCCTCGCAGGCGCGCACGCAGCGGTTGCAGACGATGCACTTGGACGGGTCGTAGGTGAAGTACGGATTGGACTCGTCCTTGGCGCTGTCCAGGTGGTTGGCGCCCTGGTAGCCGTAGCGCACCTCGCGCAGGCCGACCACGCCGGCCATGTCCTGCAGCTCGCAGTCGCCGTTGGCCGGACAGGTCAGGCAGTCCAGCGGGTGGTCGGAGATGTACAGCTCCATGACGCCGCGGCGCAGCTCGCGCAGCTTGGGCGTCTCGGTGTGCACCACCATGCCGTGCTCGGCCGGCGTGGTGCAGGATGCCGGATAGCCCCGGCGTCCGTCGATCTGCACCAGGCACAGGCGGCACGAGCCGAAGGGTTCAAGGCTGTCGGTGGCGCAGAGCTTGGGGATGTTGATGCCGGCCTCGGCGGCCGCGCGCATCAGCGAGCTGCCTTCGGGCACGGTGACTTCCTGGCCATCGATGGTCAGGGTGACGGTCTGGGTGGACTCGCGGGCGGGCGTGCCCAGGTCGCGGTCTCGCTTGATGACGGTTTCCAGCATGGCGGTCTCCGGGCGGGCGGCGTCAGGCCGCGCTGGCGGCGGGTGCGGGACTGTCGGCGAGGCCGAAGTCCTGCGGGAAGTGGTTCAGGGCGGACAGCACGGGGTACGGCGCCATGCCGCCCAGCGCGCACAGCGAGCCGCCCAGCATGGTGTCGCACAGGTCGCGCAGCAGATGCACCTGCTGTTCGCGCGCCGGGCCGCCGGCCATGATCTTGTCGAGGGTCTCCACGCCGCGCGTCGAGCCGATGCGGCAGGGCGTGCACTTGCCGCAGGACTCGACGGCGCAGAATTCCATGGCGTAGCGGGCCATGCGCGCCATGTCGACGGTGTCGTCGAAGGCCACCAGGCCGCCGTGGCCGATCATGGCCGAGATCCGCGCATAGGCCTCGTAATCCAGCGGCACGTCCCATTGCGATTCGGGCAGGTAGGCGCCCAGCGGTCCGCCAACCTGCACCGCGCGCAGCGGCCGGCCCGAGGCGCTGCCGCCGCCGAAGCCGTACAGCAGGTCGCGCAGCGTCAGGCCGAAGGCCTTTTCCACCAGCCCGCCGTGCTTGAGGTTGCCGGCCAGCTGGAAGGGCAGGGTGCCGTGCGAGCGGCCCACGCCATAGTCGCGGTAATAGGCCGCGCCCTTGGCCAGGATGATGGGCACCGTGGCCAGCGAGATGACGTTGTTGATCACGGTGGGCTTGCCGAACAGGCCGGAGATGGCCGGCAGCGGCGGCTTGGCGCGCACCACGCCGCGCTTGCCCTCCAGGCTTTCCAGCAGCGAGGTCTCCTCGCCGCAGATGTAGGCGCCGGCGCCCTTGCGCACTTCCAGGTCGAACCGCCGGCCGCTGCCGTGTACATCCGCGCCCAGCCAGCCGACCTCGCGCGCCCGCGCGATGGCCGCTTCCAGCGCGGCGATGGCGTGCGGGTACTCGGAGCGCACGTAGATGTAGCCCTGGGTCGCGCCCACGGCCAGACCGGCGATGGTCATGCCCTCGATCAGCACATACGGGTCGCCTTCCATCAGCAGGCGGTCGGCGTAGGTGCCGGAATCGCCCTCATCGGCGTTGCAGACGATGTATTTCTGGTCGGCCGGCGTGCCGGCCACCGTCTTCCATTTGATGCCGGTGGGGAAGGCCGCGCCGCCACGTCCGCGCAGTCCGGAATCGATGAGTTCCTGGACGATGGCCTCGGGCGCCAGGGACAGCGCGCGCTTGAGTCCCTCCAGGCCGCCGTGCGCGGCGTAGTCCTGCAGCGACAGCGGGTCGGTAATGCCGACGCGGGCGAAGGTCAGGCGTTCCTGGTGCTTCAGGTAGGGGATGTCCTCGGTCGGACCCAGCCGCAGCGGGTGGGCGCCGCCCTGCAGCCAGCCGGCCTCGAACAGGCCGGCCACGTCCTCGGGCTGCACCGGCCCGTAGGCGACGCGGCTTGCGGGCGTGGCGATTTCCACCATGGGTTCCAGCCACAGCAGTCCGCGCGAGCCATTGCGCACCAGCTGCACGGCCAGGCCGCGCTGTTCGGCGGCGGCCTCGATCGCCCGCGCGACCGCGTCGGCATCCACCGCCAGCGCCGCCGCGTCACGCGGCACGTAGATCCTGATCGGGGCGTTCATCGGGCGTCCTCCGGGGCGGCGGCCTGGCGGGCCTGCGCCAGCAGGCGGTCGAGCTTGTCCCGCGTGACGCGGGCCTTGGGCTGGCCGTCGATCATGATGGCGGGCGATTGCGCGCACAGGCCCAGGCAGTACACCGGCTCCAGCGTGAATTCGCCATCGGGCGTGCTGGCGTGGAAGTCGCAGCCCAGCGCGTGGCGGGCATGCTCGGCGAGCTGTTCCCCGCCCATGGCCTGACAGGACTCGGCGCGGCAGATCTCGATGACGTGGCGGCCGGCCGGCGCGCTGCGGAAGTGGGGGTAGAAGGTGATGACGCCGTGGACTTCGGCGCGGGACAGGTTCAGGGCCTCGGCGATGGTCTGCACCGCCTCGGCCGGTATACAGCCCAGCTCGTGCTGGACCGCGTGCAGCACCGGCAGCAGCGGGCCGGGCTGGTCCTTGAGGCGGGCGACGATGCGGGCCGTGGCGGCCACGGCCGGCGTCTGCGAGGCCTGTGCGGCGTCCAGCGCCTGCTGGCCGCCGCGGGCGCCGCCGGTGGACGCGAGATCGGATTTTGCCTCGCGGGTGCGCATGGCGGTCTCCTCCTGATGACTGATTACGGGCCCCCGTAGGAGCGGTCAGCGGGCGGATTCCTGATCCTGAAGCGTGATTAATATGTTTTCAGGAGCATATTAATTGTCTGGAATCCGCGTTTTTTGTGTACTCTACTTGGCTGGAATCCCGGCTTCAATATGAAATAAATGACATATAAGTTCCAAATCGGCCTGCGGCCGCAATGGACGCTGACGTCCGAGGGCGATGCCGGCCCGGTGCCGCTGCAGGACATGCTGGCGCTGCTGGCCGCCATCGACGCCAGCGGCAACATCGCCGGTGCCTGCCGCGCCTGCGGACTGTCGTACCGGCACGCCTGGGGCGTGCTGCGCCGTTTCGAGGGCATCTTCGGCACCGCGTTGCTGATCACCAACCGGCGCCAGGGCACGCAGCTGTCGCCCTTCGCCCAGCGCCTGCTGTGGGCCAACCGGCGCATCGAGGCCCGTCTGATGCCCACGCTGGAAAGCATGGCCTCGGAACTGCAGGAGGAACTGGCCCGGCTGCTGCCGGAAAGCGGACCGCATCTGCGCCTGCACGCCAGTCACGGCTTCGCGGTGGAATCGCTGATGCAGCGCATGGGCGGCGGCGCCGGCCTGGAGTTGCGCTATCGCACCGCGATCGAGGCGCTGGCCTCGCTGGAGCGGGGCGAATGCGACCTGGCCGGCTTCCAGGTGCCGCTGGGCGAGTTCGAGGAACCCATCATGGCGCGCTATGCCCAGTGGCTGCACGCCGACGACTACCTGCTGATCCACCTGGCCGTGCGCAATACCGGCCTGTTCGTGGTGGCGGGCAATCCCAAGAATATCCATGGCATCGCCGACCTGGCGCGCGGCGATGTGCGCTTCGTGAACCGCCAGATCGGTTCCAGCACGCGCCATCTGATCAGTCTGATGTTGCAGCGCGCCAATGTCTCCATCGGCGACGTGCAGGGCTACGAAAGCAATGAATTCACCCACATGGCCATCGCCGCCCATATCGCCAGCGGCATGGCCGATACCGGCGTGGGCGTGGAGACGGCGGCCCGGCGCTTCGGGCTGGATTTCATCCCGCTGGTGCGCGAGCGCTATTTCTTCGCCATCCGCAGGAGCGCGCTGGAGACGCCGGCCATGCGCGAGCTGCTGGCCATCCTGCGCAGTCCGGACTACCTGGGCTACGTCGGCCAGCTGGCCGGCTACGACACCCGCGACACGGGCCGGCTGCAAACCCTGGACGAGGCTTTTTCCTGAGCGCCTCGCGGACTGCGCCGGGCTATGATTCCACCATGACCAAAGTGATTTTCCTTGCCGATCGGCGCGGTGGCCTGCCCGCCGTCGCGCCCGGCGCCCTGCCGCCGGCGGGGCAGCCCGCGCTCGACCTGCGCGCGCGTCCCTTGCGCGACCTGCGCATCTCGGTCACGGATCGCTGCAATTTCCGCTGCACCTACTGCATGCCGCGCGAGGTGTTCGACAGCAGCTATTCCTTCATGCCGCATTCAGCGCTGCTGTCCTTCGAGGAGATCGCGCGGCTGGCCAATGTGTTCACGCGGCTGGGCGTGGAAAAGCTGCGCCTGACCGGCGGCGAGCCGCTGCTGCGCAAGCACGTGGAGAACCTGGTCAGCCAGTTGGCCGCGTTGCGCACGCCCGACGGCCGGCCGCTGGACCTGACCCTGACCACCAACGGCAGCCTGCTGGCGCGCAAGGCCGAGGCGCTGAGGCAGGCCGGGCTGTCGCGCGTGACGGTGAGCCTGGACGCGCTGGACGCGACCATGTTCCAGGACATGAGCGACAGCGGCTTCACGCCCGACGACGTGCTGCGCGGCGTGGATGCGGCGGCCGAGGCCGGGCTGGCCCCGGTCAAGGTCAACATGGTGGTGCGGCGCGGCCTGAACGACGGCCAGATCCTGCCCATGGCGCGGCGTTTCCGCCACAGCGGCCACATCCTGCGCTTCATCGAGTACATGGACGTGGGCAACACCAACGGCTGGAACATGGCGGAAGTGGTGCCCAGCAGCGAAGTGCTGGCGCGCATCGGCCAGGAATTCCCGCTGGAGCCCGTCGTCGCGGACGCCATGGGGCGCGTGGCCGAACGCTGGCGCTACCTGGACGGCGGCGGCGAGATCGGCCTGATTTCCAGCGTGACGCAGGCCTTCTGCGGCGGCTGTACGCGGGCGCGCCTGTCGCCCGAAGGCAAGCTGTACCTGTGCCTTTTCGCGCACGACGGCCACGACCTGCGCGCGCCGCTGCGCGACGGCGCCAGCGACGACGAGCTGGCCGCCATCATCGCCGGCATCTGGGCGGCACGCGGTGACAATTATTCCGAGCTGCGCGGGCGCAACATGGCCGATCCGTCGCGCAAGATTGAAATGAGCTACATCGGTGGCTGATCCCGCCATGCCCGACCGGCAGGCGCTCGCCGGCCTGATCCTGGCCGGCGGCCAGGGTTCGCGCATGGGCGGGCGTGACAAGGGGCTGGTCCAGTTGCGGGGCGAGCCGCTGGCGGGGCATGCCGCGCGCCGGCTGGCGCCGCAGGTGGGAAGGTTGATCATCAGCGCCAACCGCAACGCGGACAGCTACGCGCGCTATGGCGAGGTCGTCGGCGACGGGGTGGCGGGGCTGCAGGGCTGGCCCGGGCCGCTGGCCGGCGTGATGGCGGGCTTGCTGGCCGCCGGCGACGCGCAATGGCTGGTGGTCGCGCCCTGCGATACGCCGTTCCTGCCGCCAGACCTGGCCGCGCGCCTGGTCGGCGCGGCGCTGGCGACGGGCGTGCCGCTGGCCTATGCCAGCGCGGACGGGGTGCGCCATCCGGCCTGCATGGCGCTGCGGGTGTCGTTGCTGCCCGCGTTGCGTGAGTATCTGGCGTCGGGCGAGCGCCGGGTGGGGCTGTGGCAGTCGCGCCTGGGCGCGGCCGAAGCCCGTTTCGACGAGACGCCCGAGGCCTTCATGAACGTCAACACCCCGGAAGAGCTGGAGCGGGCCGAGCGCTACGCCAGCCAGTGACGCAGGTCGTAGTAGGGGACGCGGTCCTTGTCTTGCACCGGCGTGTCCGCCGGCACGCGCGCCAGTCCGGTGGACCAGGGCAGCGAGCTGATCACGCCGGACCCCTGGTGGCCGTAGGGCACCAGTTCGGCCGAGCCGTCATCGGCCACGCGGCGCTGCACGCGCAGGAATTCCTCGCGGCTGTCCTGGCGCGTGCGCTCGGTGCGCAGCGGCAGCAGGCTGACCGGCGGGAACAGCGTTTCGCGGCCCTGCATGCGGCGCACCAGCGGCGTCACCAGCAGCGTGAACACGGCATAGGCCGACACCGGGTTGCCCGGCAGGCTGACCACCGGCTTGCCGCCGATCTGCGCCAGGGCCACCGGCTTGCCCGGCTTCATGCGCACCTTCCACAGCGACAGTTCGCCGCCCAGGGTCGCCAGCGCCGGTTTGACCAGGTCGCGCTCGCCGACCGACACCCCGCCCACGCTCAGCACCAGGTCGCAATCGGCCAGCAGCGTCTTGAACGAGGCCAGCAGGTCGGCCTCGGTGTCGCGCGCATGCAGCACGTGGACCGGCTCGGCGCCCATGCCGCGCGCCAGCGCGGCCAGCATGGGGCCGTTGGAGTTGTAGATCTGCTCGGGCGCGCGCGTGGCGCCGGGCGGCACCAGCTCGTCGCCGGTGGTCAGGATGCCCACGCGCAGGCGGGCGCGCGCCGGCGCCGTGGCCATGCCCTGCGAGGCCAGCAGCGCCACGTGGGCGGCTTCCAGCACCGTGCCGGCGGCCAGCAGCGGCGCGCTGGCCAGGGTGTCCTCGCCGCGCAGGCGGATGTGCTGGCCCAGGGCGGGCGCGCGCGAGATGCGCACGTGGCCGTCGGCCTCCTCGGCGTCTTCCTGCATGACCACCACGTCGGCGCCTTCGGGAATCAGGCTGCCGGTGAACAGGCGGATGGCGTGCCCCGGCTTGAGCGGCTCGGGCGTGTCGCCGGCGTAGCAGCGCTGCTGCACCGGCAGGCGCGCGCTGTCGCTCCAGTCGGCCGCGCGCAGGGCGTAGCCGTCCATCGCGCTGTTGTCGGCGGGGGGAATGTCGACGGTCGCGGTCAGGTCGCGGGCCAGCACGCGGCCGGCCAGGTCGGCCAATGCGACGTCCTCGACGCGGTCTAGCGGGCCGGCGGCGTTGGCCAGCAGGGTCTGGGCGTGATCGAAATCCAGCATGGGGTCAGTTGTCTTCGCGATTCTTGAAGTGCGTGGCGAAATTGCAGGGGCGATGGCCGCTGTCGAGCTGTTCGCGGATGATGCGCGTCCAGGCGGTTTCGCAGGCGTTGTTGGAGCCGGGCAGGCAGAACAGCAGCGTCTGGTTGGCGTAGCCGGCAAGGGCCCGCGATTGCAGGGCCGAGCTGCCGATCTCTTCGTAGGACAACTGGCGGAACAGCTCGCCGAAGCCGGGGATCTGTCGGTCCAGCAGCGGGCCGATGGCCTCGGGCACGGTGTCCTTGTGCGAGAAGCCCGTGCCGCCGGAGGTCAGGATGACCTGCACGGCGGGATCGGCGATCCAGTCGCTGATGATGCGGCGGATCTGGTAGAGGTCGTCCTTGACGATGTCGCGGCGCACGCATTGATGGCCGGCCTGGGCCAGGCTCTGCGCCAGCAGGTTGCCGGAGGTGTCGTCGCCGGGGCCGCGCGTGTCGCTGACGGTCAGCACGGCGCAGGCCAGCGATACGGGTTCGGCGGGGGCTTGCTTCATTGCGTGTCCTTGTTGCCGGCCGGGGGCTCGTCCCAGGACCGCGTGCGGTCCTCGTCGGCCTGGCGCTGTTCGACCCAGAAACGCTTGCCGCCGGCCAGCGTCTCGCTTTTCCAGAAGGGCGCGCGCGTCTTGAGCGCGTCGATGATGTATTCGCAGCCACGGAAGGCGTCGCCGCGGTGGGCGCTGGCGGCGGCCACGAACACGATCTGGGCGTTGCGCGACAGCGCGCCGACGCGGTGCACGATCACGGTGCCGGCCAGGTTCCAGCGCGCGTGGGCCGTGGCGGCGATGTCTTCAAGCTCGCGCTCGCACATGCCGGGATAGTGTTCGAGGAACAGCGTTTCGGTCGGCGCATCGGGTGCGTAGTCGCGCACGTAGCCCACGAAGGTGACGATACCGCCGACGCCCGCGCCGGCCTGCTCGCGCAACGCGGCGGTCAGGGCCGCGCCGTCGAAATCGGCTTCCTGGACGATGACCACATTGGCGCTCATGCTCTAGCCTCCGGTCACGGGCTCGAATACCGCGACTTCGTCGCCGGGGCGGATCACGACCGTGGGCTTGGCATGGGTCTGGTTGACGGCCAGCTTCAGGCGCGAGGCCGGGGCTAGCTGCGGATAGCGCTCGCCCAGCGCGGCCAGCAGTTGCGCGCCGGTGGATTCATCGTCCAGCGGCCAGGCCTCGCCGCGCTTGCCGACCAGTTCGGCCACGCGCGCGAAGTACAGCAGATCAATCGTTGCGCCACTCACCGCTCTTTCCTCCCGCCTTGTACTTCAGGCGAACTTGCTCGATCACGATGCCCTTGTCGGCCGCCTTGCACATGTCGTAGATGGTCAGCGCGGCGACGCTGCAGGCCGTCATGGCTTCCATTTCGACGCCGGTCTTGTAGCTGGTGCGGCAGGTGGCCAGGATGTCGACGCGATGGGCTTCGTCGTCCAGCGCGAACTCCACGCCCACGAAGGACAGCGGCAGGCTGTGGCAAAGCGGGATCAGCTCGGCGCAGCGCTTGGCGGCCAGGATGGCGGCCACGCGCGCGGTGTTGAGGACTTCGCCCTTGCCCTGGCCGGGCGCGGTCAGCAGGCCGTAGGCCACCGCGTTCAGGCGCACGCTGGCCGCGGCGACCGCCACGCGCTCGCTGTCCGCCTTGCCGATGACGTCGACCATGCGGACCTGGCCGGCTTCGTCCAGGTGGCTGAGAGTGGGGGCGGAGGAGGACATGGGTCGGGATCGAGAATTGTTAATGATTGAAAATAGCGGCCGCGGCGGACCGGCATGGTCCGGGTCGGGCCGCTGATACGCCCTATGATAGACGAGCCGTGCGGGGGGCGCGATAATCGCCCGCAAAACACGTACCCGACGCGCGGCCAGTGCCTACAATTTGTCGTACCAGGAGACTCGCGATGCCCATGCGGATGCCAAAGTTCAGGTTCACCCGGCGCGTCGGCAAGATTCTCTTGTCCATCGTGGCCGTGGCGCTGCTGCTGTGCGGCGTGGCGGCCTGGCAGGTGCCCAAGGTGCTGCGCTCCGTCCTGACCGAGGACGTCTCCAAGATGCTGGGCCGCGACGTTTCCGTCGGCAAGATCAGCTTCAATCCCTTTACCCTGACCGTCCGCGCGAGGGACCTGGCGATCGCGCAGCCAGGATCCGAGACACCGCTGCTGACGCTGGCCGAACTGGACGCCAGCGCCGCCTGGAGTTCGCTGTTCTGGTTCGCGCCGGTGGTGGACCGGCTGACGCTGCGCGAGCCGAAGATCGCCATCGTGCGCGAGGACGTCACGCGCTTCAACTTCTCGGACGTGCAGCAGCGCGTGGCCGAGATGAGCGCCGCCAAGCCCGAGGAACCGCCCAAGCCCGACGAAGGCCTGCCGCGCTTCTCGCTCAACAACATGCGCATCGAGGGCGGCTCGGTCACGCTGGACGACAAGGTCACCGGCCGCAAGCAGGTGGTGGACGAGTTCACGCTGGGCGTGCCGTTCATCTCCACCTTCGGCTATGCCACCGACATCGACGTGCAGCCACGGCTGCACCTGCGCATCAACGGCAGCCCCTTCGACCTGACCGGCGTGGCGCGGCCCTTCGAGAAGGTGCCGTCCTCGACGCTGAACGTGACCTTCTCCGGCCTGCAGCTGGAGAAGTGGGCCGACGTGTGGCCCATGCCGCTGCCGTTCAAGCTGGAGCGCGCGCTGCTCGATTCGAACCTGCGTGTGGTGTTCGAGCAGCCCAAGGATGCGCCGCCCAAGATCCGGGTGGTGGGCGATCTGGGCCTGCGCCAGTTCGATCTGCGCGACAAGTCGGGCGCCGAGCTGGCGTCCTGGAGCGCGCTGACGGTATCGCGGCTGGAACTCGAACCGATTGCGCGGCAGGCCTATATCGGCGATGTCGGCCTGTGGGCGCCGCAGGTGCATGCGCGCCGCTACGAGAACCTGAGGCTGAACTGGCAGGACGTGGCCGAGCAGCTGCAGCAGTTGGGCGCCAAGCCCGGCGCGGCCAAGCCTGCGGGTGGCAAGCCGGTTGCGGGCAAGCCGGCGGATGCCAAGACACAGGATGCCAAGGCCGCGCCGAATGCGGGCAAGGCCGCCGCCCAGACTGCGGATCCGCGGGCCTCGGCCAAGGTCTCCGCCGCGCAGGCTGGCGCACCCGAAGCGGGCAAGGCGGCTTCTGCTGCGGCAGCTGCCAAGCCGGCGGGCGTGAAACCGGCGGATGCTAAGGCCGGAGATGCTAAGGCGGCTGATGCGAAGAGTGCCGATGCTAAGGCGGCCGAAGCCAAAGCCGCCGAACCCAAGTCTGCGATTCCCGCCGCAGGCGGCGCTGCGGCTGGCGCGGCCACGCCGTCGGCGTCCGCTGCCGCGGGCGCCGCGCCTCCGGATGGTCCGGCAGGCACGGCCCCGGCGCCCCAGCCGGCCGAGCCGGCCGAATGGAAGATCACGCTGGACGCCTTCAATATCCATGAAGGCGAGCTGCACCTGACCGATGCGGTCAGCAAGCTCGACTACTCGATGACCGGCATCGCGGCCACGGTCGAGGGCGTGGAGCTTCCGCAGCAGAAGGATCGCCCGATCAACCTGTGGCTGACGGTGGACAACAGCACCGACGGTGGCTGGATCCGCGCCAAGGGTCCGCTGGTGCTGCAACCGCTGGCGCTGGAAATGTCTTTCCGCATGGGCAACGTGGCGCTGGCGCCATTCGCGCCGGCCGTGCGCAGCGCCGCGCCGATCACGCTGCAGGACGGTCGCGTGGCGCTGTCGGCGCAAGTGCACGTGCTGGACACGGGCGGGGTGGTGGACGTGTCCGCCACCGGCGCGCAAGCCGAGCTGACCCAGTTCAAGGCGCGCGACGAATCCCTGAAGCCCGCTCTGGATGTCGCGCTGCAGCGCCTGCACCTGACCGCCGACCGGCTGGCCATGGGACCGGGACAAAGCAATTTCACGCTGGACGCCGATGGCGTGCAGGGCAACGGCAAGCTGGCCCTGAAGGGGGCGTTCACGCCGCAGCCGCTGACGCTGCGCACCTCGGTGGACCTGTCGGCGTTGAACGTGGCCTCGTTCGCGCCTTATTTCGCCTCCAGCCTGAACGCCACCGTGCGCGCCATCACGCTGGGAGCCAAGGGCGAAGCGGCCTTCGCGGCCGCCAACGGCAAGGCGCCGCTCTCGGCCGCCTGGAAGGGCGGAGTGGAAGTCACCGACCTGGACCTGCAGGACCGCGTCAACAAGGACGATTTCCTGAACTGGAAGCGCCTGGCGTTCTCCGGCATGGATATCTCCGTCGCCGGCGACAAGATCGGCGCCAGGCTGGGCGATATCGCGCTGGACGATTTCTACGGTCGCATCCTGCTCAACGCGCAGGGCCGGCTCAACGTGATGGACCTGGTGGCCGCGCCCGGACAGGCGGGCGGCTCCATCACCCAGGACACGCAGACGCCGGCGCGCCGCGCCGCGCCCGAACCCGCCGCCAAGAGCGGCGGCATGCCCGATATCTCGCTCAACAGCGTGACCCTGACGCGCGGCCGCATGACCTTCACCGACCGCTTCGTCAAGCCGAACTACGTGGCGGAGCTGTCCAGCATCGACGGCTCGATCTCGGCGGTGTCGTCCAGCAATCCTCAGCCCGCCAAGGTCAAGGTCACGGGCCGTGTGTACACCACCGCGCCGCTGTCGATCAGCGGCGTGGTGCAGCCCTTCGCCAAGTTCCTGGCACTGGACCTGAAGGCGTCGGCCAAGGGCGTGGACCTGCCGCGCTTCAACACCTATTCCGCCAAGTACGTGGGCTATCCCATCAAGCGCGGCAAGCTGTCGGTCGACCTGGAATACAAGATCAAGGATCGCGCGCTGACCGCCAGCAACCATGTGGTGCTGAACCAGCTGACCTTCGGCGACAAGACCAACAGCCCCGACGCGACCAAGCTGCCGGTGCTGCTGGCCGTGGCGCTGCTGAAGGACTCGCGCGGCAATATCGACATCAACCTGCCGATTTCCGGTTCGCTGGACGATCCGGAGTTCTCGGTCGGCGGTATCGTGGTGCGCGTGGTGCTCAACCTGGTGGTCAAGGCGGTGACTTCGCCCTTCAGCCTGCTCGCCTCGGCCTTCGGCGGCGGCGAGGAGCTGTCCTACGTGGAGTTCGCGCCGGGCAGCGCGGCGCTGACCGAGGATTCCCAGCAGCGCATCGACACGCTGATCAAGGCCCTGACCGACCGTCCCGGCCTGAAGATGGATCTGAGCGGCCGCGCCGACCCCAAGACCGACATGGAGGGCCTGCGCCAGGCCTGGATCGAAAGCAAGATCCGCGCCGCCAAGGCCGCCGCCGTCGCGCCGCGCGGCAAGAAGCCCAACCCGGCCGGCGTCGACGTGTCGCCCGCCGAGCGCTCCAAGTACCTGGAAGAGGTCTACGGCGATACCGACATCAAGGACAAGCCCAGGAACCTGATCGGCATCGCCAAGTCCATACCGGATGCGCAGATGGAGGAAATGCTGCGCAGCGTGGCGCCGGTGGGCGACGAGCAGTTGCGCCAGTTGGCCGACGCGCGCGCCCAGGCCGTCTATGAGAAGCTGCTCGCTCACGAGGGCCTGGCCGAGCGCGTCTTCATCGTCGCGCCGCAATTGGATGCCGACGGCATCAAGGACGATGGCGTGCCGTCGCGGGTGGAGTTCTCTCTGAAATAGAGGGATGAGCCCACCCCCGAAGCGCTGCGCGCTTCCCCCTCCAGGGGGCATGTCTGCGGACCGGCGGAGCCGGATCCGCGACATCCCGATTGGGGGCGACCTGGCCGTGTCGGCGCCTGCGACCTTGCGGAGTGTGCGTTACCGGAGTGTGCCTCACTGGAAGGTGGCACGGCTGACGCTGTTGCCGTTGGTGGTTGAAGTGTGAGGTGTGAAGTGCAATCTTGCCGCTCGTGGCCGGTTTGGTGCGGATACGGGCGAGCGCTCTTCCCAGGAGATGAGGCATGAACGACCAGGATTCGCAGTTCGACAGCTTGCTGCCGCCCTTGAAGCTGGACCGCCGGGGCTTCATCGCCACGTCGGTGGCGGCGGGATTTTCGCTGGCGGCGGGGCAAGCAGTGGCGCAGACGGCGATAGCCACCGACGCCGCCGGCTTGCTGGCGGGCAAGGTGGACATTCCAGTGGCCGACGGCAAGATGCCGGCCTATCGCGCCGCGCCGCAGGGCAAGAAGAACCTGCCCACGCTGCTGGTGGTGTCCGAGATATTCGGCGTGCACGAGTACATCCAGGATATCTGCCGCCGCCTGGCGCACCTGGGGTATCTGGCGGTGGCGCCCGAGCTGTTCGCGCGCCAGGGCGACCCGTCGCGCTACACCGATATTCCCAAGCTGCAGGCGGAAATCATCAGCAAGGTGCCCGACGCGCAGGTGCAGCGCGACCTGGACGCCGCATCGGCCTGGGCCGCCGAGCATGGCGGCGACGCGGGCCGACTGGGCATCCTGGGGTTTTGCTGGGGCGGACGCCAGGTCTGGCTCTACGCCGCGCACAATCCCAAGCTGCGCGCGGGCGCTGCCTGGTACGGGCAGCTGGGCGGCGAGCCCAGCGAGCTGAAGCCGCGCCCGGTACTGAGCGCGGTCGGGGACCTGAAGGCGCCGGTGCTGGGCGCCTATGGCGGCAAGGACGCCGGCATTCCGTTGGCGGACGTGGACCGCATGCGGGTGGCGCTGGCCCAGGGGCCGGCCGCCGCCAAGGCCTCGCGCATCGACATCTATCCCGAAGCGCCGCATGCCTTCCATGCGGACTACCGGCCCAGCTACCGCAAGGCCGAGGCCGATCAGGCCTGGCAGCGCATGCTGGACTGGTTCAAGCAGAACGGGCTGTAGGCGAGGGCGGCGGCGCATGGGCGTCGCGCTTTCTTCCGCTTCAAGTTCGCCCCGAGGGACGGCGCGAACCGTGCCTCTGTCCTATTTCTCGGTTTCCCCCGGCAGGCCGTCGCTGACCTCGGCCAAGGCCGCCTTCATGTCCTCGTAGCCGATGACGCGCTCGTTCTGGAAGCTGCCGAGCACGCCGCGGCAGCCGTCCACGCCCGAGCGCTTCATCTCTTCCATCATGGCCTTGCCCTGGTCCAGCCCCTTGTCGAAGAGCGTGTCGTAGTTCTGGGCGTTGAAGCCGTATTCCTGGGCGTAGCGCTGCAGGTTCTTGCGCGAGGTGTCCTGATGTTGTTTGAGATCGGGCTCCGAAGCGCCGCAGGCGCGGGCCGCGCCATTGGACGCGCCCGCCGCCACGACGAAGGATTCGTACTGCAATTGTTCGCTGGCGTCCGGCGCCGCCCAGGCGCCGCCGGTCAAGCCCAGCGCCAACGCGGCCATCAGGCCGCCTGCCATCTTGCGCATCGCATGTTCTCCGTGTGTGGTCCCGCGGGCGGCAAGACGCGCGCGGGATGCCATGAATCTTGCGACATTATTGCAACGGACGCGCGTTCCGGGAGCGACGCGCCCGTATTGAGTCGTTTCAGTCTGTTCATGTTCTTTGCCGGTGCGGCGTCCGCCCGGGGCATGGGCTGCAGACGCGGCAAGCGCCGCCCGCGCGCAGGAACTATGATGGAGGGTGTGAGGCGGCCTCGCCTCAATGCTCTGCCCCATTCATTCTTTCTTCAGATTTTTCAGCCGGAGATATTTCCATGACGATCAAAGTCGGCGACCGCGTGCCGGATGGCACCCTGACCGAATTCATCGAAACCGAGACCGCGGGCTGCTCGCTGGGTCCCAACGCCTTCCAGGTCGCCGACCTGGTCCGCGGCAAGAAGATCGCGCTCTTCGCCGTGCCGGGCGCCTTCACGCCGACCTGCTCGGCCAAGCACCTGCCGGGCTATGTCGAGCAGGCCGCCGCGCTCAAGGCCAAGGGCGTGGACGAGATCTGGTGCGTGTCGGTCAACGACGCCTTCGTCATGGGCGCCTGGGGCCGTGAACAGGGCACCGACGGCAAGGTTCGCATGCTGGCCGATGGCTCGGCCCTGTGGACCAAGGCGCTGGGCCTGGAGCTGGACCTGATCCAGCGCGGCATGGGCGTGCGCTCGCAGCGCTATTCGGCCCTCATCGAGGACGGCGTGGTCAAGACGCTGAACGTCGAGGCCGCCGGTAAGTTCGAGGTCAGCGACGCGGCCACCATGCTGTCGCAGGCCTGATTCTCTTCCGTTCTACCGTTTTACGGCGGACTGCAGGCGCGGTCCGCCGAAAGGCCGCTGGCCGCGGCTGCCCGATGCCATGATCGCCACCATTTCCTCGTTCTCGTCGCTGTACTTCGCGACCCTGCTGATGCTCATCGGCACGGGCCTGTTCAATACCTACATGGGGCTGCGGCTGACGTCGCAGGCGGTCAGCGAGGTGTGGATCGGCGCCCTGATCGCCGGCTACTACTTCGGCCTGGTGTGCGGCGCCCGACTGGGGCACAGGCTGATCATCCGGGTGGGCCACATCCGCGCCTTCGTGGCCTGCGCGGCGGTCGCCACCAGCATGATCCTGGCGCAGACGCTGGTCGACTCGCTGCCGCTGTGGCTGGCGTTCCGCGTGATCTCCGGCATCGTCATGGTGACCGAGTTCATGGTCATCGAAAGCTGGCTGAACGAACAGACCGAGAACCATCAGCGCGGGCGCGTGTTTTCCGTCTACATGGTGGTGTCCGGCCTGGGCACCGTGCTGGGCCAGTTGGCGCTGACGGCCTATGCGACGCTGGACCTGCGGCCGCTGACGCTGGTCGCCATGTGCCTGGTGCTATGTCTGGTGCCGATCGCCGTCACGGCGCGTTCGCACCCGCCCACGCCTTTGCCCGCGCCGCTGGACATCCGATTCTTCCTGCGCCGCGTGCCGCTGTCCATGACGGTGCTGTTCGTGGCGGGCAATGTGTCCGGCGCGTTCTACGGCCTGGCCGCTGTCTACGGGGCCAAGCACGGCATGAGCACGTCCCAGGCGGCGGTGTTCGTGGCCACGGCGGTGACCGCCGGCCTGCTGTCGCAATGGCCGATGGGCTGGTTGTCGGACCGCATCAACCGCGCCGGGCTGATCCGCTTCAATGCCTTGCTGCTGGCGGTCCTGCCGGCGCTGATGTGGGGCTGGATCGAACTGCCGTTCTGGGCCATGCTGGCCCTGTCCGCCGTATTCGGCGTGCTCCAATTCACGCTGTACCCGCTGGGCGCGGCCTTCGCCAACGACCATGTGGAATCCGAGCGGCGCGTCAGCCTGTCGGCGGTGCTGCTGATGACCTACGGCGTCGGCGCCTGCGTCGGCCCCATGATCGCGGGCGTGCTGATGTCCTGGGGCGGGCACAGCATGTACTACATGTTCGTATCGGCCTGCGCGCTGATCCTGGTCTGGCAGGTGCGGCCGACGCGCGTCACGGGCGCGCACCAGGTGCAGGAAGCGCCCACCCACTTCGTGCCGATGCCGGATACCCTGCAAAGCTCGCCCGCGTCGGCGGTGCTGGATCCCCGGGTCGATCCCGAGACCGACATCACGATCGAGATGGTGGAGCCGGATCCCGCCACGGCCGCCGTGCAGTCTGTCGACCCTGTCGCCGCCGAGGCTGTGGTGACGGGTGCGGCGCCAGCCGCTGCGGCGGCTCCGGGCGCGGCGGTCTCAGAGGCGGCGGCAGATCATCCCGCCGCCGCCGAGGCCGCGCGGGACATGGGCTACGAGGCGGGACGGGTGCCTGACGCGAAAGACCTGGACGAAGACGCGCCCGAATCGCGCCTGCGCACCGGCACCTGAGACCGCGCGCAGCGCTAGCGGGGGATCATCAGCACGATGGCCGCCAGGGCCAGCGCCAGCCCCAGCAGGTTCAGGCGCGAGAGCGATTCCCGAAACGCCAGGGCGCCGATCAGCGCGCCCAGGGCGATGACACCCATGTTCATGGATGCGAACACCACCGACGGGTGACCCGGCAGCGATTGGTGCGCGCGGATATAGGTCAGGATATTGCCGAAGTTCGCCAGACCCAGCGCCACGCCCGCCAGCGCATGGCGCCACTCCCATCGCGCGCGACGCCATACGAGGTAGCCCAGCATCAGCATCCCGGCCAGCATGAAGGCCAGCAGCAGCGCGCCGGAAAAGGCCGTGCCGGTGCGCGCCACCTGCTTGAACAGCACGTCGATCACGCCATAGCCGGCCCAGACTATCAGCGGCCACAGCCAGCGGTCGCGGCCGCCCTCGGCGGGCTCGCCGTCCGGCGACGGGCGGCGCAGCAGGCAATACAGCGCGCAGAACGCCAACGCGATCGCGGCCAGCTTGCGGCCGTCCGGCGTCTCGCCGAACAGCAGGAACGCGGCGATCAGCGGAATGAACAGGGCCAGGCGCTGCGCCGCGTCGCTGCGCGCCACGCCGGCATGGCGCACGGCCTGCGCCATGGCGAGGAACACGCTGGGCAGCAGGATGCCCAGCGCCGCCAGCGTCAGCCAGGGCGTGCCCGCCGCGAACAGCGTGTCGGACGCCGGTCGCAGCAGGGCCCAGCACAAGGTCGCGGCGACCGCGTAGTTCACCGCGATGGCCTGGCGCACGTCGATGCGCCAGCCGCGCGCCAGCTTCAGCATCGCGGCCACCGTCACGCTGCAGGCGATGCTGGCCGCCAGATACAGCAGGCCGGGCGTCAGCGACACGCCGGCGCCTCGTGCGCGGGCTCGGCGTCGATGTGCATGCCCAGCCGCGCCAGCAGGCGCTGGTCGGCCTGCATCTGCGGATTGGCGGTGGTCAGCAGCGCGTCGCCGTAGAACATGGAGTTGGCGCCGGCCATGAAGCACAGCGCCTGCAGCGCATCGTCCATCTGCTCACGGCCGGCCGACAGCCGGACCTTGGCCTTGGGCATGGTGATCCGGGCGACGGCGATGGTGCGCACGAATTCGAACGGATCCAGCGCTTCGACGCCGGCCAGCGGCGTGCCTTCGACCTGCACCAGATTGTTGATGGGCACGGATTCGGGGTAGGGCTCCATGCTGGCGAGCTGGGCGATCAGCCCGGCGCGCTCGCGGCGCGACTCGCCCATGCCCACGATGCCGCCGCAGCAGACATTGATGCCGGCGTCGCGCACGCGCTCCAGCGTATCCAGGCGGTCCTGGTAGGTGCGGGTGGAGATGATCTTGCCGTAGAACTCCGGCGAGGTGTCCAGGTTGTGGTTGTAGTAGTCCAGCCCGGCGTGCTTGAGCTGTTCGGCCTGGCCCTCGGCCAGCATGCCCAGCGTCACGCAGGTTTCCATGCCCAGCGCCTTCACCGCGCTGACCATCTCGGCCACCGCTTCCAGGTGATGCGGCTTGGGGCTGCGCCAGGCGGCTCCCATGCAGAAGCGCTGCGCGCCGCCGGCCTGCGCGGCGCGCGCGGCGGCGATCACGTCTTCCAGCGGCATCAGCTTGTCGGCTTCCAGGCCGGTGTTGTGATGCGCGGATTGCGGGCAGTAGGCGCAATCCTCGGGACAGCCGCCGGTCTTGATCGACAGCAGGCTGGACAGCTGGATGGCGTTCGGATCGAAATGGGCGCGATGGGTCTGCTGTGCGCGATGGATCAGGTCCATGAACGGAAGGTCGTACAGCTTCAGGACCTCGTCGGCGCTCCAGGCGGCGGATTCGGGCATCGGCTTGGGAATCGTCGGGACGGGGATGTAGGCGGTCTGCATCGGGATGGCTCCAGTCGGTGTCGCGGGGATCGCGCCGGTTGCGCCGCCTTGGCGGGCTCAGGCTGCGATCGGCGGATCGTATGAAGCCGGGCGGGGTTTGCGCAATGCCGGGTATCTGGCTGGAAATGCGGGGTGGATCGATCTGTTTTTTGAAGATTTGGCGATTTTTAGAGCATCCCGAGAGGCAACGCGCCGGCATCTTCGCGGACGGCGAGGGGCTGATTTTTTTGATTCAATTTGTAAATTCTAGATCGGGGAGAAGTCGTTTGCCTGGCCGATGTGGGCGCGGGGCTCGGTGGCGGCGATGTTGCGGTTGGGAGACCGCGATCGGGAGATCGTATTGGCGGCCGCGACTTCGGGAGGAGTAGCGGCGGCGCGCGGCGCAGCGGGATGGCGCGCAGCCGGCATGCCGTGTCTGGGCGGGCCGGGCAGGCATGTTCCGGGGTGATCCCGGGCGCGCTCGCGGGCATGCGAGCCTCGTGGGCCGATATGCCGCTATCGGCGGCAGCCAGGCGGAAGGGATATCTGTGAGCGGAAAACAAAAAAGCTCCGGAATCCGGAGCTTTTCGATGATGACGCGGCGATTGTTTCGCGGCGTGCGCAGATGGCGCAAAGTGCTTTGGCGGAGCGGACGGGGCTCGAACCCGCGACCCCCGGCGTGACAGGCCGGTATTCTAACCAACTGAACTACCGCTCCGCAGCGGTATGCAAAACTTCGGTACTGCAACTGCGGTGTCAAGGCAGCTTGCCAGAATACTGGCGTCCCCTAGGGGATTCGAACCCCTGTACTCACCGTGAAAGGGTGATGTCCTAGGCCTCTAGACGAAGGGGACCTGAACAAAAACCACTGTACTACCAACTGCTTTACTGGTGGAGGTAAGCGGGATCGAACCGCTGACCTCTTGCATGCCATGCAAGCGCTCTCCCAGCTGAGCTATACCCCCCAGAATCCCAGGTGTCTCAACCTTCAGACAACAAGGGCTTACACCCTATAAAAGCAAAAAGCCCCGGATCGGAGCTCTTGAGAATGACCCTGAGCGAGAGCTTTTGGCGGAGCGGACGGGGCTCGAACCCGCGACCCCCGGCGTGACAGGCCGGTATTCTAACCAACTGAACTACCGCTCCGCAGCGGCGTACTCGAACTACATGATCACTTCAACTGCACGATGCAAGAACAGTCCGAAGAACTGGCGTCCCCTAGGGGATTCGAACCCCTGTACTCACCGTGAAAGGGTGATGTCCTAGGCCTCTAGACGAAGGGGACGTGGACTTGCATCAGGCACTGCTTTTTTACTGCATTCTTCGCTTTGGACTGGTGGAGGTAAGCGGGATCGAACCGCTGACCTCTTGCATGCCATGCAAGCGCTCTCCCAGCTGAGCTATACCCCCGTCTTTTCTAATCAATACTTGCAACGTTCTAGCTTTCTTCACTTGAATCTTGCAAATTTCTTGCTGGATTCAGGTGGTTCCTGCTGGTTCGTTGCCGGTTTTGTTTAGTGCCGTTGGCGAAGAAACGAGATTATGCACGAACTATTTTGGGCGTGCAAGTCGATTGGACGCAAAAATGAAAAAAGTTGCGGAAAGGTTTCCGTGACGACTGAGTGGCCCGCAGTTGAGCGCGCTGTAGTTGAGCGCCCCTTTAGTGTTGATCGCTCCTTTAGTGAAACGCTCCGTTGGCCACTCCTGCTGCTCATTCACATTGTCGGTTCATCATTCAAGCACAGGCCGATGCGATCCGGCCGCGCCGGCGAAGCGCGCAGTGCTATCGTGGCCTTTCAGCAAATGCGGCGCGATCGCGCCGGCGCAGGAGCATTTCACGCATGGGCACAAGCACATCCTTTCCTACCCGTCCCCTGGGACGCTCGGGCATGTCGATCACGCGCATCGGGCTGGGCGCCTGGGCCATGGGCGGCAATGGCTGGGCGGTGGGCTGGGGGCCGCAGGACGATGCCGATTCCATCTGCGCGATCCGGCTGGCGGTGGACCGGGGCATCAACTGGATCGATACCGCGGCGGTCTACGGCCTGGGCCATTCCGAAGAGATCGTGCGCCGCGCGCTGGCGCAGATGGCGCCGTCCGAGCGCCCCTACGTGTTCACCAAGTGCGGCCTGACCTGGTCCGACGCACAGCCGCAGGCCACGCCACGGCGCACCGGCGCGCCGGCAAGCATCCGGCGCGAGGTCGAGGATTCGCTGCGCCGTCTGGGCGTGGAGCGGATCGACCTCTATCAAATGCACTGGCCGGCGGGCGACGGCACATCGCTGGACGGCTACTGGGAAACGCTGCTGGCGCTCAAGCGCGAGGGCAAGGTCGGCGCGGTGGGGCTGTCGAACCATAACCTGGCCCAGTTGCAGGACGCGGAGGCGCTGGGGCATGTGGACAGCCTGCAGCCGCCGTTTTCCGCGATCCAGCGCAGCGCGGCCGCCGATCTGATTCCCTGGTGCGAGGCGCACGGCACCGGCGTCATCGTCTACAGCCCGATGCAGTCGGGCCTGTTGAGCGGCGGATTCAGCGAGGCGCGCGCGGCCAGTTTGCCCGCCGATGACTGGCGTTCGCGCCATGCCGAGTTCCGGGCGCCAGCGTTGCAACGCAATCTGGCATTGGCGCAGGCTTTCCGGCCGGTCGCCGAGCGTCACGGGGCGACGGTCGCCGCCGCCGCGGTGGCCTGGACCCTGGCTTGGCAGGGCGTGACCGGCGCGATCGTCGGCGCGCGCAACGCGGCGCAGGTGGACGCCTTGCTGGGCGCTGCCGAACTCGAGCTGGATGATGAGGATATGGCGCGCATCGCCGATGCGATCGAGCGGACGGGCGCTGGCCAGGGGCCGTCGCGTCCGTCGGGCGACCAGTCGGCCTTGCCCGAGGATCTGTTCAGCTAGGATTGGTCGAGGCTGGAAAGATCCCGGATCCTGCGATGTAGGATCCGGGCAGGCTTTTGCGGCGACGAATGCGGAACGGCGACCAGGCGCGGCTTCAGCCGCGCTTGCGCGTCGCGCCCAGCGCGCCGATCAGCACCACGCCCACCAACGCCAGCGCGAGCTTGTCGCCGAAGCGGGCGTAGGGGGTGAGGCCAGTCATGCCCTGCACGCTGACGGGCAGCACGCCCGGCTGCATCGGCGCCAGTTGCGCGGCGACATGGCCCTTGGCGTCGATCGCGGCGGTGATGCCGGTGTTGGTGGCGGTCAGCATGGGGCGCGCCGTCTCGATGGTGCGCAGCCGGCCGATCTGCAGATGCTGGCGCAGCGCCCAGGAATCGCCAAACCAGCCCAGGTTGCTGACGTTCACCAGGATGGTCGCGCCGGGTTCGCCCTGCGGGCCCGGTTGCAGCGCTGGCAGCAGGTCCGGACCGAACAGGTCTTCGTAGCAGATATTGAAGGCCACGTGCTGGCCGCCCACGGCGAAGGGCGTCTGGCGTTCCGCGCCACGGTCGAAATCGCCCAGCGGAATGTCGAGCATGTCGACGAACCAGTGGAAACCCGGCGGCACGTATTCACCCCAGGGCACCAGGTGGCGCTTGTCGTAGCGCATGGCGGTCGAGCCGGCGAGCAGATGCTCGACCGGCGTGGCGCCGTCGAAGCCGATCACGCTGTTGGTGTAGCGTTCGCGCCCACCCACTACGTCCAGCAGCGGCGAGCCCATGGCGATCACGCTGTTCTGCCGCGCGGCGATGGCGCGCCAGGCTTCCCAGACGCGCGGGTCGAGCTGGTTCTGGAACACCGGCATCACGGTTTCGGGCAGGATGGTCAGCTGCGGCGCGGGTTCGCCCGGCATGGGCGGCAGCGCGGCCAGTTCCAGATGGCGGCGCAGGCTCTGGTCCAGCAGCGCGGGATCGAATTTCTGCGACTGTTCGATGTTGCCCTGGATCAGGCGCACGTTCAGCGGCTCGCCGAAAGGGCGCGACCAGTCGATGCGGGCCAGCAGCCAGCCGGTCGCGGCCAGCGCCAGCGCGAGGCCGGCGGCCAGCGCGCGCCGGCCGTCCAGCGGGGTCTTGCGCGAGGGCTGCCACAGCGTGGCGATCGCCGCCGCGGCGAAGGCCGCCAGGAAGGCCATGCCGTGCACGCCCAGCAGCGGCGCCCAGCCGGCCAGCGGGCTATCGACATGGGCATAGCCGATGTTCAGCCAGGGAAAGCCGGTGAGCAGCACCGCGCGCACCCATTCGAAGCCGGCCCACAGGGCGGCCCAGGTCAGCGCGCCCGTCAACGCGCGGGCGGGCGGCGAATCCGGTTCCAGCGGCGCATAGCGGCGCGCCAGCGCGCAGGCCGTGGCGGGGAAGATGGCCAGGAAGGCCGACAGCAGCAGCACGGCGGCCGCCGCCAGCGGCGCCGCCAGATCGCCGTAGCGGTGCAGGCTGATGAAGATCCAGTACAGGCCCAGCGCGTAGGTGGCGAAGCTGAACAGCCAGCCCCGCGCCCAGGATTGGCGCGCCGACGGCGCATACAGCGTCACGCGCGCGGCCACGGCCAGCGCCAGCACCTGGGTGATGGCCAGGGCCCAGTCGGGCAGCGGGCCGGGAGCGAATGTCAGGGCGTGCGCCGCGCCGGCCAGTGTCAGGCCGGCCGCGCCGCGCAGGAGTCGGCCGCGCGGGGTGGGGCTCATGCTTCGGTGGGATTGGGGGCGGAATGGGGCCCGGCCAGGCGTCGCACACGCAGCCAGAGGGCGCGGCGGGCGTCGCCGCGGGCGACCTCGATGCGCAGACCGTCGATTTCGGCGTGATCGCCGCGGCGCGGGATGCGGCCCAGGCGGCCGCCCATCCAGCCGCCGACGCTGTCGTACTCGTCGTCGGGCAGCTTGCTGCCGAACACGTCGTTGAAGTGCGAGATCTCGGTGGCCGCGCGCACGCGCCACTGGTTCTCGCCCTCGGGGAAGATGGAGTCTTCCTCGGTCTCGTCGAATTCGTCCTCGATGTCGCCGACGATCTGCTCCAGCACGTCTTCCATGGTGACCAGACCGGAGATGCCGCCGTGCTCGTCGATGACGATGGCCTGGTGGTTGCGGCTGACGCGGAATTCGCGCAGCAGCACGTTCAGGCGCTTGGATTCGGGAATGAAGACCGCCGGGCGGACCAGCGAGCGCACCTCGATGCCGGGTTCCAGCATGCAGCGCAGCAGGTCCTTGGCCAGCAGGATGCCGATGATGTTGTCGCGGTCGCCTTCGTAGACGGGAAAGCGCGAGTGGGCGGTCTCGATGACCGAGGCGACCAGGTACGGGATGGGCTGGGTGACGTCCAGCAGGTCCATGCGCGAGCGCGGCACCATGATGTCGGCCACGATGCCTTCGGACACGGCCAGCGCGCCCCGGATCATCTGGTAGGACTCGGCGTCCAGCAGGGCGCGTTCGTGGGCGGCTTCCAGGACGGCCTTGATGCCTTCGCGGTCCTCGGGCTCTCGGCGCACGAGGGAAAGCAGGCGGTCCATCAGGGATTTGGTTGCGGGTTTTGCGGTGCGAGCAGGCGTCGCGTCGGGAGCAGGATAAGGGTCAGACATCGTCCGGGATGGACAAGTTAGGGAAGGGCCAGCATAACCGAAAGTCGATGCCAACTTGTAACCGCGTGGCCCAAAATGGGGCGAATCCACGTCATCTGCGCCGTGCCAGCGGTTATTTGCAGCGATATTTCAGGGTTGACCCGTAGACGCCCGGCCAGGATGATCCGGCGCGGGCGGCGGGCGGGGCGGGCGTCAGTCCGCCTGATAGGGATCCATGATGCCCATGCCCGCCAGCGTGGTGGTTTCCAGCGCTTCCATGCGCTTGGCGTCGCGGGCCTTGACGTGGTCGTAGCCGAGCGCGTGCAGTACGCCGTGCAGGGTCAGGTGGGCGGCGTGGTGCAGGAAGTCCTTGCGCTGCTCGCGCGCCTCGCGCGCCAGCACCGGCACGCAGATCACGATATCGCCCCGGGCCACGCCCAGCGGGTCGACCCCGTATTCGAAGGTCAGCACGTTGGTGGCGTAGTCGCGGCCGCGGAAATCGCGGTTCAGGCGCTTGCCCTCGGCCGCGCCGACCAGGCGCAGGCTCAGTTCGGCGGCGCTGAAGTCGACCAGGCCGTCTTCGGCCGCCGCCGCCAGCGCGCGCTCGGCCCAGCGGCGCAGGCGCCAGCGCGGCAGGCGCGGTTCGTCGGCCGCGTACTGGACGGAAAGGGACAGGTCAGGCGTCATGTTCTGCGGCACGGTCGTAGGCGTCCACGATGCGGGCCACCAGCGGGTGGCGCACGACGTCGCGGCTGGTGAAGCGGGTGGTGGCGATGCCCTGCACGTCGTGCAGCACCTTGACCGCGTGGGCCAGGCCGCTGTCCTGGCCGCGCGGCAGATCCACCTGCGACGGATCGCCGGTGATGACCGCCTTGCTGCCGAAGCCGATGCGGGTCAGGAACATCTTCATCTGTTCGGGCGTGGTGTTCTGGGCCTCGTCCAGGATGATGAAGGCGTGGTTCAGCGTGCGGCCGCGCATGTAGGCCAGGGGCGCGATCTCGATGGTCTGCTTCTCGAACAGGCGCTGCACCTTGTCGAAGCCCATCAGGTCGTAGAGCGCGTCGTACAGCGGGCGCAGGTATGGGTCCACCTTCTGGGCCAGGTCGCCGGGCAGGAAGCCCAGGCGCTCGCCGGCCTCGACCGCGGGGCGCGTCAGCACCAGCCGCTGCACCGTGTCGCGCTCCATGGCGTCGATGGCGCAGGCCACCGCCAGCCAGGTCTTGCCGGTGCCGGCCGGACCCACGCCGAAGGTGATGTCGTGCTTGAGGATGTTGTTCAGGTAGTCGCGCTGGCGCGCGGTGCGCGGGCGCAGGTCGCTGCGGCGGGTGCGCAGCGCGATGCCGTCGCTCTCGTCGTCCAGCGACGGCAGCTCGGTGGCGTCCTGCGCCGGTTCCTCGCGCAGTTTCTCGTCCTGGCGGCCGACGCCGATTTCCACCAGGCCCAGCTGGATGTCGTCCACCGTCAGGGCGCGGTGCACGGCCTGTTCGTGGAAGCGGCGCAGGACGCGGCCGGCCAGCTCGGCGGTTTCGCCCTCGATGGTGACGCGGCTGCCGCGGCGCGAGAGCTTGACGCTCATGCCGTCGGCCAGCTGCCGCAGGTTTTCGTCCAGGGGGCCGCAGAGATTGGCCAGGTGGGTGTTGTCGCCGTCCAGGTTGACGACGGTGGGCATGCTGCGCCGGGCGCGTGAGCGGGCTTGGGTCATTCGGTCCCTTGGGCGTCGCGGTCCACGTCGGCGACCCGGGCGCGCAGCGAATTGGTGTGCGCGTCGGTGATGATGACGTCGACCATCTGGCCGATGAGCCGCGCGGGTGCGGCGAAGTTGACGATGCGGTTGTTCTCGGTGCGGCCCATGAGCTCGTTGGGATCGCGCCGCGACGGGCCTTCCACCAGCAGGCGCTGGCGCGTGCCGATCATGCCGCGGGCGATGGCGGCGGCCTGCTCGTTGATCAGCGCCTGCAGGCGCTGCAGCCGGCGCAGCTTGACGTCCTGCGGCGTGTCGTCGCTCAGGTCGGCCGCCGGCGTGCCGGGACGGCGCGAGTAGACGAAGGAGAAGGACGTGTCGAAGCCCACGTCCTCGATCAGCTTCATGGTCTTTTCGAAGTCTTCCTCGGTCTCGCCGGGGAAGCCGACGATGAAGTCGGACGACAGCGTCAGGTTCGGCCGGGCGGCGCGCAGGCGGCGCACCACGGACTTGAACTCCAGCGTGGTGTAGCCGCGCTTCATGGCGGCCAGCACGCGGTCGCTGCCGGCCTGCACCGGCAGGTGCAGGAAGGACACCAGCTTGGGCAGGCGCGCGTAGGCGTCCATCATGCGCTGGGTCATTTCCTTGGGGTGCGAGGTGGTGTAGCGGATGCGCTCGATGCCGGGAATCTCGTGCACGTACTCCAGCAACATGGCGAAGTCGGCGATCTCGCCGCTGTCGCCCATGGCGCCCCGGTAGGCGTTGACGTTCTGGCCCAGCAGCGTCACTTCCTTGACGCCCTGGTCGGCCAGGTCGGCCACTTCCATCAGCACGTCGTCGAACGGGCGCGAGACTTCCTCGCCGCGCGTGTAGGGCACCACGCAGAAACTGCAATACTTGCTACAGCCTTCCATGATGGAGACAAAGGCGGTGGCGCCGTCCACGCGCGGCGGCGGCATGGCGTCGAATTTCTCGATTTCGGGGAAGCTGATGTCCACCTGCGAGCGGCCCTCGGCGCGGCGGCGCTCGATCAGGTCGGGCAGGCGGTGCAGCGTCTGCGGGCCGAACACCACGTCGACATAGGGCGCACGCTTGACGATGGCCTCGCCTTCCTGGCTGGCCACGCAGCCGCCCACGCCGATCACCAGATTGGGGTTGAGCTTCTTCAGGTGCTGCACCCGGCCCAGGTCGGAAAAGACCTTTTCCTGGGCCTTCTCGCGCACCGAACAGGTGTTGAACAGGATGACGTCGGCTTCTTCCGGGTTCTCAGTCAGTTCCAGTTCCTGGTCGCCGCGCAGCACATCGGCCATCTTGTCCGAGTCGTACTCGTTCATCTGGCAGCCGAAGGTGCGGATATAGAGCTTGCGGGGAGCGCCGATAGCGGGGGCGGGCGGGAGGGCGACATTGGCGCCGTCGTGCGCGGCGTCCGCGCGCTTGAGGGTGGTTTCTTGCATGATGGTCGCCGTGACGGGTGTAGATCCCGGGGGCTGCTGTGGGAGAAACCGGGAATTTTACCTCTTGCGCCCAATTGCTTCTTGGAGTCGCCGCCCGCCGCCGTTACGATAGTCGCTCTCCAAAAACGGCCATCCCAATAATGTTTCTCGTTTCAGCAGGGCGCGCATGACTTCCAATCCGCTACCGACGCCCGCCGCCGTTCCCGCCGCCACCGGGCGGGGATCGGCATACGACTCGATGCGCAGCCCGTTTTCGTCGCTCCGCTGGCTGGCGGCGGGGGCGGTCCTGGCCCTGCTGGCGGGCGTCAGCGCGTTGTGGCTCGATCTGCCGCTGGCCGTCTGGTTGCGCGGCCATGTGAGCGCGGATGTTGACACCTCGTTCGCCTGGATCGGCTACCTGGGCGACAGCGGCAAGTACATCGTCGTCGGCCTGGCGTTCTATATCGTCGGTCTGCTGGGCGCCGCTCGCGGCTGGCCCCATCCGCTGCGCATGCGCTACGAGAGCATGACGCGCGGCAGCCTGCTGCTGCTGTCCACCATGGCCGTGGGCGGCCTGGTGGTGCTGGTGTTGAAGCGCGGGGTGGCGCGCGCCCGGCCCGAGCTGTATTTCGAGCAGGGCATCTACGGCATGGGCGAGACCTTCTCGCGCGCGCAGCTGTTCAATTCCTTTCCGTCCAGCCACACCTATGCGGCGTTTTCCGTGGCCGTGGTGCTGGGCATCCTGGCGCCGCGCTGGCGCTGGGCGTTCCTGTCGCTGGCCGCGCTGGTCGCCGTCAGCCGCCTGGTCAACCTGGACCACTACCTGTCCGATGTGATGACCGCCGCCGGCATCGCCTTCGCCGTGGCGCACGGGTTGGCGCCGCGCGTGCTGGGCAGCAAGTACCAGTGGCCGCTGCGCATGCCGTGGCGGTGGTGGCGGCGCGGCTGAGACGTCAGGGCCAGCGCGCGGCCGCGCGCTGGATGAGCGCAGCCGCCACGGGCGGGCGCGTCAGCGGAACTGGATCGCCACGCGCCGGTTGCTGCGGCTCTTCTTTTCGATCTTGACCACCGCCACCGGGCCGATCTCGCTGGTGTTGGCGACATGGGTGCCGCCACAGGGCTGGCGGTCCACGCCCGGGATCTCGATGATGCGGATCCGCTCGGCGGCCGGCGGCGCCGCGCCGATGGTGCGCACCAGGTCGGGCTGCGCCGCCAGCTCCTCGGGCGAGATGCTGTTGACGGTGACGGGCGTGCCGGCCTCGATCAGCGCATTCAGGCGGGCGGTCAGATCGTCCTTGTCGAGCGTGGATTCGGGCAGGTCGAAGTCGATGCGCGCCGAATCGGGGGAAATGCTGCAGCCGGTCACGGGCGCCGGCACCAGCGCGCCCAGCAGGTGCAGACAGGTGTGCAGGCGCATCAGGCGATGCCGGCGCGGCCAGTCCAGTTCCACGGCGATGCGATCGCCGACCCGTGGCGTGGCGCCTTCTTCCCGTACGTGCAGGATGCGCCGGCGGTCGTCGGCGTAGATGGTGTCCGTCAAGGCCAGCTTGCGGCCGTCAGATAGCGTCACCAGGCCGGTGTCGCCGGCCTGTCCGCCGCTGCGCGCATAGCAGACCGTCTCGTCCAGCTCGATGCCTTCCGGATGGACGGCGATCACGGTGGCTTCGCAGCGGGCCAGATAAGGGTCTTCGTCGAACCGCTTGCGGGTATGTGTCATGGGGTCTCCTCGGTTTGTGATGGGTTCGGGTCGGCCGGCGGGCAGCCCTGCGGGGCCGCCTCAGGCCAGCGTTCTTGCGCCGCTGGCGGTGGCGACGCTCGCGCTCAGGCGCGGCGGGCCGTCGGCCTGTTCGATGTCGATCAGGCCGTCCGCGCCCAGCCAGTCCAGTCCCTGGCGCAGCAGCGCCGCGCGCGGATGGCTGCCGCTCAGGCGCAGCAGCGTCAGGCCGCTGTCCGGCAGGCTGATGCCGGGATGGGCCGGCACGTCCCATTGGATCAGCGTCGGCAGCAGGCCGTCGCCGGCGCTCTGGCCCGCCTCGCGCCAGGCCGGCAGGCTGCCGTCGTCCGGCACGGTGAGGCGCCAGCGCAGTTCGCCGCGGGTCATGGGAATGGCGGGCGCGATGCGCTCGGGGTGACGCGCCTGCCACGCACTCAGGTCGTCCGGCAGCGCGACGCGCGCCGCCCAGTGCGCCAGGAACGGGCCGCCGCGCAGCCGTTCGCGCATGGCCGGCTCGTCCAGGCCGAACCAGCGCGGCCGTTCCGGCGCGGCGGCGTCGGGATCGATGGCGATGACTTCCAGGTACATGCCGCCCGCCATGCCCAGCACGCGGTTGTGCGTGCCCATGCGGGGATGCGCGCCGCCGCGCGCGGGCTCCACGCCCAGCAGCCTGGCGACATGGCGGGCGCCGCTGTCCAGGTCCGGGGCGGCGACGACGATGTGATCGATGACGAGTTTCATGGGGGCTATGGTAGCGAATGCCGGCCGGGTTCGGCCCGGTACAGCGGAGCGGCGCGTGGCGGTACAGTGGCGGCGCACGCGCCCGTCAGGCGACGACGCTGATTCCGGCAGGGTCGGAGCGGCGCGCGCGGCGGACCCGGATCTCCACGCGCTGGTCCAGGGAAACCAGGGCCAGCATGAGCCGTTCCAGCGAGATGTTCAGCAGCTTGTAGCGGCGGATCTGCGAGACCTTGGGCTGGGACATGCCGGTCAAGGCGGACGTTTCCACCTGGGTCAGGCCGCGCCGGTCTATCAGGTCGTTGATCTTGACCGCCAGCTGGACCTTGGCGGTGAGGTCGGCCGCGTCTTCGAATCCCAGGTCGTACAGGACGTTGGCGGTGCCGGTGTGGGATGTCATGGCTTGCTCCGGTTGGATGTATACGAGGCCAGGACCTGCTTCAGGCGCCTTTCGATCAGCGAGATTTCAGGCTTGGGCGTGGCAATACCCGTTTTGGACTTCTTCTGGAACGCGTGCAGCACATGCACGGCATCGCCCAGGCGCACCACGTAGACCGCGCGATACGTGTTGCCGAGGTGGTCGTCCACCAGTTCGTGGACGCCCGGCCCCAACCCTTTCCACGGGTTGGCGGCGTAGGGCATGCGGCCCAGCTGCACGACGTAGAGCCACATGCCCATGTTCCTTTGGACGGCAAGCGGGAATGCCTTGAAATCCTTCTTGGCGCTTCCTGTCCAGTACAGCGGTTTGGGTAGGTCAATTTCCATCAATATACCTGTTCAGATATAGAAATCAAGAGATGGAATTTCGATATCGCAAGGTATTCCCTGTATTGGAGGCCGGGCTATCCGTACAAGCCGAAGGGACAGGCGCAGCCTGCTCACGGCGCTCTTGCCATGCAGGCGCCGTGCTTCAGTTGCCATCTTCTCTGGCGTGTCGATGGGGCGCTTAAAGAGTCTCGCCGCGCGCTCGCCCTTCTTGCCGTAGGGCTCCCGTCCTAAAATGCGAGGAGCACTCCAGATGCTGTAGCACTGCTACGATCAGCCCACCCACGGGAACCCTTTCAACCCGTATCCATGTTGGAAACCCATGAACGAGCAGACCGGCATTCCCGTTTCAGCTGGGACCGAGTCCTACAAGGGCAGGTTCTTTCTCGTTGATCCAAGCCTCAGGGGTAATGGTCAGGTTTCGGGGCTGGAATTTGCGAACGAAGACGCACTGATCCACCCCGGCATGAATATTGTCGAGCGACCGACTGGCGAACCCGACCAGTACCCCGAGCGGCCACATCTGGTGCACGTGCCGGAGAAAGGGGGGCTGCCGCGCGACTTTGAAGCGCTGGCAGGCATCTGGGTGGTCTCCGAGGCACTCAGACAGGTATTCCTGCGTGTAGACCCCGAAGCATTCGCATTTGTCTCATGCGACTTCACCCTTGCCGACGGCTCCCCCGGTCCGCAGTACTACCTCTGCAATGTGCTGCGCACGCTGAATGCTCTGGACGAAGCCCGATCGCGGGTGAAGATCAAGCTTGACCACGATCACCAGACTGGCCAGGACGTCAAGCTGTACAGCGTGGTGGGTGGAGCGAGTCTGATCTTCAAGGCAGACGCCGTGGCAAATGCCCACATCTTTCGCCAGGAGCGCTTGGGCGCTTCTCCTGTCTGCGATCGGGTGATGTCCGATGCCCTGGTTGCGGCGAAGTTGACCGGTGTCCGGCTGCGTGACGTAGCGGAGCTCTAAAAAAAACCCGCCACGAGGGCGGGTTCTTATGCGGACGGACGACGCGATCAGGCGACTTCGCCTTCCTCGCCTTCCTTCTTGACCGGCTTGACCAGGTCTTCGCGCTTGACGCCCATCCACATGGCCAGCGCGGCGGCGACGAACACCGACGAGTAGATGCCGAACCAGATGCCGATGGTCAGGGCCATGGCGAAGTAGTGCAGGGTGGGGCCGCCGAAGAACAGCATGGCCAGCACCATCATCTGCGTGGAACCGTGGGTGATGATGGTCCGCGAGATGGTCTGGGTGATGGCGCTGTTGATGACTTCGTGCACGTCCGCCTTGCGGTACTTGCGGAAGTTCTCGCGGATCCGGTCCATGATGACCACGGATTCGTTCACCGAGTAGCCCAGCACCGCCAGCACGCCGGCCAGCACCGAGAGCGAGAATTCCCACTGGAAGAAGGCGAAGAAGCCCAGGATGATCACCACGTCGTGCAGGTTGGCGATCACGCCGGCGACGGCGAACTTCCATTCGAAGCGGAAGCCCAGGTAGATCACGATGCCCAGCACCACGACCAGCAGCGCCATGAGGCCGTTGTGCAGCAGTTCCTGGCCGACCTGCGGGCCGACGAACTCGACCCGGCGCAGCTCGACGCCGGCGTCGGCCGCCTTGAGCGCGGACATGACGGTTTCGCTCTGCGTGGCGGACGTCTGGCCTTCCTGCAGGGGCAGGCGGATCATCACGTCGCGCGAGGTGCCGAAGTTCTGCACCTGGAAGTCGCTGTAGCCGAGCTTGGAGACGACGCCGCGCACGCTTTCCAGCTGCGCGGTCTGGTTGTAGCTGACTTCCATGACCGTGCCGCCGGTGAATTCGATCGACAGGTGGAAGCCGCGGGTGGCGATGAAGAAGACAGCCGCCAGGAAGGTGACGAGGCTGATGACGTTCAGCACCAGCGCGTGGCGCATGAACGGGATGGTGCGGTGGATCCGGAAGAATTCCATGGTTGGCCTTGGGCTCTATCTGTGGCGGGCGGCCGGGGCCGCCCGCGCTGTTCAGTTCGTCTTGGGTTTCCAGACCTCGCCGATGGAGATCGAGGTGAGCTTCTTCTTGCGGCCGTACCAGAGGTTGGCCAGCGCGCGCACGCCCACGACCGACGAGAACATCGAGGTCAGGATGCCCAGGCAGTGCACCACGGCGAAGCCCCGGATCGGACCCGAGCCGAAGGCCAGCAGCGCCAGGCCCACGATCAGGGTGGTCAGGTTGGAGTCCAGGATGGTGCCCCAGGCGCGCTCGAAGCCATGGTGAATGGCCTGTTGCGGACTGGCGCCGGCGCGCAGTTCTTCCCGGATGCGCTCGTTGATCAGCACGTTCGAGTCGATCGCCATGCCCAGCGTCAGCGCGATGGCCGCGATGCCCGGCAGGGTCAGCGTGGCCTGCAGCATGGACAGCAGGGCCAGCAGCAGCAGCACGTTGAAAGTCAGGCCGATGGTCGAGAACACGCCGAACAGGTGGTAGTACAGGATGATGAACGCGGCGATCGCCAGGAAGCCGTACAGCGTCGAGTAGAAGCCCTTGGCGATGTTGTCGGCGCCCAGGCTGGGGCCGATGGTGCGTTCCTCGATGATGGACATCGGCGCGGCCAGCGCGCCTGCGCGCAGCAGCAGGGCGGTGTCGGCGGCTTCCTCGGACGACATGCTGCCCGAGATCTGCACCTGGCCGCCGGCGATCTCGCCGCGGATGACCGGCGCGGTGACCACTTCGCCCTTGCCGTTCTCGAACAGCAGGATTGCCATGCGCTTGTTGATGTTGTCGCGGGTGACGTCGCGGAAGATGCGGGCGCCCTTGGCGTCCAGCGTCAGGTGCACGGCGGCCTGCTGGGTCTGCGAGTCGCGGCCGGGCTGGGCGTCCTGCAGGTTCTCGCCGGTCAGGATGACCTGGCGGCGGACCAGGATGCCGCGGCCGTCGCGGTCGTTGTAGCGTTCCAGGCCGAACGGCACGGAACCGCCCAGCAGCGCGGCCTGCGCGGCGGGGGAATCGTCGACCATGCGGATTTCAAGGGTGGCGGTGCGGCCCAGCAGTTCCTTGGCCTTGGCCACGTCCTGCACGCCGGGCAGCTGCACCACGATGCGGTCGTTGCCCTGCTGCTGGATGACCGGTTCGGCCACGCCCAGCTCGTTGATGCGGTTGTGCAGGGTGTTGATGTTCTGCTTGAGCGCGGAATCCTGCACGCGGGTGACGGCGGCCGGGTTCAGCGCGCCGATCAGCAGCTGCTTGCCGTTTTCCTCGCGCTCGGTGAATTCCAGGTCGGGCAGGCGGCTACGCAGCGTCGAGATGGCGCGGTCGCGGTCCTGCGTGTCGTTGAAGGTGGCGGCCACGGCCATGCCGGAGCGTTCCACGCCGGCCACGTTGACCTTCTGGTCGCGCAGCACCGAGCGCACGTCGGCGGCCAGCGAGTCATAGCGGGCGGTCAGGGCGCCCTGCATGTCCACCTGCAGCAGGAAGTGCACGCCGCCGCGCAGGTCCAGGCCCAGGTACATGGGCTTGGGGGCGAACCAGCCCAGCGCGCGCATCCAGGGCGGCGAGGCGGGCAGCAGGTTCAGCGCCACGGTGTACTGCGGGTCGCCGGAGACGGTGTTCAGGGATTTGTCTATCAGGTCGCGCGCCTGCAGCTGCAGGTCGGTCGAGGTGAAGCGGGCGCGCACGGTGCCGAGCGTGCCGTTCTGTTCGAAATAGACCCCTTCGTTGGGGATCTTGGCGTCGGTCAGGATCTGCTCGACCCGGCTCAGCATGGCCGGCTCGACCTTGACGGTGGCCTTGGCGCTGGAAACCTGGACGGCAGGCGATTCGCCGTAGAAATTGGGAAGCGTATACAGCAGGCCTATGACGACCGCCACCAGGACCGTTATGTATTTCCAGAGGGGATAGCGGTTCATTGCCGGCTACTTCATGTCAGGGTGAAAGGGTCCGCCCGGCGCGGGCGCCGGGCGGAGTCTGGCGTGGCGGCCGGACCTGCCGGCCCGGCGCAGCACCATGTGACTCTTACAGGGCCTTGATGGTTCCCTTGGGCAGCACGGCCGAGACCGAGGACTTCTGCATGATGATCTCGACGGGCTTCTCGGCCAGTTCCGAGACTTCGACGGTGACGTAGCTGTCGTTGACCTTGGTGACCTTGCCCAGCATGCCGCCGGCGGTGACGACTTCGTCGCCCTTGGCCAGGGCGGCGATCAGATTGCGGTGCTCCTTCTGGCGCTTCATCTGGGGACGGATCATCAGGAAATAGAGGATCACGAACATCAGAATGATGGGCAGCATGCCCATGAGCGCGCCGCCCTCGGGCGCTGCGGCCTGGGCCATGACGAGGCTGGCGGTATCGATAGCGGACATGGAATTCTCCTGCGTGTTTGGTCTTTAGGGTTTGTTGAGTTCTTGGTTGCCGGCGCGCTTCGAGGCTGCGCCGCATGCGCTGTCCCCGCGCGAGCCTTGGACAGGGCAAGCCGACTATTGTATCTAGGTTCTGCGCGCGCTCCCGTGTCGGAGGCTGCCCCGGCCCGCCGGGCAGGGCGGGGTTCCGGGTTTTCCATGAGAGGCGGCCCGCGGCCCGTGCGGGCGCTAGTCCACGCCGCGGGCGCGGTCGGCGGCGAACCGGGCGCGCCAGGCGTCGAAGCGGCCTTCGGCGATCGCCTCGCGCATTTCCTTCATGATAGTCAAATAGAAGTGCAGGTTGTGCAGCGTATTCAGGCGCGCGCCGGTGATCTCGTTGGCGCGCTGCAGATGATGCAGGTAAGCGCGCGAGAAATTCGAGCAGGTGTGGCAGGCGCAGCTGGGGTCCAGCGGGCGGGTGTCGTCGCGGTACTTGGCGTTGCGGATCTTGACGTCGCCGAAACGGGTGAACAGCCAGCCGTTGCGCGCGTTGCGGGTCGGCATGACGCAGTCGAACATGTCCACGCCCCGCGACACGCCCTCGACCAGGTCTTCCGGCGTGCCCACGCCCATCAGGTAGCGCGGCGCCTGCGCCGGCAGCTTGGGCGTGACGTGCGCCAGGATGCGCATCATGTCTTCCTTGGGCTCGCCCACCGACAGGCCGCCGATGGCGTAGCCGTGGAAGCCGATGTCCTGCAGCCCGGCCAGCGATTCGTCGCGCAGCGATTCGTACATGCCGCCCTGGACGATGCCGAACAGCGCGTTGGGATTGCCCAGGCGGTCGAACTCGTCGCGCGAGCGCCGCGCCCAGCGCAGCGACATGCGCATCGAGCGGGCCGCTTCCTCGACCGTGGCCGGACGGCCGTCGATCTCGTAGGGCGTGCATTCGTCGAACACCATTACGATGTCCGAATTCAGCGAGCGCTGGATGCGCATCGATTCCTCGGGCGTCAGGAACAGGCGTGCGCCATCGATCGGCGAGGCGAACTTGACGCCTTCCTCGGTGATCTTGCGCATGCCCTGCAGGCTGAACACCTGGAAGCCGCCCGAGTCGGTGAGGATGGGCTTGTCCCACTGCATGAAGCCGTGCAGGCCGCCATGCTTTTCCATGATTTCCGTGCCCGGGCGCAGCCACAGGTGGAAGGTGTTGCCCAGCACGATCTGCGAGCCGATTTCCTTCAGCTCGTGCGGCAGCATGGCCTTGACGCTGCCGTAGGTGCCCACGGGCATGAAGATGGGCGTCTCGACCACGCCGTGGTTCAGCGTGATGCGGCCGCGGCGGGCGCCGCCGTCGGTGGCGAGCAGTTCGAAGTTCAGTCCGGTCATGGTTGTTGTGCGGGGGATTCGATGAACATGGCGTCGCCGTAGCTGAAGAAGCGGTAGCGCTGGGCCACCGCGTGGGCGTAGGCGCGGCGGATCGGCTCGACGCCGGCCAGCGCCGACACCAGCATCAGCAGGGTCGACTGGGGCAGGTGGAAGTTGGTGACCAGGGCGTCGACCACGCGGTACTGGTAGCCCGGCGTGATGAACAGGCGTGTGTCGCCCTGGGCGGCGGCCAGCGGCATGCCCGGCGCGTTTGATCCGGCGGTCTGCGCGGCGGCCGATTCCAGGGCGCGCACGCTGGTGGTGCCGACAGCGATCACGCGGCCGCCGCGCGCGCGGGCGGCGGCGATGGCGTCGACGGTGGCCTGCGGCACGGTGAACCATTCGGCGTGCATGATGTGGTCTTCCAGCTTGTCGACCCGCACCGGCTGGAAGGTGCCCGCGCCCACATGCAGCGTGACGAAGGCGCGCTCCACGCCCAGGGCGTCCAGCTGGTCCAGCGTGGCCTGATCGAAGTGCAGGCCGGCGGTGGGCGCCGCGACGGCGCCGGGTTCGCGCGCGTACACGGTCTGGTAGCGGGCGTCGTCGCCGGCGTCGGCCTCGTGCGTGATGTAGGGCGGCAGCGGCGTGGCGCCGTGGGCGTCCAGCAGGTCCAGCACCGGACCGGAAAAGCGGATGTCGAACAGCTCGCCCTCGCGGCCCAGCACCACGGCGTCGAAGGCGTCGGCCAGGCGCAGCCCCATGCCGGGGCCGGGCGACTTGCTGGCGCGCACGTGGGCCAGGGCGCGGTCGGGCTCGGTGATGCGCTCGACCAGCACCTCGACCTTGCCGCCGGTGGTCTTGTGGCCGTTCAGCCGGGCCTTGATGACGCGGGTGTCGTTGAAGACCAGCAGGTCGCCGGACCGCAGCAGGCCGGTCAGGTCGGCGAAGCGCCGGTCATGCAGCTGGCTGGCGTCATCCAGGTGCAGCAGCCGGCTGCCGGTGCGTTCGGCGGCGGGCGTCTGGGCGATGAGCTCGGGCGGCAGCTCGTAGTCGAAGTCGGAAACGGTGAGAGATCGGGTCACGCGGGCATCTGGCAGGAGAGGGCGGGCGGCGCGGGCCGCCGGCGGGGCCGTTCGTCATGGAATCGGCCGGGAAGGCCGGCCGGGTCGTACCGGGCAGGCCTGGGGCAACTCGCTATTGTAAAGGCAGGCCGGCCGGCGGGCGGTGTCCGCTGCCGGGCCGCCAGTCAGGCGTGTCGGTCGGAGGCGCTGATCACGCCCGTCCCTCAGGCCCGCCAGCCCAGCCGGCGCGAGCAGTCGGCGGCGGCGGCCAGCAGCCCGCGCACCGGGGCGCCGTCGGGCGACAGGTCGAAGCCGCCGTGCAGCCCCAGGCTGGTGAGCGCGCCCGCCAGGCCGCCCTGGGCGTCCCGCACCGGCACGCTGACCGAATCGATGCCGTGCAGCAGATGGCCGCTGACCGTGGCGTAGCCGCGTTCGCGCGTGGCGCGCCAGTGCGCGCGCAGGGCCGCGGCGGGATCGGCCGGCGGCTTGGCCGCGTCCAGCAGCCAGGACGCGTCGGCGCCCTGGCGCAGCTGCGCGTCCCATTCGGCCAGGGCGCGGGGCAGGGCCAGGTCCTCGGGCAGCCAGGCGGCATAGACCCGGCCGGTGGCGCTGTTGAGCAGGGGCAGCACCGAGCCGACCCGCACGTTCACGGTCACGGGCAGGCGCGCGTCGCGCCACTGCACGATGGTGGGGCCGTGCTGGCCCCAGATGGAGATGAACACGGTCTGGCCGATGGCGCCGCTCAGCGCGTCCAGGCCGTCCGCCGCCAGCTTGACGAAATCGACCTCGGCCAGGGCGGCCAGCCCGGTGTGCAGCGCCTGCGGGCCCAGGCGGTAGCGGGCGCTGGCGGGGTCCTGCTCGACATAGCCGCGCCGTTCCAGCGAGACCAGGTAGCGATGGACCTTGGCGCGCGGCATGTCCAGGCTGCGGCCCAGTTCGGACACGGATTGCGCGCCGCCCAGCTCGGCCAGGCGGGTCAGGACGTCCAGCGCGATTTCCGCGGACTGGATGCCGGTGCTGCTGTCTGTTGACATGTGGATGTCTCTTATTAGAATACGCGTATCACTAAAAAATACATCAGCCGGTCACGGCGGACAATCCGGAGACAAACATGAAGATGTCCATTTTCTCGGTCCAGGACCATTACCCCTCGGCGCCGCGCAGCCTGGGGCAACTCTACGGTCAGGTGCTGGACCAGGCGCGCCAGGCCGAGCGCCTGGGCTACGACACGTTCTGGGTGGCCGAGCACCACTTCCATGAATATGGCGCCGTGCCCAATCCGGCCGTGTTCCTGGCGGCGCTGTCGCAGCAGACGCGCCGGCTGCGCCTGGGCACGGCGATCTCCATCCTGACCTTCCACAACCCGCTGACGGTGGCGGAAAACTATGCCCTGGTGGACCAGCTTTCGCAAGGAAGGCTGTCGCTGGGCGTGGGCTCGGGCTATCTGAAGCATGAATTCGAGGGTTACGACGTCGATCCCGCCATCAAGCGCGAGCGCTTCGACGAGAACCTGATGCTGGTCGAGCGCCTGCTGGCCGGCGAGCGTGTCACGCACGAAAGCCGTCACAACACCATCCGCGAGGTGCGGATCAATGTGCAGCCGGTGCAGCAGCCGGTGCCGGTCTACGTGGCCATCCTGCGCCGCGAGGCCGCCTATCACGTGGGTCGCCAGGGGCGCCGCATGCTGTTCGTGCCCTACGCGGCGGTGGACAGCTTCGAGGAAATCGGCCTGATGATGCAGGACTACCGGCGCGGGCTGGCCGAGGCGGGCATCGAAGACGCGTCCGGCATGGCGGCGGTGGCGCTGCACACCCATGTCGCCCCGACCGACGCGCTGGCGCGCGAGCGCGCCGCCAGCGCTTTCGACCTGTACGTGGACACGCGCCTGTACGCGCGCAAGCAGGTCTACGCCGATATCATCGCCAGCGGCCTGTCGCTGTTCGGTTCGCCGCGCACGGTGGCCGACAAGCTGGCGCGGCTGGCCGACATGGGGCTGGACCACGTCATGAGCCTGCACAACTTCGGCCTGCTGTCCCAGGACCTGGTGCTCGATTCCATGCGCGGGCTGATGGAAGAGGCCATGCCGCTGTCCGGCGTGGCGTCGGCCGCCGCCCAGCCCGCCTGAGCCGGCGGTCAGCCACGGAGCGTCCGATGAGCGACTGCCTGGATCTGAGCCCGGCCCGCATGCGTCAGGCGCTGGGCCGCTACGCCACCGGCGTCACGGTGGTGACTGCCGCGGGCGCGCAGGGGCCGATCGGCATGACCGTGAATTCCTTCGCCTCGGTCTCGCTGGATCCGCCGCTGGTGTTGTGGAGCCTGCGCCGCGCCAGCCTGCTGCATGCCGAGTTCATCGCCCGGCCGGCCTTCGCGGTGCATGTGCTGGGCGCCAGCCATCGCCATTTGGCGCGGGCGTTCGCGCAGACGGCCGAGGACCGCTACGCCGGGCTGGACTGGTATCCGGGCCATGACGGCCTGCCGGTGTTCGACGACTGCGTGGCGCGCTTCGAATGCGCCACCCGCCAGGTGCTGGACGCCGGCGACCACGCCATCCTGATCGGCCAGGTCCTGCGCCTGCACCTGTACGACGACGAGGCCGGCGCGCTGGTGTTCTGCAACGGCGCGTTCTCGACGCACGGAGGCATGCCCGTCTGAACCCTTGCCCGCCGCAGGGGGCCGGCACATCCCGAAAACAAAGCCCCCGACCCCAAAGGAGATCGCGTATGAGCCCACGTTGCACCCTGAACGCCGCCCTGACGCTCGCGCTGACGGCCGGCCTGCTTGCCGGGGGCGCCGCGCCCGCGCAGGCGCAAGTGAAGATCGGCGCCACCTTGTCCGCCACCGGGCCGCAGGCCTCGCTGGGCATTCCCGAGCGCAACACCGTGAGCCTGTTGCCCGCAGAGATCGGCGGGGCGAAGGTCGAGTACGTGGTGCTGGACGACGCCTCGGACCCGACCCGCGCCGTCAGCAACTCGCACAAGCTGATTTCCGAGAACAAAGTCGACCTGATCATCGGTTCCAGCACCACGCCCAATACGATGGCGATGCTGGACACGGTGGCGGCGGGCGCCACCCCGGTCATCACGCTGGCGTCCTCGGCCCGCCTGATCGAGCCGATGGACGACAAGCGGCGCTGGGTGTTCAAGACGCCGCATTCCGATTCGCTGATGGCCGAGGGCATCGCGCGCCATGCCGCCGCCCAGGGCGTGAAGAAACTGGCGTTCATCGGCTTCAACAACGCGCTGGGCGAGACTTTCTGGGTGGAAGTCGAGAAGGCGGCCAAGAAGCACGGCATCGAGCTGGTGGGCAAGGAGAGCTTCGCGCCCACGGACACCTCGGCCGTGGCGCAGACCCTCAAGCTGGTCGGGGCGGCGCCGGACGCGGTGGTGGTGGGGGCGTCCGGCACGCCGGCCGCGATGCCGGCCCGGGCGCTGCGCGAGCGCGGCTACCCGGGCAAGATCTATTTCAACCACGGCGTGGCCAACAACGACTTCCTGCGCGTCTGCGGCGCGGCCTGCGAGGGCGCCTGGGTGCCGGTGGGGCCGGTGATGGTGGCCGGCCTGCTGCCCGACAGCCACCCGGTCAAGGCCAGCGCCCAGGCCTTCGCAGCCAAGTACGAGGCCGTCCATGGCGCGGGCAGCGTGTCCCTGTTCGCCGCCTACACCTGGGACGTGGGGCTGTTGCTGCAACAGGCCGTGCCCGTGGCGCTGAAGGCGGCCAGGCCGGGCACGCCCGAATTCCGCGCGGCGCTGCGCGACGCGCTGGAAAATGTGAAAAACCTGCCCACGGCCACCGGCGTGGTCAATATGAGCCCGGCTGACCACAACGGCTTGGACGAGCGCGCCCTGGTCATGGCGACGGTTGCGGGCGGCAAGTGGCGCGTGCAGTAGAGGAAGGAGGGCTGCCGGCGATCAGCCGGCGGGCCGATTCCAGGGCCGGCCGGGCGCTTGCATGCCCCGCCCTGCGCCCGCAAGCGCTCCAGGTTTTGTATGCTCTCGGTTTTGCCGGATAAGCATTCAGGTGGTCGGGGCATGACGGGATACAACAGGGCGGTGGCGGGAACGGGCCGGTTCAGGCGGTGGCTGGCGGGCGGACTGCTGGCCCTGGCTGGCGGCGCGGCCTGCGCCCAGGTGCCGGGCCTGCCGCCGGCCGTGGTCAAGGCCTGGAAGGAAACCAAGCTGCCGGACAGCGCCCTGTCCCTGGTGGTGCAGGAGGTGGGCGGCCCGCGCCTGGTGGCGCTCAACGCCAAGGAGCCGCGCAATCCCGCCTCGGTCATGAAGCTGGTGACCACCTGGGCGGCCCTGTCCGAGCTGGGGCCCAATTACGTCTGGCGCACCGAATTCATGACCGAGCCGGGCGCCCGGCCCGACGCCAAGGGCGCGCTGTCCGGCCCGCTGTACCTGCGCGCCGGTGGCGATCCGCAGTTCCTGATGCAGGATCTCTGGGTGCTGTTGCGCGAGCTGCGCCTGCGCGGCGTCAAGCAGATCAACGATCTGGTGATCGACCGCAGCATCTTCGGTCAGGTGGGCACCGATCCCGGCGCCTTCGACGGCGCGCCCGACCGCGCCTACAACGCCAGCCCGGACGCGCTCATGGTGGGATTCGGCGCCGTGCGCCTGATGTTCCTGCCGGATGCGGCGGCCCATAAGTGGGTGCCGCTGATCGATCCGCCGCTGCCCGGCCTGAAAATCGAGGGCAAGGTGGAATGGACAGAGGCGCGCTGCCCCGGCGCGCCCGTGGTCTCGACCGAGCCGCTCATCACCCAGCAGGGCGTGACCCTGCGCGTCAGCGGCAAGGTGGCGGGCTCCTGCGGCGAGTTCAGCCTGTACCGGCTGGCGCTGTCGCAGCCCGACTACGCCACCGAGGTCTTCCGCATGCTGTGGCGCGAGCTGGGCGGCACCTTCAAGGGCCAGGTCCGTACCGGCATGGTGCCGGGCGACGCCGTGGTGCTGGCCTCGCACGACTCGCCCACGCTGGCCGAGGTCATCCGCCAGATCAACAAGCGCAGCAACAACGTCATGGCGCGCACGCTGCTGCTGACGCTGGGCGCCGAGCGGGGCCGCAAGCCGGCCACCGTGGCCAGCAGCGAAGCCGTGGCCAAGAGCCTGCTGGCGCGCCAGGGCCTGGACATGCCGGAACTGGTCATCGACAACGGCGCCGGCCTGTCGCGCGAGGCGCGCGTGTCCGCCGACAGCCTGGCGTCCATGCTGACCGTGGCCTGGAATTCGCCGGTCATGCCGGAATACATTTCGTCCCTGGCCATCGCCGGCGTGGACGGCACCGTGCGCCGCCGCCTCAAGGGCGACGGCACGCAGGGCATGGCTCACCTGAAGACCGGCTCGCTGCGCGACGTGCGTTCCATCGCCGGCTATGTGCTGGGCGCCAGCGGCAAGCGCTACGTGCTGGTCAGCATGGTCAACCACGAGCAGGCAGGCGCGGTGCGCGCCTTCGACGACGCGCTCATCGCCTGGCTGGCCGAACAATAGGGCATGGTCCATGCCGGGTTCCGCCAGGGCGGTCTTTTTCACCCTGGGCGGTCCGGCGATAAAAATTCCCGCAAACCGATTACGATTCTCTGGCGCGGTATCCAAGGCGGACCGCGAGCCGGCGCGAAAGCGCCGCGCCGCCCGCCGCCGCGCCTGAGGCGAACACCCCCGACTCTCAATATTCTGGAGATTTACGCACATGCCCGTGCACGAAATCCGTCACCCGCTGATTCGCCACAAGCTCGGGATCATGCGCCGCGCCGACCTCAGCACCAAGAGCTTCCGTGAACTGTCGCAGGAAGTGGGCGCTTTGCTCACCTACGAGGCGTCCAAGGATCTGCCGCTGGCGCCCGCCACCGTCGAAGGCTGGTGTGGCCAGGTCCAGGTCGAGAAGATCGCCGGCAAGAAAGTCACCGTGGTGCCCATCCTGCGCGCCGGCATCGGCATGCTGGATGGCGTGCTGAGCCTGATCCCCGGCGCCAAGGTCAGCGTGGTGGGCGTGGCCCGCAACGAGGAAACCCTCGAAGCCCATACCTACCTGGAACGCCTGGTCGGCGAGCTGGACCAGCGTCTGGCGCTGATCGTCGATCCCATGCTGGCCACCGGCGGCTCCATGGTCGCCGCCATCGACCTGCTGAAGAAGGCCGGCTGCAAGGAAATCCGCGCGCTGGTGCTGGTGGCCGCGCCGGTGGGCATCGACGCCGTGCTGGCCAAGCATCCGGACGTGCATATCTACACGGCGTCCATCGACGACCACCTGAACGAGCACGGCTACATCGTGCCGGGCCTGGGCGACGCCGGCGACCGCATCTTCGGCACGACCCAGAAGACCGACTGACGGGATCAGGCCGCCTTAAGCGCCGCGCAGCCTTTTCGGCGCGGCGGCCTCAGGCGGCCAGGCGCTGCGGCTGGCCGTCGCCCTGGCCGCCATCGATATGGCGGCCGAACCATTGCAGGCGGGACGCCAGTCCCGCCACCTCGCCCACGATGAGCAGGGCGGGCGAGCGGATGCCGTGCGCCCGCGCCAGATCGGGCAGGTCCTTCACTGCGCCCGACAGCACGCGCTGTTCCGGGCGGCTGCCGTTCTCGATCAGCGCGAACGGCGTGTCCGGCGCGCGGCCGTGCGAAATCAGCCGGCGGCTGAGCGCGTCCAGCTGGCCCACGCCCATGTAGAACGCCAGCGTCTGCTTCTCGCGGGCCAGCGCGGGCCAATCCAGGTTGTCTTCGTCGTCGCGGCAGTGGGCCGTCACCAGCCGCACCGATTGCGCGTGCTCGCGGTGCGTCAGCGGAATGCCGGCGTAGGCGGCGCAGGCCAGCGCGGCCGTGATGCCGGGCACCACCTCATAGCGCACGCCGTGCTCACGCAGGTATTCGAGTTCCTCGCCGCCGCGTCCGAAGATGAAGGCGTCGCCGCCCTTGAGCCGCACCACGCGGCGTCCGGCGCGCGCGTGCTCGACCAGCAGCGCGTGGATGCGGGCCTGGGTGGCGTGATGGTCTTCGCCGGGCTGCTTGCCCACCGACACGCGCGTCGCGTCGCGCCGCGCCAGGGCCATGATGTCATCGCTGACCAGGCGGTCGTACATGATCACGTCGGCCTCGTTCAGCGCCCGCAGCGCCTTGAGCGTCAAGAGGCCGGGGTCTCCCGGTCCGGCGCCCACCAGCACCACGCTGCCCTCGGCGGGGCGCAGGGGCTGGTCCAGGGCGGTGGCCAGCGCGGCCTCGGCCTGGTCCGGCCGCTGCTGGCGCAGCAGCCCGGCCACGGGGCCGTCCAGCAGCCAGTCGTAGAAGCGGCGCCGGGCGCCCAGGTCGGGATGGCCGGCGCGGATGCGCTGGCGGTAGCGATCGGCCAGTCCGGCCAGCTGGCCCAGGGTGTGGTCGAACAGCGATTCGATGCGTTCGCGCAGGCGGCGGGCCAGCACCGGGGCCACGCCCGAGGACGAGATCGCCACGATCACCGGCGAGCGGTCCACGATGGACGGCACCTGGAACGAGGACAGCGCCGGATCGTCCACTACATTGCAGAACAGGCGGCGGGCCTCGGCGGCTTCGGAGACCTCGCGGTTGACCCCGGTGTCGTCGGTGGCGGCCACGACCAGCCAGACGGCGTCCAGCCAGGCGGGGTCGAACCGGCCCGGATGGTGACGGATGCGGCCATCGGCGGCCAGCGCGGCCAGGGCGGGCGTCAGCCCGGGCGCGCCCACGGTCACGGCGGCGCCCGCTTCGAGCAGCGCCAGCGTCTTGCGTTCGGCAACGGCGCCGCCGCCCACGACCAGCGCGGGGCGGCCGTTCAGATCGGCGAACAGGGGGAAGAGCTTCATGGAATAAACCCGCTCCGGGCTGGCCCGGCAAATGTCAGTCGATCATAGGGATGGGGTTTCATCCCCACAACTTTTGATTTATTGAATTCATATATCCAAAACTTATTAACGCTCAGCCCGGGCCCAGCCATTGACTGAACTCAACGACCTCGCGCGCCACCTCGCCCAGGCGCTTCTGGGCCTGCATGGCGCGTTCGCGCAACAGCCGGTGGGCCTCGTCCTCGGAAATTGAGCGGGTCTGCATCAGGATGCCCTTGGCTTTTTCCACCCATTGCCTGTCCGCCAGCCGAAGCTTGGCTTCGCGCAGCGCCTCGCGCCGGGACTTCTCCACGGCGAAGCGTTCGATCGCCACGGTCAGCAGGCTTTCGATGCGGGCGGCGGGGACGTCCCCGACCACGTAGGCGGCCACGCCCGCCTGCAACGCCTCGCGGATGGCCGCGCGCGTGCCGTCGCCGGTGAACATCACCACCGGCCGGTCGCTGTGCTCGCTGGCCACGCAGACATATTCCAGCGTGTCGCGACCGGGCGCGTCGCTGTCGATCAGCACCACATCGGGAGCGGCGTCTTCGATCGCGGCGGCCAGATCCATGCCCGGCGCGGCCTCGGCCACGACGCGCACGCCCGCGGCCGCCAGCGTCTGCCGCAGCGACGCCGCGCGTCCCTCGCCATCGTTGAGCAGCATGACTTTCAGCATGGGGCGTTCGATCCTGCAAATCCGGATAGCGGTGATCACGCAATTTCCATGCCATGCCGCGGCGCGCGCAACCGCCGCGCGGCGCGCACAAGCGCGGGGCATGGCGCGCACAGGCTTGGTGCGCCGGCGCACGTTGTGGCGCATCCGTGTGTGTCCGCAAGGTGTTGGTCCGCGCCCGCGTCGATCGGCCGTCAAGCCAGTATCCATGCGGTATCACGGACTTTGCGCCGGTCCGCGCCTGGGGGGGGCGGGGGTTGGCACGGCGCTTGCTTGTGGGGTAGTGGCGGCCAACGGCGGTCGCCCACGCTGAACGCCGCGCATTCGCGGCCAGGGACAACGACGTCTCGCCCGCCACCGGATCCGGTCCGTGGCGGGCGGGGCGTTTTTTTTGCCAGGAGCCATGCCCATGTCGTCACACCATGACCGTTCGGAACACGCCCCGAAACCCGACCCGCGCGATGGCGCCGATGCCGGACGCCGCAGCTGGCTCGCGGGGGCCGCGCGCGCGGCGACGGGCGCGGGCCTGTTGTCCCTGGTCGATCCGCTGGTGCGAGCCGGCGCCTGGGCGGCCGGCACCGATGCGCCGGAAAAGACCGAGGTGAAGATCGGCTTCATCCCGCTGACGGATTGCGCGTCCGTGGTGATGGCCTCGGCGCTGGGCCTGGACAAGAAGCACGGCGTCACCATCACGCTGTCCAAGGAGGCTTCCTGGGCCAGCGTGCGGGACAAGCTCATGAACGGCGAGCTGGATTTCGCTCATGTGCTGTATGGGTTGGTCTACGGCGTGCACCTGGGCATCGGCGGTCCGCGCAAGGACATGGCGGTGCTTATGGGGCTGAACCAGAATGGCCAGGCGATCACCCTGTCCAACAAGCTGTTGCAGGCTGGCGCGCGCGACGGCGAGTCGCTGGCCAGGCTGATGGCCAGCGACAAGCGCGAATACACCTTCGCCCAGACCTTTCCCACAGGCACCCACGCCATGTGGCTGTATTACTGGCTGGCGGCGCATGGCATCGATCCGATGCGCGACGCCAAGGCCATCACCGTGCCGCCGCCGCAGATGGTCGCCAACATGCGTGTGGGCAACATGGACGGCTTCTGCGTCGGCGAGCCCTGGGGCGCGCGCGCGATCATGGACAAGATCGGCTTCACCGCCATCACGACGCAGGGCATCTGGGCCGATCATCCCGAAAAGGTGCTGGGCGCCAGCGCCGAGTTCGTGGCGCGCCATCCCAACACGGCGCGGGCCGTCACGGCTGCGGTGCTGGAGGCGGGCAAGTGGATCGACGCTTCCGAGGCCAATCGCCAGAAGACCGCCGAGACCATCGCCGCCAAGTCCTACGTCAATACCGACGCGGGCGGCATCGTCGGCCGCATGCAGGGCCGCTACGAGGACGGCCTGGGCAAGTCCTGGAGCGATCCGCATGCCATGCGCTTTCATGCCGATGGCGCGGCCAACTTCCCCTACCTTAGCGACGGCATGTGGTTCCTGACACAGCACAAGCGCTGGGGATTGCTCAAGACGCATCCCGACTACCTGGCCGTGGCCCGGCAGATCAATCGCATCGACGTGTACCGCCAGGCGGCGCAGGCCGCCGGCGTGGCGCTGCCCGCCGGCGAGATGCGCAAGTCCACGCTGGTCGACGGCGTGGCCTGGGACGGCAGCGATCCGGCGGCCTATGCCGACGGCTTCAAGGTCAAGGCCTGAGCGCCGCAACGAGGGAGAAGGAAATGTTCAATGTGATCTCCTCCATGGCGGGCGCGGGCCGGACGGGCGCCTTCTGGCGCGACCGCGTCGAGGGCCTGCTCAAGGCCGCGGCCGGGCCGGTGGCTGGATTCGCGGTGTTCGTGCTGGCATGGCAGGCGGTGGCCATGGGCATTCCCGAGATTCCCACGCCCGGCGTCACCTGGCACGCGGCCCAGGCGCTGTTCGCCGATCCTTTCTACGACAACGGGCCCAACGACAAGGGCATAGGCTGGAACCTGCTGGCCTCGCTGCAGCGAGTGGCCGTCGGCTTCGGGCTGGCCGCCATCGTGGGCATACCGGCGGGCTTCGCCATCGGTCGCTATGCCGCGCTGCGCGCCATGTTCTCGCCCATCGTCAGCCTGCTGCGGCCGGTGTCGCCGCTGGCCTGGCTGCCGCTGGGCCTGTTGCTGTTCAAGGCCGCCAATCCGGCCGCCATCTGGGCGATCTTCATCTGTTCCATCTGGCCCATGATCGTCAATACCGCCGTTGGGGTGACGCGCGTGCCGCAGGACTACCTGAACGTGGCGCGCGTGCTGAATCTGTCGGAATGGAAGGTCGTCACCAAGGTATTGCTGCCGGCGGTGCTGCCCTATGTGCTGACCGGCGTGCGGTTGTCCATCGGCACGGCCTGGCTGGTGATCGTGGCGGCCGAGATGCTGACCGGCGGCACCGGCATCGGCTTCTGGCTATGGGACGAATGGAACAACCTGAAGGTCGAGCACATCGTCATCGCCATTTTCGTGATCGGCATCGTGGGGCTGGCGCTGGAAACGCTGCTGGTCGCGCTGGCGCGCCGTTTTACCTACGCCGAGGAGTAGCCGCATGAAGAAGCATGTACGCATAGAACGCGTGGGCCAGACCTTCGCCACGCGCAAGGGCGATTTCGTGGCCCTGCGCGATATCGACCTGACCGTGGACCAGGGCGAGTTCATCACGCTGATCGGGCATTCGGGCTGCGGCAAGTCCACGCTGCTGAACCTGATCGCCGGCCTGACGCGCCCCACCACCGGCGTGCTGCTGTGCGCCGAGCGCGAGATCACCGGACCCGGGCCCGACCGCGCGGTGGTGTTCCAGAACCATTCCCTGCTGCCCTGGCTGACCTGCTTCCAGAACGTGCACCTGGCGGTGGAGCGTGTGTTCGGCGGCAGCGAAAGCCGCGCCCGGCTGGCCGAGCGCACGCGCGCGGCGCTGGAACTGGTGGGACTGCTGCCCGCGCAGAACAAGCTGCCGCGCGAGATATCCGGCGGCATGAAGCAGCGCGTGGGCATCGCGCGGGCGCTGGCGATCGAGCCGGGCGTGCTGCTGATGGACGAGCCGTTCGGCGCGCTGGACGCGCTGACGCGCGCGCATCTGCAGGACGAGCTGCTCAGGATCGTGGCCAAGACGCGCACCACCACCATCATGGTCACGCACGACGTGGACGAGGCCGTGCTGCTGTCGGACCGCATCGTCATGCTGGGCAACGGGCCGGCCGCCACCATCGGCGAGATCCTGGCCGTGCCGCTGGCGCGACCGCGCGACCGCGTGGCGCTGGCCAATGACGCGGTCTACCTCGCCTGCCGCGCCGCGGTGGTGGACTTCCTGCACCGCCGCCATGGCAATCCGGAGATCGCCGCGGCTCGCGAGCCCGGCGTCCAGGCCGGCAGGGCCGAGGGCGGCGCGCCGGACGACGCCGGAGCCTCGCGGGCCGTGGCCTGAGCGCATCCGGAACTACAGGCTGAGAGGGACATCATGCAAGAGAAACAGAAGTTGGTGGTGGTGGGCAACGGCATGGCCGGCATCCGCGCGGTCGAGGAACTGCTGAAACTGGCGCCCGACCTGTACGACATCACCGTGATCGGCGCCGAGCCGCACGTCAACTACAACCGCATCCTGCTGTCGCCGGTGCTGACCGGCGAGCAGACGCTGGACGACATCATCCTCAACCGCGAGGACTGGTACGCGTCGAACGGCATCCGGCTGCTGCTGGGCCGCAAGGTCACGGGCCTGAACCGGGCGCGGCGCATCGCGCAGCTCGACGATGGCGCCACGCTGCCCTATGACCGCCTGCTGCTGGCGACCGGATCGAATCCGTTCATGCTGCCGGTGCCGGGATGCGAGCTGGACGGCGTGGTCACGTTCCGCGATATCCGCGACGTCAACCTGATGATCGACGCGGCCGCGCGCTACCGCCATGCCGTGGTGATCGGCGGCGGCCTGCTGGGCCTGGAAGCGGCTAATGGCCTGGCCGCGCGCGGCATGGACGTGTCCGTGGTGCACCTGGGCGAAGCGCTGCTGGATCGCCAGCTCGACGGCGCGGCCGCCGGCCTGCTGCGGCAGAGCCTGGAGGCGCGGGGACTGCGCTTCCTGATGCAGCGTCAGACGCAGGCGATCCTGGCGGGCGATGACGGCCGGGTGCGCGCGCTGCGCTTCGCCGATGGCGAGGAGATCGCCGCGGACCTGGTGGTGATGGCCGTGGGCATCCGGCCCAACACCGAGCTGGCCGAAAGCTGCGGCCTGCATGTGGACCGGGGCGTGGTGGTGAGCGACACGCTGCAGACCTACGATCCCCGCATCTATGCCGTGGGCGAATGCGTCAGGCACCGGGGCATGGCCTACGGCCTGGTCGCGCCGCTGTTCGAGCAGGCCAAGGTGGCCGCCAACCATCTGGCGCTGCATGGCATCGGGCGCTACGAGGGCAGCGTCACGTCCACCAAACTCAAGGTGACCGGCATCGACGTGTTCTCGGCCGGCGATTTCGTGGGCGACGGATTGACCGAGGCGATCACGCTGGCCGATCCCTCGGCCGGCGTCTACAAGAAGCTGGTGATCCAGGGCGACCGTCTGGTGGGCGCCTGCCTGTATGGCGACACGGCCGACGGCGCCTGGTATTTCCGGCTGATCCGAGAGGGCAAGGAGATCGGCGCGCTGCGCGACCAGCTGATGTTCGGCGAGCACGCCGTGGGCGATACCGGTCACGCGGGCGAGAGCCGTGCCGCCGGCATGGCGGACAGCGCCGAAGTATGCGGCTGCAACGGCGTCTGCAAGGGCACTATCGTCAAGGCCATCCGCGAGCAGGGCCTGTTCACGGTGGACGAGATCAAGAAACACACCAAGGCGGCCAGCTCCTGCGGCTCCTGCACGGGGCTGGTCGAGCAGATCCTGATCAACTGCGTGGGCGGCGCGGCGGACGTGAAGCCCCGCTCGGAAAAGCCGGTGTGCGGCTGCACCTCGCATACCCACGGCGAGCTGCGCCGCGCCATCCGCGAGCATCACCTGACCCGCGTGGCCGATGTGATGGCCTTCATGGAATGGCGCACGCCGGACGGCTGCGCGACCTGCCGTCCCGCCATCAATTACTACCTGCTGTCCACCTGGCCGGGCGAGGCGCGCGACGACAGCCAGTCCCGGCTGGCCAACGAGCGCATGCACGCCAACATCCAGAAGGACGGCACCTATTCCGTGGTGCCGCGCATGTGGGGCGGCGTGACCAACGCGGCCGAGCTGCGCCGCATCGCCGACGTGGCGGACAAGTACGCGATCCCCATGGTGAAGGTGACGGGCGGGCAGCGCATCGACCTGCTGGGCGTGCGCAAGGAAGACCTGCCCAAGGTCTGGCAGGACCTGGACATGCCCTCGGGCCATGCCTACGGCAAGAGCCTGCGCACCGTGAAGACCTGCGTCGGCAGCGAGTTCTGCCGCTTCGGCACGCAGGATTCGACGGGCATGGGCATCGCGCTGGAGAAGGACCTGGTGGGCATGTGGAGTCCGCACAAGGTCAAGCTGGCGGTGTCGGGCTGCCCGCGCAACTGCGCCGAATCGGGCATCAAGGACGTGGGCATCATCGCGGTGGAGTCGGGCTGGGAGCTGTACGTGGGCGGCAACGGCGGCATCAAGACCGAGGTGGCCCAGTTCTTCGTCAAGGTGCAGACGCAGGACGAGGTGCTGGAGTATGCCGGCGCGTTCCTGCAGCTCTATCGGGAGGAAGCCTTCTACCTGGAACGCACGGTGCACTATCTGGCCCGCGTCGGCCTGGAGCACGCCAGGCGGCAGGTGGTCGAGGACCCGGAAAACCGCAAGCTCCTGTACGCGCGGCTGCGCTTCGCCCTGTCCTTCGAGTCCGATCCCTGGCGCGAGAGAACGGCGGGCGCGCCCGCCGCGCGCGAGTTCGAGATCCTTTCCGCATGAGCGCCGCTATGACAACCGCCACCATCACGCAAAACTGGTCCGAGATCTGCCGGGTCGAGGACATTCCGCCGCAGGGCGCCCGCATCGTGCGCCGTCCCGGCCGCGAGGACATCGCCGTGTTTCGCAGCCATGGCGACGAGGTGTTCGCCCTGATCGACCGCTGCCCCCATAAGGGCGGTCCCTTGTCGGCCGGCCTGGTGCACGGCCGTTCGGTCACCTGCCCCTTGCACAACTGGGTAATCGACCTGGACAGCGGCCAGGCGCAGGCGCCCGACGTGGGCTGCGCCCGGGCGGTCGCTGTCCGGGTCGAGGCCGGCGTGGTCAGCCTGGACCTGGATTAGCCATGGACGCGGCGGCGATTCCGGTCAGCATCCATCCGGCGCGGGACGAGGGCGCGGAGGTAGCCAGCGTGTGCTGCTACTGCGGCACGGGCTGCGGCGTGCGCGTGCGGGTCAGCCAGGGCGCGGTGCTGGCGGTGCGCGGCGACGACAGCCACCCCGCCAACCACGGCCGGCTGTGCAGCAAGGGCCTGGCCCTGGCCGACACGGTCCGCGCCGATCATGCGCGCGTGCTCGCCGCGTCCTGGCGCGCGGGCAAGGACGAGCCGCGCAAGTCGGTCGGGCTGGACCAGGCGCTGGACATCGCTGCCGACCGGCTGGCCGACGCCATCGTCCGGCACGGGCCGGATTCTGTCGGCTTCTACCTGTCCGGCCAGCTGCTGACCGAGGATTATGCGGTCTTCAACAAGCTGGCGCGGGCGCTGGTCGGCACCAACAACATCGACACCAATTCGCGGCTCTGCATGTCCAGCGCGGTGTCGGGCTACAAGCGCACGCTGGGCGCCGACGCGCCGCCCGCCTGCTACGAGGACCTGGAATTGGCCGACACGGTGCTGATCGCCGGGTCCAACATGGCCTATGCCCATCCGGTGTTGTTCCGCCGGCTCGAAGCCGCCCGCGCGCGCCGGCCCGGCATGAAGCTCATCGTGGTCGATCCGCGCCGCACCGACACGGCCTCTGGCGCCGACCTGCACCTGCCGCTGACGCCGGGCTCGGACGTGGCGCTGTTCCACGCCATGCTGAACGTGATGGTGTGGGAAGGGCTGGTCGACCAGGACTACATCCGAGCCCATACCTCGGGCTTCGAGGCGCTCAAGGCCCGCATCCATGAGTTCACGCCCGGCGCGGCCGCCGAGGTCTGCGGCATTCCCGCGCGGGACATCATCCAGGCCGCGCGCTGGTTCGGCGGCGCGGACGCCGCCTTGTCGCTGTACACCATGGGCCTGAACCAGTCGGCCAGCGGCACCGACAAGAACACCGCGCTGATCCATCTGCACCTGGCCACGGGCCAGATCGGCAAGCCGGGCGCGGGGCCGTTCTCGCTGACCGGCCAACCCAACGCCATGGGCGGGCGCGAAGCCGGCGGCATGGCCACGCTGCTGCCGGGGCACCGCGATCCGGCCGACGCCGGCGACCGCGCGGAGGCGGCCGCGCTATGGGGCGTGGACGCCTTGCCCGAAACCCCCGGCGCCAGCGCGCTGGAGCTGTTCGAGCGCGCGCGCGAGGGCCGCATCAAGGTGTTGTGGATCGCCGCCACCAACCCGGCTCAGTCCATGTCCGACCAGGCCCGCGCGCGCGCCGCTTTGGCGCGCGCGGATTTCGTGATCGTGCAGGAAGCCTATGCCGGCGCCGAGACGCTGGCCCATGCCGACCTGGTGCTGCCCGCCGCGACCTGGCCGGAGAAATCCGGCACCATGACCAATTCGGAGCGCCGCATCAGCCGCGTGCGGGCCGCCATCGCGCCGCCGGGCGACGCCATGCCCGACTGGCGGCTGGCGCAGGCGGTTGCGCTCAGGCTGGCGGCCCGCATCGCGCCGCGCAAGGCCGCGCTGTTCGGCTATCGCGATGAAAGCGAGGTGTACGCCGAGCACGCCAGGATGACGGCGGGCCGGGATCTGGACTACAGCGCGCTGGACTACCCGACGCTGGAGCGCGACGGTCCGCAGCAGTGGCCGTATCGCGCGGGGCAGGGCAGGGCGCGCCTGTATGGCGATGGACGCTATCCCACGCCGGACGGGCGCGCCCGTTTCCATGACCTGGGCTACCGGCCGCCCGTCGAATCCGTGTCGGCGCATTACCCGCTCAAGCTGACCACGGGACGGCTGCGCGACCATTGGCACACGCTGGCGCGCACCTCGCTCGCCCGCGCGCTGACGCAGCATGTGGATGAGCCCTGGGTGTCGCTGCATCCGGAGGACATGCGCAGGCTCAGGCTCGCGCCCGGCGCGCTGGCCCGGCTCAAGTCGCGGCGTGGCAGCATCGTGCTGCCGGCGCGGCCGGACGAGGGACTCAGGCCCGGCCAGGCCTTCCTGCCGATGCACTGGGGCAGCGCCTACATGGCCGGACTGGGCGTGAACGCGCTGACGCATGACGCGGCGGATCCCATCTCCCGCCAGCCGGAACTCAAGCACGCGGCCATCTCGGCCGAGCCGGCCAAGCTGACTTGGCGGGCGTGTGGCTGGATCCAGGGCGACGGCCCGGCGCTGCGCGCCCGCCTGGCCCCGTGGCTGGGCCGCTACGACTACGCGGTGGTCCTGCCGGCCGCCGTGGGCGGCGCGCGCCTGCAACTGGGCGCGGCGGACGCGCCCGACGGCGCGGCGCTGGAGGAACTGCTGGATGCCCTGGAATTGCGTTGTCCGGACGCCGCCTTCGACGATCCGGCGCGCGGCGTGCTGCGGCGCCTGCGGACCGCCGACGGCGCGCCCGCGGCGTTCCTGCTCACCGGCGATCTGCGCGCGCAGGACGCGCTGCTGGCCTGGGCCGGCGGCGATGCGGCGCCGGCCAGCCTGGCCGCGCTGCTGACCGGGCGCATCGAGGCGGCGCGCAAGCGCATGGTGTGCATATGCAAGGGCGTGGACGAGGCGGCCATCGACGCCGCCATCGCCGACGGCCTGGACTGGGACGGGCTGCAGGCCGGGCTGGGCTGCGGCACGGGCTGCGGTTCCTGCGTCCCGGAAATCCGCGCGCGCATCGCGCGGCTGGCGCCGGCGGGGTGACCGGCCGGATGCCGTTGCCGCTTGATCGGACTGTCACGTTCGGACATATGCCGTCCGCGCCGCCCGGTGTAGTATCGATCCAGTTTCCGCTCGCGGGCGGGACGTATTTTCCGGATTACTGGAGCGACGAGTGGCATTGCGAAATTGGGCAGGCTTGGCGGTGATGATGGCGGCGGCGGGCGCGGCGCAGGCCGGCGTGTGCGACGCGCAATTCATGCACGACGGCGGCGCCGTGCAGCTGACCGGCACGGGCAACCTGGCGCTAGGCGCCGACCTCAGCTTTGCCGAGGTTACAAAAAGCAATGGCGACAATTGCCGCGCGCGGGTGCAGGGCGTGGCGCGTTTCAGCTACGCCGGCCTGCCGCCGGGCAAATCGAAGCTGGACTATTTGATGACGGTCAAGAACGGCCAGGCGACCTTTCTGAAGTACGCATCCGCAGGCGAGGCGCCCCAGCCTTCCGAGGGCCAGTTCGACCTGCGCATGCTGGGCCTGTTCGCCTATGACGGCAAGCTCAATGCCGGCCAGAAGCTGCCGGGCTCGTCCTTCCGCCTGAAGATCGGCAAGGACGCGCCGGTGGGCGGTCAGCCCAGCACCACCGTGCGCATCGGCCAGAAGACGGTGGGGCAGCAGAAGCCGGTGGACACGGCGCTGGGCAAGCAGTCCTGCCACCCGATCACCTACACCCGCAATTCCGATCCCACCATGGCTTCGTTCCAGGGGCTGACGATTCCGATTCCCGGCATGAACACCACGGTCACTGACTGGTATTGCCCGGCGGTGAACCTGGTGATGAAGCAGGACATCGATCAGGGCGGCGTGAAATCCGCCGTCGAGATCACGCAGATCAAGTAGCGCGGGGCCGCGACCGCCCGTGGGGCGTGACGCGGCTGGTATGATGTTTTTGTCATCGACACACAACAGGAGCTCAACACATGGCCACCAAGAAAACCGACGACGCGGCGAAAGAACGCCTGATCGACAGTGTCAAGACCAGTCTGAACGATGCCGAGAGCCTGCTGCGCGAAGCCGCCAGCAGCACCGGTGACAAGGCGAACGAATTGCGCGACCGCGCGCTGACCTCCCTGAAACGCACCCGCGAGGCCCTCTACGAGGCGCAGGACGCGGTGCTGGAGCGCGGCCGCAAGGCGGCGCGCGCCACCGACGACTACGTGCACGACAATCCCTGGCAGGCCATCGGCATCGCGGGCGTGACCGGCCTGCTGCTCGGCCTGCTGATCAGCCGCCGCTGACGGGAACGGCGCGGCTTGCGTGGCGGCCCGGACGCATCGTCCGGCCGTCCGCGCGGTCGCGTCATGACTCATGGGTCTGCGTAAATCTGTATTTGGCGTCGCCTCCGGCCTGGTCGGGCTGCTGCGCACGCGTCTGGAGCTGCTGGCTCTGGAGGCGGCGGATGAAAAGGCGCGGCTGCTGAAGCTGCTGGGCATGGCCTTCGCCGCCCTGCTGTTCCTGACGCTGGCGGTGCTGGTGTTCACGGTCAGCATCGCGGTGGCGTTCTGGCCCACCGAAAACCGTTATCTGGCGCTGGGCCTGCTGGCCGGTCTGTACGCGGTGCTGGGCGTGGGGCTGCTGGTCGCGGTCAGGCAGGCGCTGCTCTATGGCCCGCCGCCGTTCTCGGCCACGCTGGAAGAGCTGGGCCGCGACGCGGAACTGCTCGAGCGCGTGCGCGACGCGCATGACGAGGATCCGCGCCGGCGCGGGGAGGACTGAGCCATGGCAAAACGTTCTCCCTCCATCGACCGCGCGGTGCGCATCGAGCTGCTGCGCGCGCGCGCCGCCATCGAGCGCGAATCCCTGGCCCAGGGCATCGCCAGCGCCGGCCGCAAGCTGGAGCCGGCCTCGCTCCTCAAGAGCCTGCTGCCCGGACTGGCGTCCAGCAATGCGTCACGCTGGGCCTTGCAGGCCATCGGCCTGGCGCGCCGTTATCCACTGGTCAGCTCGTCGCTGTCCGCCATGTTCATGCGTGGAGGCAAGCGCTTTCGCCTGCTGAAGGTCGCGGCGGGCGCGCTGGTGGGTTGGCAGCTGTGGAAAACCTGGCAGGAAGCAAGCGGCAAGGATCCGGACGAGCGTTGAGGTTCGGCGTCCTTCATCCGCCGCCTTCCTGGCAATGAACGCCATCCTGGAAACAGGATGGCGTTTTTGTTTGCGGGTCGCTGGACAGTGGCGGCATGGCGGGCATCGCGCATCGGGCGGCCATGCGCGTGACCGCGCCGCCTCTCAGGGTTCCAGCTGGATGCAGAAATCCACGTTGCCGGCTGCGCCGCTCAGCAGGCCGCCCGTCGCGCCTGGCTTGTCCTGGAACTCCCACCGCAGGATGCCGGCGGCGCCCGCCTTGGGCGCGGATGGGGGATTGCTGCCGGCGCTGGGCGGCGAGCAGGCGAGGCCGTCAGGCGTGCTGGTGCCGCAGGTTGCGTTGACGTAGCGGGTGAAGGCCGGCGTGGCGTCGGTGATGACCAGGTTGCGCAAGGGATCGATGTTCTTGTTGCGGTACGTGATGCGGTATTGCAGCCAGTCGCCGGGACGCGCCTGATTGTTGCTGGTCCAGTCTCCCTGCGGCGAGGGCAGCGGCGTGCAGTTGGGGCCGGTGTGGCGCACCTCCTTCACCAGTTCCAGCGCGCCGGATTGCGCCACCGTGGTCCGGTCCTCGCGCGTGTAGACGGCGCTGAGCGCCGGCGCGGCGTTGGCGTAGGTCAGTTCCGCGCGCAGCGTGACGACGTTGCGGTGGCCGGTGGCCGCATTGGCGGGAATGAACTGCTTGTGCACCAGGCACAGGTTTTGGCCGGTGTTCAGATCGAAGACCTGTTCGGATGGAATCAGCGTATCCGTGTCGACGTCGATCTGTCCATTGCAGTTGATGTCGCGATACAGCGCATCGGTCCAGTTCTCCGCTGGCGGCGAGGGCACGGCGCTGCTGCTCAGGCGCAGGCTGCCACGGGTGCCGGCGGTGAAGACGTGCGGGAAGGTCAGCGCCGCGCCCGGCGTGCCGTCCAGGTTGCCGTCGTGGCTGAGGCGGCTGTCGGGCACGTCGCCGAAGTCCAGGCCGTCCAGGACGCTGCGACCGCCGGGTGCGAAGCTGAGGATGTCGGCGTCGCGGTCGTAGGTGTATTGCGTGCCGCCGACGCTGGCCGAGCCCGAGATCGGCTTGCCCTGCACCGAGGCGCCGGTGGAGACGTGGCCCTGCGGATTGGTCTGCGCCACTTCGATGGGCTGGCCGGCGGCGGGGCCGCCGTCCTGCGGCACGGGCACGAACAGCGCGTAGGCGCCGTCGGCATCGGTCGAGCCGCTGGAATAGACGCGGCCGCCGGCCTGGACGCGCACGCCGACGCCCGGCAGGCCAGGTTCCGCGCTGTCCGCGACGCCGTTGTTGGCGGTGTTGCCGGCCCGGGCGTCCGGCGTTCCGGTATCGCGGAACACCCGGCCCTTGACGATCAGGCCTCGGTACAGGCCCAGGTCGCGGTTGCGCAGGTCCGCGTTGCTGATCGAGATGGACAGCCGGCCGTCCGCCGGCGCCGACGGCGTCCAGCCCGGCGTGGATGGCGTGATGTCTGCCGGATCCCTGTTGTCGGAGGGGATCAGGCAATAGTCGCCCGCGGGCGCGGCCTTGATGTGGTAGCGGCCGCTGGCCGCGTCGGCGACCACGACGTCCAGCGCCGGCGCCTGGCATTGGCCGCCCGCGCGCGGCGTCAACTTGACCCACAACGTTGCGCCGACGCCGCCTTCTTCCGCGTCGAGATGGCCGTTGGCGTTGGCGTCTCGGTAGACCGCACCCTCCACGTCGTAGTTCAGGCCGACGCGAATGCTGGCATTGACCGATACGGCCAGGTTGGATGAGACCTCGCTCAGATTCGACTGATCATTGGTTTTCAGTCCCAGGGTCTGGCCCAGCACGGTCGCGGTCACGTCGCAGCTGCTGACGCCCTTGGGCAGGCTGCCGCCGGCAAAGCGCAGGCGCGAGCGGCCGTCCTGGGTGGATACCGTCACGGTGCCGCCGCATTGCGCGGCCTGGGGTTGTCCATCGATCAGCAGGCCCTCTGGCAGCAGATCGGTGAAAGCAAGGCCATCGTGCTGATCCAGGCCGTTGTTGCTGTTCTTCAGCTTGAAGATGACCTTCGCCTTGCCTTGCAGCGGGATGCGGATCTGGTCGAACGCCTTGGACAGCGAGGCGTCGGTGGCGGGCGTCAGGCCGAAGTCCTGTGTATCCTGGCCCTCGGAATAGGGGCCGAGAATGCCGGACGCCGGGCTCTTGAAACGCCAGTAGACCGGGGGCGTAGGAGACGGATTGGCGGGGGAGTCCGACAGGACGATGGTGTAGTCCGTATCGCTGGGCGCGGCGAACTGATAGCTGCCCGCGCCGGGCACCACCGCCTGCGAGGACACGACTTCGTTCTTGCGCACGAGGTTGACGTAGACGTTCGAGGCCAGCGGCTCCACCGAGGTCCAGTTCTCTTGCTCGTCCAGCGCGTCGTTGCCGTTCTGGTCGTTGTACACCGTGCCGCTGAACTTGATCGTGGGTACCGCTTCCTTGATGAGATAGCTGGCCTGTTTGACGGTATCGCCGGTGCCGCTGCAGACCGGATCTTCCATGTTCCAGTCCAATGAGGGAGACGCGCCGTTGACGCCTGGCGCCTGCAGCGTGAAGACCGCGGTCTCGTTGTCTTCGGCGGCGTCATCCGCCAGGGCTTCGAAGGGCAGGCTGATGACGCCGCCGCCCACGGTCGTCGACAAGCCGCCGTGGTACTCGCCTTGCGGCACCAACAGAGTCCAGGTATCGCTGCCGTCCTTGTGCTCCAGCGTGGGCGTGGAACCCGGCAGGCCGGCGGGTTGGCCCAGGCGGTAGTCCTCGTCCGGCTTGGCCGTGCCGGAGGCCTTGAACACCAGCGTGATGGGCGTGTTCACGCGGCCATTGATCCGCACCTTGATCGCCGGCGCCTCAGCCCCCTCGATCGCCACCGCGTTCATCTGACTGCCGCCCAGGTCGATCAGCGGCTTGATCGGGATGGTGACGTTGTCCAGCAGATTGCTGTAGCTGGAATTGTTACCTGGAAGGATGGCCTCGAAACCCAGTTGATAGATGCCGGACGGGTAGCCGGCGGGCAGCGTCAGCACGGCGGTTTCCTCGTTCCAGCCCGGTTGCTCAGCCGGGCGCACGCTGGACGGGACGGCCATGATCGCTCCGCCGATCGGGCCGGCATGATTCAGCGGCCAGATGCCGGCCTGAACCTGGCTGGCGAATGCGCCGTTGGTTCCGCTGCGCGACGACAGGAAGTAGGACAATCGTATCGATTCGCCGGATTTCAGGCAGATGTTCTGGTACAGCCGGGAACGGGTCGCCGCGTTCAGCTCGACAAAGGCCGTCCCGCTGTTGGGCGTGACGCCATAGATGGCCGTGCTCGAACCGGCCTCGATCATGTGCCCGAATTCATAATGAGCCGGATGCGTGGACTGCCAGCCCGCCAGGCACTTGCCGGCTACGCCGAGCGTGCAGCGGGCATCGTCCAGGTAGAGCGGGGCGTTCGACGGTGGGTTGGGGCTGGCCCCATTCATCAGTTTGTCAAAGCCGGTGTTGACGATGGTGCGCGATTGCGCATGCGCCTGTTCCATCCCGGGCATGAGCAGCGCGCCCGCGATCATCAGCGCCGGCAGCCAGTGCGCCTTGCGCGGGCGGCGGTTCTTTGTGGCCTGCATCGTCATTGCCCAGCTCCGTCGAACAGCGATTCATCGAATTTCATCCGCAGGCGCAGGAACACGCCCCGGTTGGTCTGCGCGTCTCCGGCGAGATCGGTCTCGCGAAAGCCGCTGAAGTTGTAGCCCACCGACACCCACACGTCGGGCGTCACCATGTAGCCGGCTTCCACGCCGAAACCCGTCTGGCGCGCGCCGCCCTTGCCGGTCATGGCGAAGGCCTGCACGCCGGCGTCCCAGCGCCGGGCCAGGTCCCACATGGCGCGACCGTAGACCAGATGGGCCCAGTTCTTCGACGACAGTCCGTTGGATTCGTCGGTGGTCCACTTGAAGGCGTAGCGGCCCGACAGCGTCAGTTTGCTGATCGGTTGCCAGTTGGCGTGGGCCGAGAGGATGTGCGTGTCCTGGCGCAGTCCATTGGCGAGGAACTGGCTGTCCAGGCCGCTGGCCGAGCCGGCCAGGTAGCTGCTGGCCGCGCCCGACAGGCGCTCGGCGCGATGCTCGTAGCGCGTCAGGAAATTGAAGCGGTCGTTGTCCACCGGGCGGTAGGCCGCGCCGATCTGCTGGCGCAGCCGGGTGGCGTCGCCGGCGTTGCCGTCGCGGCCCTTGTCCAGCTGCACGCCGTTGCGCAGCAGCAGGGTCCAGTCCGGCGACAGCTTGTAGGCCACGGCCGCGGTGTGCAGATAGCTGTCCAGCGAGGTGGCGCGGCGCGCTTCCAGGCGCGTGCTGAACTTCATCCGCTCGCTGCCGACGTACTCGGCCGCCACCGTGCCGGCCACCGAGCTTTCGTTCAGGCTGGCGTAGTCGCCGGGCATCGAGAAGGCGCCGCCGTAGCCGCCAGTGTCGCCGCGCTCGGGACCGAACAGCGGGCGCGTGCTTTCGAAAGTCGTGCCCAGCCGCCAGGAATCCGTCACGCTCCACAGGTTGCGCAGTCCGACGGCGGCCTGGGCGCTGCGGCCGTCCATGGCATCGTTCATCCGGTACTCGGAAAACACCGAACCGTCCTTCATGTACTGCGTGTCGAAGCCGAACAGGCCGGTGTAGCGGCGCTGCGTATCGTTCAGCGAATACAGGCTGCCCAGGCTGGACAGGAATTCGTAGCGGCCATAGACCCGCCCGCCGGAACCCAGCCGGTACTCGCCGCCCACGGCCGCGACACGGCGGTCGGACTCGCTGACATCCTGTTCGTATTCCAGGTAGCCGACGGCGTTCGGGTTGGTCGGCCACTGCACGCTCAGCTTGCCGCGCAGGGTGGTGCCCGAGTACGGCGCCACGCCTTGTTCGGCCATGTAGCCATTGTCGGCGACGGTTTCCGCATAGCGTCGCATGCCGGCCTCGGCCACCACGGTTTCGCTCAGCCGGCGTTCCACCGACACGGTGGCGCCTTCGCGCTTGCTGCCGTAGCGCTCGTCCTCGCTGCTGCGGATCTCGCCGCGCAGCGCGGTATGTTCGTCGATGCGGTACTCGGCCTTGCCGGCGATCTCGGTGCGGCCCTGCGAGACCGGCGCGGAGATATTGTCGAAACCCTCGTCGGCGCTGGCGTACTGCGCCAGCACGTTCAGGTCCGTGCCTTCGTGGCGGAACTCCACGCGGCGGGCGCTGCCCGAGTGCTCGCCCAGCAGGTCGGCGCCGGGCGCGACGGCCGGCGTCTCGCCCTGGCCGCCGGGCTGACCGGTCAGCTGACTGTCCAGCAGGCTGCTGTCGCCGTTGCGGGTGCTGGCCAGCTCGGCGGACAGCGTGGTGCGCTCGCCGAACTTGTATTCGCCTGTCACCGCGCGCATGCCGAAGGACTTGCCGGGATCCTCGTCGCGCACGTAGACGCCGCCCACGCGCAGTTTCTCGGTCGCCTGGACCTGCGCATCGGCGCCATAGACCGCGAAAGCCTCGCCGCCGGAGTCGACTTCGTAGCTCACGCGGATCGAGTTGGGGTTCAGGTCCGCGTCGAAGCTGGGGATCGGCGCCTTGAACAGCAAGCGGCCGGTCCAGGGTTCGAGTTCGTAGTCCACGAAACGTTGCCTGGTCTCGCTGCGCAGGATCAGCGACGGCTGGTTGCGGTCGCGCGTCAGCACCACCACCTGCTCGCTGTTGAGGTACAGATCGCCGTGGCGCAGCTGGAACGGGCCGGAGGTGCCGTTGGCGGCGAATTCCTCGACCATCTGGCGCAGCGTGTCGTGCGCGGCGAAGCCGGTCACTTCCACCTTGCGACCCTGGATGTCCGTCTCGTAATGGCCTTTGACGCCATTGAGCGAGCGCGAGTATTGCGAGATCTGGAGCACCGTGTCGGACGAGGCGGTGGTGTAGTCGCCATACAGCAGGTACGACTTGTCCTTGTCGATGCGCACATACAGGCGGCCGGTGCTTTGCGCGTCGAAGCCGCGCTGCGCCGAGTCGCCGTAGATGGGGTAGTACTCGTCGGGCTGGATATCGCGGAACAGGCGGTCGCGGGTGGTCTTTTCCGAGTCGTAGGCGGCGGTCAGCAGATAGTCGCCGCGGATCTTGCCCTTCAGGAAGAACGCGGCGCGACCGCCGGCCGAGCCCTTGCCGCCGTTGAACGAGCGGCTGTGCGCGCGCAGCTCGCGCTCGAACACGTCGCCCGAGCGCACCGGCTCCATCTTCGAGAAGTCGATCTGGTTCAGGCTGATGCTGCCTTCGACGATGCCGGCGGCGATCATCGGACGCAGTTCCGGCACGAAGACCAGCGGGATCTTCTTGCGCAGATTGCCAGCCTGCACTTCGACATGGCCCTCGCCGGGCGAGGCGGGCGGCGTCAGCGGCAGTTCGGCCTGACCGCCTTCCACGAAGATCTGCGTGCCGGGCTCGGCGGGCGACAGATCTTCGAGCTGCCACTGGCCGATCGTGGCGTTCAACGTCACCTGGGTGCGGGCCGCCACGGGCACGCCGTCGCGGTCCGTCAGGCGCAGGCGCAATCTGGCCGGCGTGCGGCCGTCGGCCATGGGGCGCTCGGGCGCGCTCAGTTCGATGCGGGCCAGCTTGCCGGGCGCGATCACGCTGACGGACGCGCTGCCGCGCGCGTTGCCCATGCCGTCCAGCTGCTCGACCTGGATGCGGTTGACGCCGGGGCGCAGGTTCACGCCCACGTATTCCCAGCCCTGCACGCCCTGGTCCTGCAGCTGGCTTTTCTTGCCGACGCGATCCTGGCCGACTTCGGCGCCGTTGACCTTGAGGCGGAAGACGGCCCCCAGACGGCCCTTGACCATGATGGAAGTCTGGGCGATGGGCAGGGTCTGGCCTTCCTTCAGGTTGAGCAGGCCCAGTTCCGGGTCGGCCTCGGGCAGCAGTTCCTCCAGCGGCCGGGCCGTGGCGGCGTCCGGCGCGCCGGCGGCGTTCGCCGCTTCGGTTCGCGTCGCACGCGGCGCCGGCGATTTCCCGTCGCGTCCCGGGGGCTGGTCGGCGCCGGGCGTGCCGCGCTCCGGGTCCATGTAGCCGGTCTGCGGGCGGCTGCGCACGTCGGTGGTTTCCACGAGCTGCGCCTGCGCCTTGAAGTCGCGGCGCACGCTGGACGCGGCTTCGTCTCGCTGGGCCGAGGCGGCGTCGCGGCGCGCGATCACATCCCGCCGCACCGATGGCGCGCAGGATTGTTCGACGAAATTGGCCTTGTGCAGCTCGCCCTTCTTCAGGTCGACGAAGCGGGTGCTGGCCTGGCGGGTGCGGACGGCGGGCGAGGCCTGCTCGTCGACGCTGTTGCGGTGGCCGGCCGAACCCAGCACCGCGCCTTGCGGCAGGGTGGTCAGGTCGAGCTTGAGCACGTGCGTCAGCGGACGCAAGCCGTAGAAGCTGTATTTGCCCTCGCTGTCGGTGATGGCGAAGGTGCCGTCTTCCAGGTACAGGCGCACGCCGGGGATGCCGATTTCGCCGGCTTCCTCGTCCTGGATGCCATTGCGGTTGCAGTCCAGCGTGACCTTGCCAATGACGAAGGCCTCTTCCGCGAACACGCCGCCGACCACTTTCACCCGCGCCGAGGCTTCGTTCGAGCGCAGCGCGCCGCTGGTGGCGCGGGCGCGGTTGACGCCGTCGCCTTGCAGGGCGCCGACGTTCACGCGCATGCGATAGGTCAGGCGCAGCGCTTCCTGGTCGGCCAGGCGCAGCGACGGCAGCTCGAAGCGCATCGACAGCCCGCCCTTGCCGTTGGGCGTGAGCAGCGGTTCGACGGCGCTGGCGCCGGCGGCGGTGATGACCCGCGCCGAGCCTTGCTGGTAGACGAAGCCGGCGGCGGGCAGGTCCTCGAAGGTCGCGCCGGCCAGCAGCCCGCCCGTCTGGTTGTTCAGTTCGAGCGCGTAGTCCACGAAGTCCACCGTTTCGACGACGCTCTTGGACGCGCTCTTGCGCAGCAGCAAGCCCTGGGTCGCGGCCTGGTCCAGCGGCAGGTGGTTGTTGGCCACGGGCCGGCTGCCGGACGATACCGTGAACTGGGTGTAGTAGGTGGTGGCCTCGCCAGGCTGCGGCGGGGCGGCTTGCGGCTGCACCGCCAGCGGGGCCGCGCCGGTGGGCAGGACCAGGGCTTGCGGCTGGGGCGGCAGCGCCGTGGACGGCGACACATAGCCGGCCGAGGGCCGGGTAAGCAGCTGATAGCGGCCCGAGGGCGCGTCCGATGTGAGCAGGAACTGGTACATGCCTTCGTCGCTGCTGCGCTGTTCGGCATTGCCCGCGCCGCCCACCAGGTGGCGCGCGGGATCGAAGCCGGCCGGGCCGCTCAGCCGCACCATGGCGCCGGCCAGCGGCTGGCGGTTCGACGAGCCATAGACCACGCCGCTGGGGATGACGGGCAGACTCTGGCCGGTGATGTCGGCGTTCGCCGCGATCGACAGGTCCACCAGCATGCCGGCGTCCGTATCCGGGCGCGCGCCCGATTGCGCGGCGCCATTGTCGCCGTCCACGGGCGTGGCGTACTGGTAGCCGGAGGGGGACAGGAAGCGCAGCGCGTAGTCCGCGCGCGGCGTCACGTCCTGCATGCGGTAGGCGCCGGCGGCGTCGGTCACGGCCTCCTGGACCAGGCGGTACTGCGTACCGGGGCCGATGACCACGCTGCGCAGGCCGGCGGTCCGCGCGGCCGGATCGTTGTAGGGCAGCAGCAGTTGCGCGCGCCAGCCGGCCAGGGGGCGTTCCCCGCCCTGGTGAAGGCGGTCCCGATTGAGATCGAGCCAGACCTTGCCGGACAGCTTGGCGCCGGCTTCGATCACGGTGGGGTCCTCGACGCTGTTGTTGCCGGCGAAGGCCGCGGGTTCGCCGCCGCCGGAGACGGCGGCGCGGTTGATCAGCGTGACGGCGGATTGGCCTGCCAGCACGGTCGCGGGCACGCGCGCCACCAGCGTCAGCGGCGCGCTGGGCGAATCCGGGCCGATGGTCTGCGAGGTCTGGCAGCTGACGGTCTGGCCGGCCGCGTCGCAGGTCCAGAGCGGCCCCGTGGCCGAGACCAGCTGCATGCCATCGGGCAGGGTATCAACGACGGAGATCGCGCCGGCGCTGGGCTGGTTGGCCGCGTGCACCTTCAGGGTGTAGGCCTGCTCCAGGCCGGCGTGGAAATTGCCGTCGTGCGTCTTGACCAGCGTCAGGTCCACGCCCTCGGTACCGTCCACCATCACGGGCACGGTATTGCTAGGCTGCATGCGCACGCCGTCGGGCGAGGCCGCGGCGTGGAAGTTCAGCACGCCGACGTTGTCGACGCGGCCGGCGTGGTCGTCGTCCACGCGCACGGAAAAGCCCATGCGCAGCGATTGATTGCGCTGCACGACCGGCAGCGCGATGGCCACTTCGTCGGCATTGGCCACTTCGCTCGAACGATAGGAAAACGGCGCGTCGCCCGGCGCATGCCAGAGTCGCCGGGCGCCGGCGATGGCGGTTTGCAGCGAACCGCTGACCAGCCGGGTATGCGCCGGGATGCGGTCGCGCAGCAGCACGGCCCGGGCGGCCACGCCGTCGATGCGCAGCGCGCCTGTGGCGCCGTCGAGGTCCTTGCCGGTCTCCGTGCCTTCGGCGTCGGCATTGCCGTTGTTGGTGGCGTCGAGCGTGTAGCCGACCACGTCGCCGCCCTGCGCGCGGTCCGCGTCGGCCGTCTTGTGCAAGGCGAAGGCCGCGCCTTCGCGCACGACGATGACATCATTCTTGCTCGTGAGCACGCTGCGCGCCTGCGATCTGGCCGAAAGGCGCAGCACGGCCGCCTGTCCGTCCTGCGCATCATCGGGCACGGTGGCGATCGCCAGCAGGCTGGCGGCCTCGCCAGGTTCCAGCGTGAACGCGGGGCCTTGCAACGGGATGCGCGCATCGCCGTCGTCCTCGACGCCGTTGTCGTTGCGGTCATGCACGATGTAGGGGGCTTGCGGCGCGAAGCTGCCGGCCACGACGTTGAGGTCGAAGGCATAACCGGAGACGATATTGCCGGTATTGGTCAGCACGTGCGGCATCTGCACGCTGGCGCCGGGGACGCCGTCGCGCGAGCCGCCAGGCGTGAGCAGCAACGCTTCCACCGGCGAGACCCGGACCTCGACGATGTTGGAGAGAATGCGGACCTCCCGCGTGTGCCCGGCGGGCAGCAACGTGACATCGGCCTGCGTGCGCAGGATGATGCCTGCCTGCGGCGAATCCGCGATCGAGGTTTGGGCGCTGGCGTGGCCGCTGAAGATGGATGCCCATGCCGGCAGCAGGAGCGCGGCCAGCGTCAGCGCGCGACAGGCGCGCCCGAGCTGGCCCGGACCGCGCGCGGCCGGGGCTGGTCGCGTCGCGCCGGATGCGCGCTCCTGGGGGAAAGACAGGAAGTTTCTCCAATCTACAGGCATGCGTATCAATCTTTCCGAATCAGGGTTTTGGGAATGACGAGGCGGCTCCGGCGGGAGCCGCCTCGAATCGGATGCCAGGGCTTGCGCCCAGGCGAACGGGAAGGGACGGTCAGTCGTCCAGCTTGACGTTGAACTGCATCGTGGCCTTGGCGCCAGGCTTGAGTTCACCCACGTTGCAGGTGACCGAGCCGGTGCCGCCATTGGCCGGCGTGGTGGCCTGACCCGGGGTGCAGATGGACGAGTCCTTGATGTCGACGTAGGTCGAGAAGGCCGGGACCGAATCGTTCATGATCACGTTGGTGACCGCGTCCACGCCCTGATTGCTGGCCTGCACGCGATAGATCACGCACTCGCCGGGCTTGACCTGGATCTGGGTGGCGCTGAAAGCCAGGTCTACGACGCCGTCGCACTTCGCATCCAGGCCTTGTTCCTTGAGCAGCCGGATCTGCGCGGTCATCACGTTGCTGGTGTCCACCACGCTTTGCGCGGCCGGTTCGGGGCTGGCGCAGGCGCCGGCGCCGGTGCTGTTCTTGACGATGGCCTGCAGCGTGCGGTTGTCGGTTTCGCCGGCGGCCGCGCTCGACGGAGCGAAGACCTTGACGAACAGGCGCAGGCCCTTGCCCGAAGGCAGCGTGCCCGCCACGGCGGCGGTGCCGTCGGTGTACTTGCCGGAGGCGGTGATCTGGGCCAGCGATTCGACCACGGGGTCGCTCGGATCCAGTTCGCCGTTGTTGTTGGCGTCGTAGTACACGACCGAGGTCCAGCCGTCGCCCGCCAGCGAGTTATCGCCCGAGAAGCTCATGGCCGAGCAGGTGCCGCCTTCGGCCTGGTTGCCCTGGTTGGTCAGCACGTGGCTATAGGTCACGCTGCCGCCGGGGGCGACCTGCTGGGTCTGGTTCGGCACCAGGGAGATCAGGCGATTGGCGCTGATGGTGACGGCGTCGAGCTTGGCGCTGGACACGCCCGAGGTGCCGGTGGCCTTGAAATACACCTTCTGCGTGCTCTGGGCCGCGTCTTCGGGCGCGGACACCACGGCGCAGGCGATCAGCGTGGCGTCGGGCGTGGTCGTGTCCGACGGATCGGCCGTCTCGGTGACGCGGGCGTTCATGATCTGGGCGCCGGGCGCGTCGCAGGTGCCGGCCGTGGGCGAGCGGAATTCCACGCGCCAGCCGGCCGGGACGATGCCCGCGTTGAAGTCGGTGCCCGAGTACGACAGGGCGAAGGTATCGACGCTGTTGGACTTGACGTACAGGGGGAAGGTGACGCTGCCGCCGATCGTCGCCGTCAGCGTGGTCTGCGGCGTGGCCGTGCCGCGCAGGGCGGCGGAGATGTCGTTGGCCAGCACGAAGGCGGCGGACGACAGCTTGGCTAACTGGTTCTCGACCGAATCGGTCTGCGACGGGTCGGATGTCGAGGCCGCGATATAGCTGGCCAGGAACGGGCCGTCGCCGGACGCGTTCATGGGCAGCTGCGCCTGCACGACGACGGGGTAGCCGCAAGCGTTGGTCTCGGCATCCTTGACCAGCGGCGCCGCGCAGACTCCGGCGGAGCCCGAGGCGGGAATCGGCGGCGTCAAGCCCTGGACCAGCGGCGTCGCGCCGTCGGCCTGGAACAGCATGAAGGTCGTGCCGGCCGGGAAGTTCTCCTTGGACAGCGTCAGCTGGTAGGTCTCGGTGTCGTTGCCGGTGTTCCAGATCACGTCGGTCCAGTGCACCGTCGAACCCGCGGTCGCCTCGGTCACCGTCAGCGGTTCGTTCGAACCGTTGACGCTGCTGGAGGTGCTGCCGTTGGCGACGACGCTCATGGCGCGCAGCACTTCGAAGATGACCTCGTTGGTGCGGCAGTCCTTGCCGCCGTCACCGATCTGGCAGGTGTAGTCGGCGGCGTTGGTCGTCATGTCCTTGCCGACCGTGGCGGTGTCGGCCACCTTGGCCTGGAAGGTCACGGTCTGGGTCGCGCCGGGATTGAAGCCCGTCAGCTTGACCACCACGTCGCCCGGCTTGGACGCCTCGGTGGGCGCCTGGTAGTCGATCGAGCCGCCGTTGCCGTCGCTCTTCTCGGCGCCGTCCGATGCGTCCGTCAGCGCGCCCTGGCCGTTGGACCAGGTGCCCGAGCCCGACACGTAGCGCAGACCCGCGGTGGGGCCGTTGCCGAGCGCGTCGGTGATGGTCAGATCGCCGGCCGCGTTGCCGGTGTTGGCGATGGTGAAGGTATAGGTGATCACCGAACCCGTCGGGCCGGAGGATTTGTTGGACGATTTGTTCACGTTGAACGCCGCGCCGTTGGCGATTTGCAGCGTGTCCGTGTTCTGCTCGGGCGCGCCGGTCGCGGCCGGGTCGGTGACGCTCTTGGCGTGGACGGCGATCGTGGCTTCATCGCCCATGGAGGCCTGGCCGTTGACCGTGGCGCCGATGACGAAGCGGTAGAGGCCGCCGGCCAGCACCGAGGTGGTGGTGAAGGGCGTGCCGCAAGCGCCGATCGGGGTATTCGAGTCGGGCAGGCCGTTGCCGTCCTCGTCGATGTAGATATCGCAGGTCGAGGCCGGCGAGCCGACGGTGTTGGCGGGCTTGTCGACCGTGATCTTGAAGGTGTCGGCGGCGTTGCCGGTATTGGTCAGCGTGTGCGTGAAGTACACGGTGGATCCCGGCGAGGCCTGCTTGGTGTTGTCGCTGGCCAGGCTGAACGCGGCCTTGGGCAGCACCAGGGTCTCGACGGCGTTGGATTGCGACACGCGGTCGACGCCCTGGCCGTCGGTGTACGACGCGGCGGCCTGGTTGCTGATGATCGTGCCGGCCGCCGGGGTTGCCGCCTGGGCCATGCCCGAGGTCAAAGACCAGGCCACCAGCGCTGGCGCGGCGGCGCCGAGCCAGCGCGTGGCGCTCTTCTTGGGTAGAGCTCTCATGAATTTCCTTAGAGGTGGAACCATCGAACGCGGCCCTCCGCCGTGTTCGGACGCAAAGCGTCCCCCGGGGCGCGCGGAAATCCGGCGCCGCGATGAAGGAAACGCGATGTGGGTAGCGGGCGGCGCGGCAAAAGGGCGCGCCGCCATGGCGGGCGGCTTAGTCCTTGGCCGCCTCGGCAGGCGTGTCGGTCACGCGCACGCGGGCCGTGGCCTTGAAGCTGCTGCCAGCGGGAAGGTCAGTCACCGGCCAGTGCAGCGCGCGGTATGCCTCGGGCGGCACGGCGATTTTTTCTTCCTGGCCCTGCGCATTGCGCTCGACGCGCATCAGCGGCATGGCCTCGAACTTGCCACCGTCCGCGCGAGCCTGCGCCTGCGCCGGCCGCGCCGAGGACGGCACGTAGGCGGTGCCGGGAGGCACCGGCAGCGTCAGGGCCTGATCCTTTAGCGTGGCGCGGGAGACGTTGCGCAGCTCGGCGCGGTATTCGATGACGTCGCCGGGCTTGGCGGATTCGGCGCGCTTGAATCTCTCCTTGCCGGCCTTGTCCAGCGTGACCGACCAGGCGCTCAGCGTGACGCTGACGGGGGCGGGCTGTTCGACGCGCTTGGCGGCCGGAACGGCTTCCTTGGCGTGGGCGAGCGGCGCGGCCAACACGACGCTGGCGGCAAATATCAATCCCAGAACCTTCTTCATGATGAGTCCTCTTATTCAATGTTTTGAACGCCGTCGCGATTGCGAGCATGCTGCGGCGGCGATTCAGCGGGCGCCTGCTTCGACACGCGGCAGGGGACTGGCGCGTGCTCCCGGCGCGGGGAACTGCGGCGAACGATCGACGGGACGGATGCTTGTCCGGCGCATGCCCCGGCCAGGAATGGCGGGGCGGATGCCGACAGGTCGCGCTGGCCGGGCGAGGCGCGGGCGGAGCGTCTGTGCGCGCCTGCCAGAGCCTGCGGTGATTCAATCCGGAAAGGCCGGCATGACGACTGTCGGGATCGTCATCCCTGGGGAAAACAGGGACGGCGTTGATGTTGCCGATTCGTTCGAGAATGACCGCCCGCGTGTCGCTGGGCGCGGCAGTGCTTGCCGGGCCGGGACCGTCGCGGAACAGTCATCATGCCGGCAGTGTAGAAAGCCCCGGACGAGGCGCATACAAAGTTGAAGAGAGTCTTAAGAACCGGCCGCCAGGCCTGGAAAGATGCGGCTCTCGGCGGATTCGGAGCGCTCGTTCACAGGCCGTTTGGAACGGCTTGTAACGGTTGGATGCGCGAGGCGCGGCGCGGGCGGCTTCAATCGATTGCGCGGGGAGACCGCGCGCCGCCCGCCGGCGGGGTCAGAGCCCCAGCTCGCTCCACATGGCGTCCACGCGCTGTTTGACCTCGGCGTCCATCACGATGGGCGTGCCCCATTCGCGGCTGGTCTCGCCCGGCCATTTGTTGGTGGCGTCCAGCCCCATCTTGCCGCCCAGGCCGGAGACGGGCGAGGCGAAGTCCAGGTAGTCGATCGGCGTGTTCTCGACCAGCAGCGTGTCGCGCACCGGGTCCATGCGCGTGGTCATGGCCCAGACCACTTCCTTCCAGTCGCGCGGGTCGATGTCCTCGTCCACCACCACGATGAACTTGGTGTACATGAACTGGCGCAGGATGCTCCACAGGCCGAACATGACGCGCTTGGCGTGGCCGGCGTATTGCTTGCGGATCGACACGACGGCCAGGCGGTAGCTGCAGCCTTCGGGCGGCAGGTAGAAGTCCACGATCTCCGGCAGTTGGCGGCGCAGCAGTGGCACGAACACTTCGTTCAGCGCCACGCCCAGCACGGCCGGCTCGTCCGGCGGCTTGCCGGTGTAGGTGGAGTGATAGATGGGATTGCGCCGCATCGTGATCCTTTCCACCGTGAAGACCGGGAACCAGTCCTGCTCGTTGTAGTAGCCGGTGTGATCGCCGTAGGGGCCTTCCAGCGCCATCTCGTAGCCGGTGTCCGGGGGCGGCGGGGCGCCCTCGGGCACGGCGGGCGGCAGCGCGCGCGGGTCGGAGGCCGGCAGCAGATGCCCTTCGAGCACGATCTCGGCCCAGGCCGGCACCGACAGGTTGCTGCCCATCGCCTGCGCGACCTCGGTGCGCGAGCCGCGCAACAGGCCGGCGAACTGGTATTCGGACAGGCTGTCCGGCACCGGCGTGACCGCGCCCAGCGTGGTGGCCGGGTCGGCGCCCAGCGCCACGGCGATGGGGAAGGGCGTGCCGGGATGGGCGATCGCGTGGTCGCGGAAATCCAGCGCGCCGCCGCGGTGCGACAGCCAGCGCATGATGAGCTTGTTCGGCCCCAGCAATTGCTGACGGTAGATACCCAGGTTCTGGCGCTTGGCGTTGGGGCCGCGCGTGATCACCAGGCCCCAGGTCAAGAGCGGCGCCACGTCGCCAGGCCAGCAGGTCTGGATTGGCAGGCGGGTCAGGTCCACGTCCTTGCCTTCCCAGACCACTTCCTGGCAGGCCGGACTCTTGACGTTCTTGGGGCTCATGTCCCACAGCGCCGACTTCAGCATCGAGACTTTGGCCAGCGCGTCACGCAGGCCCTTGGGCGCTTCGGGCTCGCGCAGCGAGGCCAGCAGCTCGCCGATGTCGCGCAAGGCGCTGACGTCGTCGGCGCCCATGCCGCGCGCCACGCGCGCCGGCGTGCCGAACAGGTTGGCCAGCACCGGCATCTGCGCCGGGCGGCCGTCGTGCTGTACGTTCTCGAACAGCAGGGCCGGGCCCGAGGCGCGCAGTACGCGGTCGGAAATCTCGGTCATTTCCAGGCGCGTGGAGACGGGCGCGGCGATGCGCTTGAGTTCGCCCATGCGTTCGAGTTGAGCGAGAAAGTCTCGAAGGTCGCGGTATTTCACTACAGATCCCGGCAATTTGGTTACATTTCGATCAGCCAGAGAGGTTAACATTAACCCCCTCTTTGATACGCAGGAGGTCTTTATGCCCGATGCGTCAGTGGCCAGCCTGTTCAGGCGCATGGCCCAAGGAGTGCACCACTATCTTGCCGAATCCCTGCGCATTTGCTCCGTCTACCTGGGCATTGCCGTGATCGTGACGGTAAGCATGGGATTCGCCCTGCCTGGTTTGCGCGACCAGGCATTGCAGGTGCACAAAGCCTTGTTGACCGCCCTCGCGCCTACATCCATGCAAGCGGGTTCCGAGTCCGACACCGGATCCGAACTCAGCATAGATTCGTCCTCGGCCATCGCGATGGCCGTGCCCGCCGCGCCCGCCAGCAACGCCACCGGCATGCTCGGGCCGGCCCGCGTGGCGCCGCCGGCGCCCAAGAAGCCCGCCATGGTCGCCACCGGCCCGCAGGCCGAAGCCTTGCGCAACTATATTTCGCGCAAGTACAAGGTCGCCTATGACGCCACCGGCCCGCTGGTGGGCACGGTGTACAAGGTCGGCCGCGACAAGCAGCTCGATCCGCTGTTGCTGCTGGCCGTGATCGCCATCGAGTCGCGCTACAACCCGCTGGCCGAAAGCCATGTGGGCGCGCAGGGCCTGATGCAGGTCATGACCAGCGTCCACCAGGACAAGTTCGACGCGGTCGGCAAGAATCCGCTGGATCCCGGCGCCAACATCATGGTGGGCGCCACCATCCTGAAGGACTGCATCAACCGGCGCGGCTCGGTCGATGGCGGACTGGCCTGCTACGTCGGCGCAACCGGCCCCGACGACAACGGTTATGGCGCCAAGGTGCAGGCCGAGCGCCGGCGCCTAGCGCTGGCCTCGGGCATCGCGCTGGCGAGGGATTGACCCCGATCCGGTCGCGCCCCGGCCACAGGAAAACGCGCCCCGAGGGGCGCGTTGTTTTTCATGGAACCCGAACGCCGGTTCAGTGACCCAGCAGCTTGCCCATGCGATCGACGGCCGCTTCCAGGCGGTCCAGGCCGGTGGCATAGGAGAAGCGCATGGTGTGGTCGCCGTGGGCCGGACCGAAGTCCAGGCCCGGCACGGCCGCGACGCCCGCTTCCAGCAGCAGGCGTTGCGAGAAAGCGGTGCTGTCCATGCCCAGGTCGCTGATGTCGGCGTAGATATAGAAGGCGCCGTCCGGCTTGACCGGCACGCGCAGTCCCAGGCGCTCGAATTCGGGCAGCAGGTAGTCGCGGCGCTGCTTGAAGGCTTCGCGGCGGTGCGCGAAGGTCTTGAGCGCGTCGTCGGTGAAGCAGGCCAGCGCGGCGTGCTGGGCCAGCGTGGGCGCGCAGATGGCCAGGCTGGAGGCGATCTTCTCGACCGCCTCCACCATGCTGTCGGGCACGATCATCCAGCCCAGGCGCCAGCCGGTCATGTGGAAGTACTTGGAGAAGCTGTTGATGACGATGACGTCGTCGTCCAGCGTCAGCGCCGAGCGCGGCTGGCCTTCATAGGACAGCCCCAGGTAGATCTCGTCGACGATGGCGAAGCCGTCGCGGGCGCGCACCTGGGCCAGCAGCTCGGCCAGCTCGCCGTGCGCGATCGAGGTGCCGGTGGGATTGCTGGGCGAGGCCACCAGCACGCCCTGGGTGGCGGGCGTCCAATGTTGCGCCACGTCCTGGGCGGACAGCTGGAAGCGCTTGTCGGCGGTGCTGGGGATCAGGCGCGGCACGCCGCCGGCGGCCAGCACAAAGTTGCTGTTGGCAGGATAGGAGGGGTCGGGCATGAGCACTTCGCCGCCGGCGTTGACCAGTGCGGCGCAGGCCAGCGTCAGGGCGCCGGAGGCGCCGGCGGTCACGATCACGCGCCGGGGATCGACGCGGGCGCCGAACTGGTCGAGGTAGAAGCCGGCGATGGTCTCGCGCAGCGCGGGCAGGCCGGCGGTCGGGCTGTAGCCGCTCAGGCCGGAACGCGCCGCGCGCTCCAGCGCTTCCACGACCTGGGGCGGCGCGGTAAAGTCCGGTTCGCCGATGCCCAGGCTGATAATGTCCTTGCCCGCGGCCTGCAGGGCCTGCGCCTGCTTGAAGAGTTCCATGACTCGGAATGTCAGAAAGTCGTTGGTGCGATGGGCAAGGCGGGGCATTTGATTCTCGAAGCGATCTGAAGCAGAAGGGGGATTGTAGTCATGCAGCCATCCCGGCGCGCTTTCCTGCTCGGCCGGCGTCCCGTGCAGACGCCTTGGGCCCGATTCATCCAGCGCCTGACGCTGTTGTGCCAGGGGGCCGTGCGCGACCTGGGCGAGGCCGGCGCGGACGGCCCGCGCGGCTGGCTGGCGCCCGCGCGCGAGGGCGACCTGGCCCACGCCCGGGCGCTGTGCGCCGAGTACGGCGTGGCCCTGGCGCTGGACGGCGCGGAGGGAACCGCCGTTGGTCCCTGCCTGCGGGTGGATCCCGCGAACCTCAGCGGCCTGGCCCGCCTGGCCGGAGACACGCCGCGCTGGCGGGCCCAGCCCGGCGTGCCGCTGGCGGTGCTGGCGCAAGCCGGCCTGCGGCAGTTCGACGGCCTGCCCGGCGCCATGACGCTGGCCGAATGGCTGGCGGCGCCAGCCGCCTGGCCGGCGGGACGCTGCGCGCAGTCCGGGGTCCTGGCGGCCGACGTGGTGCTGGCCGACGGGGTGGAGGAAACCTTGGGGCCTTTTGGCGAGAGCGACGAACGGCCGCTGCGCTCGGCCACGCTGCAGCGGCTGGTGCCGGCGCTGTTCCAGCTGAGCACGGGGCCGGACGCCGCCGCCTGCGCCGTGGGCGGCGCCTGGGCCGGTCGTTACCGGCTGGACGCGCTGCGGCCACAGGCGCCCGCCACGGTCAACCTGGCGCATCTGCTGCTGGGGCACGGCGGCACGCTGGCCTGGGTGCAGGAGGTGCTGCTCACGGCCGTGCCGGCGGCCGGGGAAGCGGCAGGCGGCGACGCGCCGCCGTTGGACGATGCGGCCCGGGAGGCGGGACGCCGGCTGGATGCCCGGATCAAGGCGCTGTTCGACCCGGATGGTCGTTTTCCCTTACTCGCTTTCGCGCAATAGCGGCGGTCCGCGGGCCGCGGGTAAGATGGGCTGGCCCCGCCGGCGCGGGCTGGCGGACGGGCGCGGCCCGCGCCCGCAGCCATATCGCGCCGGCCGCCGTAGGAATAGAATTTCCCCCTTTCCTGTACTAGCACTTGCTTCTCGCCGATCCCATGGATGCCAATCTTCGCAAAGCCGCCCTCGAATATCACGAGTTCGGGCGCCCCGGCAAAATCTCCGTCACCCCCACCAAGCAGCTGACCAACCAGCGCGACCTGGCGCTGGCCTATTCGCCCGGTGTGGCGGCGGCCTGTGAGGAAATCGTGGCCGACCCGGCCAATGTGTTCCGCTACACGGCGCGGGGCAATCTGGTGGGCGTGATCACCAACGGCACGGCGGTGCTGGGCCTGGGCAATATCGGCGCGCTGGCGTCCAAGCCGGTGATGGAAGGCAAGGCGGTGCTGTTCAAGAAGTTCGCCGGCCTGGATGTGTACGACATCGAGATCAACGAGACGGATCCGGACAAGCTGGTGGAGATCATCGCCGGTCTGGAGGCGACGTTCGGCGGGATCAATCTGGAGGACATCAAGGCGCCGGAGTGCTTCACGGTGGAGCGCAAGCTGCGCGAGCGGATGAAGATCCCGGTGTTCCACGATGACCAGCATGGCACGGCGATCTGCGTGTCGGCGGCGTTCATCAATGGCCTGAAGGTGGTGGGCAAGCAGATCGACCAGGTGAAGGTGGTGACCTCGGGCGCGGGGGCGGCGGCGCTGGCGTGCCTGGACCTGATGGTGGACCTGGGGCTGCCGCTGGAGAACATCTGGGTGACGGACATCGAAGGGGTGGTGTACGAGGGCCGCACGACGCTGATGGATCCGGACAAGGCGCGCTTCGCGCAGAAGACGGACGCGCGCAAGCTGGCCGAGGTGATCGAGGGGGCGGACGTGTTCCTGGGGCTGTCGGCCGGGGGCGTGCTCAAGCCGGAGATGGTGGCGGCGATGGGTACCCGGCCGCTGATCCTGGCGCTGGCCAACCCGACGCCGGAGATCCTGCCGGAGGTGGCGCACGGGGTGCGCGACGACGTGGTGATGGCCACGGGGCGCTCGGACTATCCGAACCAGGTGAACAACGTGCTGTGCTTCCCGTACATTTTCCGGGGTGCGCTGGACGTGGGCGCGACGACGATCACGCGCGAGATGGAAAAGGCGGCGGTGTACGCGATCGCGGAGCTGGCCGAGGAAGAGCAGAACGAAGTGGTGGCGGCGGCCTATGGCACGTATGACATCTCGTTCGGGGCGGACTACCTGATTCCGAAGCCGTTCGATCCGCGCCTGATCGTGCGGATCGCGCCGGCGGTGGCCAAGGCGGCGATGGAAGGCGGTGTGGCGACGCGTCCGCTGGCGGATCTGGAAGCGTACGAGGAACAGCTGCAGCAGTTCGTGTATCACTCGGGCGCCTTCATGAAGCCGCTGTTCTCGGCGGCCAAGCGCATCGTGCGCGAGGGCGGCCCGGCGCGCATCGTGTTCTCGGAAGGCGAGGACGAGCGCGTGCTGCGCGCGGTGCAGGTGGTGGTGGACGAAGGCCTGGCGCGTCCGATCCTGGTGGGCCGGCCGTCGGTGCTGCTGGCCCGCATCGAAAAGCTGGGCCTGCGCCTGCGCCTGGGGGAGGACGTGGAAGTCACCAACCCCGAATATGATGAACGCTTCCATCAGTACTGGACCACGTACTGGGAGCTGATGTGCCGTCGCGGCATCACCAAGGAGATGGCGCGCGTGGAAATGCGCCGCCGCATGACGCTGATCGGCGCGATGATGGTGCATCTGGGCGACGCCGACGGCATGGTCTGCGGCTCGGTGGGCGCCTATCACGACCATCTGCGCTTCGTCGACGAGGTCATTGGCCGGCGTCCCGGGCACAACGTCTATGCCGCCATGAACATCCTGCTGCTGAACGAGCGCACGGTGGTGCTGGTGGACACGCACGTCAACGACGAACCCACGGCCGAGCAGATCGCCGAGTTCACCGTCGCGGCGGCCCGGCAGATGCGCCGCATGAACCTGGCGCCCAAGGCGGCGCTGCTGTCGCGTTCGAACTTCGGCTCGGGCAGCTCGGCCTCGGGCGCGAAGATGCGCCGTGCGCTGGAGCTGGTGCGCCAGGCGGATCCGGAGCTGGAGATCGACGGCGAGATGCACGGCGACTGCGCGCTGGACGGGGCGCTGCGGATGCGCATCCTGCCTTCGTCCACGCTCAAGGGCGATGCCAACCTGCTGGTGTGCCCGAACGTGGACTCGGGCAACATCGCCTACAACCTGCTCAAGACGGCGGCTGGCGGCAACGTGGCGGTGGGTCCGTTCCTGCTGGGCGCGAACGCGCCGGTGCACATCCTGACCTCCAGCTCGACCGTGCGCCGCATTGTCAACATGACCGCCATGACAGTGGTCGATGTCAATACGCCGCGTTGAAATCGCTCCCGCCGGCCCGGCGTGCCCGCGCACGCCGACCGGACTGGTCCTGACCGGGGGCGGCGCGCGCGCCGCCTACCAGGTCGGCGTGCTCAGCGCCATCATGGAGTTGCTGGATCCGGATTGGCACTCCCGTTTCCAGAATCCCTTCGACATCATCTGCGGCACCTCGGCGGGCGCCATCAACGCCGCCGCGCTGGCCTGCCGGGCCGACCGTCCGCACCTGGGCGTGCGGCGGGTGCGCCGCCTGTGGTCCTCGCTGAGCACCGACATGATCTACCGGGCCGACGCGCCAGGGCTGATCCGTACCGGCGTGCGCTGGCTGGGCCTGCTGTCGCTGGGCTGGATGTATTCGGGCCTGACGCGCAAGCGGCCCCAGTCGCTGCTGGACAACAGCCCCCTGCAAGCGCTGCTGGGTCGGGTGCTCGACTTCGGCAACCTGCAGTCCAACCTGGAGCGGGGCGCGCTCTCGGCGCTGGCCATCACGGCATCCGGCTATACCAGCGGCGAACACCTGACCTTCTATCAGGCGCACCGACCCATCGAGCCCTGGCACCGCTACCTGCGCCTGGCGATTCCCACGGACATCGGCATCGACCACCTGATGGCCTCGTCGGCCATTCCTTTCGTTTTCCCCGCGCGCCGCGTCGACGTCCATGGCAAGGGCGAGTGGTGCGGCGATGGCTCCATGCGCCAGCTCGCGCCCATCAGTCCGGCGATTCATCTGGGCGCGCATCGGGTGCTGGTGGTCGGCACCGGATTCCGCGACGAGACCCATCCGGAGAACCGCGAGGATACGCCGCCGTATCCGTCGCTGGCGCAGGTGGGCGGCCATGCGCTGTCCAGTATCTTTCTGGACGGCCTGTCGGCTGACGTCGAACGGCTGGAGCGCATCAACCAGTTGATGGAGCACGCCGTTCCGGACGGCCAGGACGGCGCCATGCGCCGGATCCGGGTCTTGAGCATCACGCCCAGCCAGTCGCTCGACCTGCTGGCGCTGGAGCACCTGGATGACATGCCGGCGCAGGCCCGTGCCCTTTTTCGCGTACTCGGTGTATCGTCCGATCCAGGCCGGCCCGGGGGCGGCGCGCTGATGTCGTATCTGCTATTCGAATCCAGCTACACCAGGCGATTGATAGAACTGGGTTATGCCGATACGATGCAGCGTAATCGCGAAGTTATCGCCTTTTTCGAGGAGGCACAGGCATGACGCGCAATGCCCAATCTACCTTGCAGCGCCAGTTGCGGCGCGGCGGCGCCTTGCCCCATGACGAGGGGCTGGACAAGAAGGCCGTGGTAGATGCCGCGCATGAGCTTGGCCTGGCGCTGTTCGTGGCGAATTGCGATCCGGCGCGCAGCCGCTCGGCCGTGCTGCGCGCCATCGTCAAGGCGGTGGATTTTCCCGAATATTTCGGCGGCAACCTGGACGCGCTCTACGATTGCCTGTGCGATACCGTCCTGGATCACAAGGTCGGCGTGGTGCTGTGGCTGTACCGGCTGCATTCCGGCGATCCCGCCCTGGAAGAGGACGCCGCCCGGATCGAGGCCGTCTGCGCCGACGCGGCCGAGTTCGCCCACGAGAATGGCCGCATCTTTGCGTATGTGGTCGAGCATGCGGGCCGTCATCCCGATCCCGAACCCGGCGTCGCCGCCGCGCCCTACGGCGACAACGAATAAGACTGAAGGAAGGCCGCTCCGGGCTAGCGGGCGCCGATGTCGGCGCCGATCTTGCCCTGCCCGCCGGGCAGGGCCGGTGTCACCAACCGAGCAGGGCTGCCGCGGCGGCGATCAGCGCCAGGCCAGCCGTTTCCGTGCGCAGCACCCGGGGGCCGAACCTGACTGACTGCACGCCCGCCGTCCGCGCCTGATCGAGTTCCTTGTCGGACCAGCCGCCCTCGGGACCCACCAGCAAGGTCAGCGCTGGCGTGCCGTCCTGATTTCGCAGGGCGGCCAGGGCGCCCGCCAGGTCGTCGTCGGCATCCGGATGGCACAGCAGCCGCAGGCCCTCGGCGGGCTGCTCCAGCCATTGCGCCAGCGTTTGCGGCGCGTCCACGTTCATGAGGCGATTGCGGCCGCATTGCTCACTGGCCGATTGGGCGATGCGTTGCCAGTGGGCCACCCGCTTTTCCAGCCGGGGGCCGGTCAGTTGCAGCACGCTGCGTTGGGCCGCCACCGGGACGACGCGGACCGCGCCCAGCTCCACGGCTTTTTCGATCACCCAGTCCATCTTGTCGCCCGAAGGCAGGCCCTGGACCAGGGTGATGCGGCCGGCTGGCTCCGCTTCCCTGGGGTTGAACGGCCCCAATTGGGCGTATCCCGTCTTGCCTTCCGTTTCCAGCACGGCCGGATACTCGCCGCCCTTGCCATCGAACAGGACGATGGCTTCGCCAGCGCGCAGGCGCAGCACGCGCAATGCGTGATGGGCCAGGGCGTCGGGCAGGGCGATCCGGGCGCCGGGGGCTAGGGGGACATCGCAGAAGAAGCGAGGGTCGGACATGAATGTTGCAAAATGGCGTGACGGGAGCAGGGGCTTGCGGCGCGGATGCCGGCGCCATGCTGCGGGTCAGTGCAGGCAAGCCCTATTTGAGCGCGTAGCCTACCACTTTGGCGCCCCATTCCAGGAAGAGCGGGGCGTTTGGCGCCAGCTGCAGCGCGCTCAGGGCCAGGAAGCCCATGGTCATCTTCTTGTCCAGGCGCAGCACGTGGGAGCGTAATTCGGCCAAGTCGGCGTGGGTGGGGAAGCGCTTGAGTTCCTCGCGGTTGGGCAGTTGGGCGATCTGCTCGCGCAGCTCGCGGTGCACCTGCTGGAATTCCGCGCGGGACCTTTCCAGTTTGGCGTTTGATTCTTCACGGCGTTTCTCGAACCTGGCGTCTGATTCTTCACGGCCCTTCTCAAACCTGGCATTTGATTCTTCACGGTTCTTCTCGAACCTGGCGTTGGATTCTTCCTGGAATTTTTGCAGTCTCGCGGCCGTTTCTGCGCTGGCGCGCTGCAACCTGGCTTCGGCATCCGCCAGGATCTTCGCGGCCAGCTCGGCTTCGCCGCGAACCTGGGCCTCGTCAAGCGCCTGGCTGATCGCGATCGCGGGCGCTTCGCCCAGCGCGTTGCGCAAGGCGACGAAGCCCTTGGCGGGAAGCGTGATATTGAGCATGGCGATCATCGTAGCGAGATCCGGAAGGTGACAGGCGTTGCCATATTGAATGTCGGACCCGATCCCCGCAATTGCGGGAACTACGTTGTTTCTGACAGGGGTGAAAACGGCGCTCCGCCTCGCCCTTCCGGCCGATGGGCGGGGGGAAATCCCCAGGTGCTAAAATCTTTTGCTTCGCAACCTACTTAACTGGCCCCTATTTCGCGATGGGTCGGCCAGCATCAAAGAGCCTTTCGAATGAGCAATCCGACCGCCCCTAAACTTGCCTTGGCGGATGCCATCCGCGCCCTCGCGATGGATGCCGTGCAACAAGCGAATTCCGGGCATCCGGGCGCTCCGATGGGCATGGCGGAAATCGCCCAGGCCCTGTGGGCCGGCAACCTGCGCCACAATCCCAAGGATCCCGCCTGGGCCAACCGCGACCGCTTCGTGCTGTCCAATGGCCACGGCTCCATGCTGATCTACGCCCTGCTGCACCTGACGGGCTACGATCTGCCGATCGAAGAGCTGAAGAACTTCCGCCAGCTGCACTCCAAGACGCCGGGCCATCCCGAAGTGGGCATCACCCCGGGCGTGGAAACCACCACCGGCCCGCTGGGCCAGGGCCTGGGCAACGCGGTCGGCATGGCGCTGGCCGAGGCGCTGCTGGCGGCCGAGTTCAACAAGCCCGGCCACACCATCGTCGACCACCACACCTACGCCTTCACCGGCGACGGCTGCCTGATGGAAGGCATCTCGCACGAAGTCTGCTCGCTGGCCGGCACGCTGAAGCTGGGCAAGCTGGTCGTGCTGTATGACGACAACGGCATCTCCATCGACGGTCACGTCGAGCACTGGTTCGCCGACGACACCGCCAAGCGCTTCGAAGGCTACGGCTGGAACGTGATCCGCGGCATCGACGGCCACGACGTCGTCGCGGTGGACGCCGCCATCAAGCAGGCCCGCTCGCAATCGGTCAAGCCGACGCTGATCGTCTGCCGCACCGTCATCGGCAAGGGCTCGCCCAACATGGCCGGCACCCACAATGTGCACGGCGCCCCGCTGGGCAAGGACGAAATCGCCGCCACCCGCGCCGCGCTGGGCTGGTCGGCCGAGCCGTTCCAGATCCCGCAAGCCATCTACGACGGCTGGGACGGCCGCAAGCAGGGCGCCGCCGCCCAGGCCGAATGGCAATCGGCGTTCGACGCCTATGCCGCCGAATTCCCCGCCGAGGCTGCTGAATTCAAGCGCCGCATGAAGGGCGAGCTGCCTGCCGGCTACGCCGAACAGTTCAAGGCGTTCCTGGACGCCACGCTGGAAAAGGCCGAAACCGTCGCCACCCGCAAGGCCTCGCAGTTCGCCATTACGGCCCTGGCCCCGCTGCTGCCGGAAATGCTGGGCGGCTCGGCCGACCTGACCGGCTCGAACTTCACCGACTGGAAGGGCGTCGCCGCCGTCCGCGCCGGCGAACAGGGCATCCAGTTCGGCCGCCACATCAATTACGGCGTGCGCGAATTCGGCATGGCCGCCATCATGAACGGCGTGGCGCTGCACGGCGGCTACCTGCCGTTCGGCGGCACCTTCCTGACCTTCTCCGACTACTCGCGCAACGCCATCCGCATGGCCGCGCTGATGAAGCAGCGCGTGGTGCACGTGTTCACGCACGACTCCATCGGCCTGGGCGAGGACGGTCCGACTCACCAGTCGATCGAGCACGCCGCCAGCCTGCGCCTGATCCCCAACCTGTCGCTCTGGCGTCCCTGCGACACGGCCGAGACCGCCGTGGCCTGGAACGCCGCCGTGACGCGTCCGACCAGCATCGGCATGGACGTGCATGACGGCGGCCCGACCGCGCTGCTGCTGTCGCGCCAGAACCTGCCCTTCGTGCAGCGCGATGCCGCCACCGTGGCCGCCATCGCCCGCGGCGGCTATGTGCTGCGCGACGCCGACGGCGCCCGCGCCGTCATCATCGCCACCGGCTCGGAAGTCGCCATCGCGCTGGACGCGCAGGCCCAGCTGGCCAAGGACGGCATCGCCGTGCGCGTGGTCTCCATGCCCAGCACCGACGTGTTCGACAAGCAGGACGCCGCCTGGAAGCAGTCCGTGCTGCCCAAGGGCCTGCCGCGCGTGGCCGTCGAGGCCGGCGTGACCGCCTTCTGGCACAAGTACGTGGGCCTGGAAGGCGCCGTGGTCGGCATCGACCGCTACGGCGAATCCGCCCCGGCCGGCGCGCTGTTCAAGTTCTTCGGGCTGACCGCCGACAAGGTGGCCGAGACCGTCAAGCAAGTTCTGTAAAAAAGGAGCCTAGTCATGACCATTCGCGTCGCCATCAACGGTTACGGTCGCATCGGCCGCAACATCCTGCGTGCCCACTACGAAGGTGGCAAGAAGCACGATATCGAAATCGTCGCCATCAACGACCTGGGCGATCCCAAGACCAACGCCCACCTGACCCGCTACGACACCGCCCACGGCAAGTTCCCGGGCACCGTCGAAGTCGACGGCGACTACATGGTGGTCAATGGCGACAAGATCCGCGTGCTGGCCAACCGCAATCCGGCCGAGCTGCCCTGGGGCGAGCTGAAGGTCGACGTGGTGCTGGAGTGCACGGGCTTCTTCACGACCAAGGAAAAGGCCGGCGCGCACATCAAGGGCGGCGCCAAGAAGGTCATCATCTCGGCCCCCGGCGGCAAGGACGTCGACGCCACTGTCGTCTACGGCGTCAACCACGGCGTGCTGAAGGCCACCGACACCGTCATCTCGAACGCGTCGTGCACCACCAACTGCCTGGCCCCGTTGGTCAAGCCGCTGAACGACAAGCTGGGCCTGGAAAACGGCCTGATGACCACGGTCCACGCCTACACCAACGACCAGGTCCTGACCGACGTCTACCACGAAGACCTGCGCCGCGCCCGTTCAGCCACCATGAGCATGATCCCGACCAAGACCGGCGCCGCCGCCGCGGTCGGCCTGGTGCTGCCGGAACTGAACGGCAAGCTGGACGGCTACGCCATCCGCGTCCCGACCATCAACGTGTCCATCGTCGACCTGTCCTTCGTGGCCAAGCGCGACACGACCGTCGAAGAAGTGAACAGCATCCTGAAGGCCGCCTCCGAAGGCGAGCTGAAGGGCATCCTGGACTACAACACCGAGCCCCTGGTTTCGGTGGACTACAACCACAACCCGGCCTCCAGCACCGTCGACGCGTCGCTGACCAAGGTCTCGGGCCGTCTGGTCAAGGTCTCGTCCTGGTACGACAACGAGTGGGGCTTCTCGAACCGCATGCTCGACACCACCGTCGCGCTGATGTCGGCCAAGTAAGCATCGCTGTCGGATCGAAGGGGACGAACGGGTTTTCCGCCACGGCGGAAAGCGGGTTCGTCCCCTTTGTTCGCCAACTCTAGGAAGCAAAGCATATGCCCAAGGTACAAACCCTGTCCGCGCTGGCCAAGGCCGGCGCCCTGTCCGGCAAGCGCGTGTTCATCCGCGCCGACCTGAACGTGCCGTTCGACGACGCCGGTCGCATTTCCGAAGACACCCGCATCCGCGCCTCCGTGCCCGGCATCCGCCTGGCCCTGGACGCCGGCGCGGCCGTGATGGTCACGTCCCACCTGGGCCGCCCGAAAGAGGGCGTGCTGACCGAGGCCGATTCGCTGGCCAAGGTCGGCCAGCGCCTGTCCGAGCTGCTGGGCATGCCCGTGCCGCTGGTGCAGAACTGGGTTGACGGCGTCAAGGTCGACGCCGGCCAGGTCGTGCTGCTGGAAAACTGCCGCGTCAACGTCGGCGAGAAGAAGGACGACGAGGCGCTGGCCAGGAAGATGGCCGCGTTGTGCGACGTCTACGTCAACGACGCCTTCGGCACGGCGCACCGCGCCGAGGCCACCACGCACGGCATCGCGCGCTTCGCGCCGGTGGCCTGCGCCGGTCCGCTGCTGGAAGCCGAGCTGGACGCGCTGGGCCGCGCCCTGCATGAGCCCAAGCGTCCGCTGGTCGCCATCGTCGGCGGCTCCAAGGTCTCGACCAAGCTGTCCATCCTGCAATCGCTGGCCGACAAGGTCGACCAGCTGGTGGTGGGCGGCGGCATCGCCAACACCTTCATGCTGGCCGCCGGACTGTCGATCGGCAAGTCGCTGGCCGAGCCCGACCAGGTCGATCAGGCCCGCGCCGTGATCGAGCTGATGAAGCAGCGCGGCGCCGACGTGCCGATCCCGGTGGACGTGGTCTGCGCCAAGTCCTTCGGCGCCGACGCCGAGGCCACCGTCAAGGCGGCCGAGGACGTGGCCGACGACGACATGATCCTGGACATCGGCCCGCAGACCGCGGCGCAGCTGGCCGAGATCCTGAAGCAGGCCGGCACCATCGTCTGGAACGGCCCGGTCGGCGTGTTCGAGTTCGACCAGTTCGCCCATGGCACCGAAGTGGTGGCCCGCGCCATCGCCGGCTCGGAGGGCTTCTCGATCGCCGGCGGCGGCGACACGCTGGCCGCCATCGCCAAGTACGGCATCGGCGAGCAGGTGGGCTACATCTCCACCGGCGGCGGCGCTTTCCTGGAGTTCCTGGAAGGCAAGACCCTGCCGGCCGTGGCCGTGCTGGAAGCCCGCGCCGCCTGAGTTCCTGGTTGACGCATCCGGCCGGAACGCCGGTTCCGCCTTGCGGCGGGACCGGCGTTTTTCCTTGTGCCAGCCGCCTTTCCGGCGGGATCGGGTGCCCTTATCGTTGATCTGGCCCCACCGCCGGAGGTCCGCCTTGGTGTAGGCTTGGCGGTCCCGCCGACGTTACTTTCACCGCCTCATGAACCTGCGCTTTTTTCCTGGCCTGAACCACCTGCGCGGCCTGACCCGTGACGCCGCCCGCCGCGATGTGATGGCCGGGTTGAGTGTGGCCGCCGTGGCGCTGCCCGTGGGCCTGGCCTATGCCGCCATGATGGGCGTGCCGCCGGTGGCCGGCCTGTGGGCGGCCATCGCCGGCATGCTCGGCTATGCCGTGTTCGGATCGTCGCGCACATTGATCGTGGGGCCCGACACCGCCACCTGCACCTTGATCGCCGCCACGCTGACCGGCATGGCGCTGACCGATCCGCAGGACCGGCTGGTGGCGGCCACCGGCATCGCGCTGACCGTGGGCGTGGGCTGCCTGATCGCGCGGGTGCTGCGGCTGGGCGTGTTGGCCAACCTGCTGTCGCGGCCCGTGCTGATCGGCTATATGGCGGGCGTGGCGATCACGCTGGCGCTGTCGCAGCTCAGCGGCCTGACCGGCGTGGGCCTGCGCAACAGCGGCTTGATCCATCCCTTCCTGGAACTGTCGCGCCGCCTGCCGGAAATCCGCATCCCGACGCTGGCGCTGGGGCTGGGTTCCTGCCTGCTGCTGATCGCCGTCAAGCGCTGGCGGCCCAACTGGCCCGGTCCCATCCTGCTGGTGGTGGGCGCCTGCGCGGCGTCCTGGGCCTTCGATTTTCCCGGCATGGGCATTGCCGTGGTGGGCGAGGTGCCGGCCGGCCTGCCGGCGCTCAGCCTGCCGGTGCGCCTGGACGGCGTGGATGACATGCTGCTGGGCGCGGCCGGCGTGCTGGTGGTGAGTTTTTCCAGCGGCATCGTCACCGCCCGCAGCTTCGCGGCCCGCAGCGGCGAGCATATCGATCCGAACCGCGAACTGGTCGGCTTCGGCGCGGCCAACGTGGCCGCCGGACTGTTCCAGGGCTTTGTCGTGACGGGCGCCGATTCGCGCACGGCCGTGGGACTGGTGGCGGGCGGCTCGTCGCCGCTGGTCAGCATCAGCGCGGCGGCGGCGCTGGCCGTGGTCGTGGGCCTGCTCAGCGGGCCGCTTTACTGGCTGCCGCAGGCCGTTCTGTCGGCCATCCTGCTGCTGGCGGCGGCCAGCCTGTTCGACGGGCACGCCTTCATGCGGCTGGCCCGCATTTCCCGCATCGAGCTGGCGTTCGGCGTGCTGGCCGCCGTGGGCGTGGTGGGCTTCGGCGTGCTGCAGGGCGTGGCCGTGTCGGTGGGCGCCACGCTGCTGTACGCCATGTATGTGTCGGGCAACCCACGCGATGCGCTGCTGGGCCGCCAGCCCGGCGAGTCGGTGCTGGGCAAGCTGCACCTGAATCCGGAGGCGCAGCCCGTGCCCGGCACGGTCATCTGGCTGTTCGAATCGCCGGTATGGTTCTTCAACGCCGACGCGTTCCGGCGGCGCGCGCGCGAGATCATGGACCAGGCCGGCGACGTGCAATGGTTCGTGCTGGACGCCGAGGCCATGACCCAGGCCGACGCCGACGCGGTCGAGGCGCTGTACGAGCTCAAGCGCGAGCTGGACGCGCGCGGCATGACCCTGTTGGTGGCGGGCGGGCACGGCCAGTTCCGCACCGCGCTGGAGCGCTCGGGCCTGGTGAAGAAGATCGGCCGGGACAAGATCTTCGGCAGCCCGGAACAGGCGGTGGACGCCATCGAGCGCTGGCGCCAGCCGGCGCCGGACACGCTGGCCTAGCAGAGAGACGGATGGACGTTCGCGAGCGTCGGGTCCGTCGCTTGCGAACGCCTGGCGTGCGTGCCCGCATGCGGGCGCATTGGCGGGATCAGCGCACTAGTCGATGATGTGATAACCGCCGTCGATATACAGCGTCTGCCCCGTCATGCGGCGCGCGGCGTCGGTGGCCAGCCAGGCCGTGGCCTCGCCCACGTCGTCGATGGATACCAGGCTGCGCGCCGGCGCCTTGGCCTGGGCGCGGTCCAGCAGCGTGTCGAACTCGGCGATGCCCGAGGCCGCGCGGGTCTTGAGCGGCCCCGGCGAAATCGCATGCACGCGGATGCCCTGCGGCCCCAGTTCGGCGGCCAGATAGCGGGTGGCCGATTCCAGCGCGGCCTTTACCGGCCCCATCATGTTGTAGTGCTCGACCACCATCTGCGAGCCGTAATAGCTCATGCAGAACAGCGTGCCGCCATTCTTCATCAGCGGCTCGGCCAGCTTGGCCATGCGGATGAAGGACCAGCAGGACACGTCCATGGCCTGCAGGAAGCCGGCGCGCGAGCAGTCGGTGACGCGGCCGTGCAGGTCCTCGCGCGGCGCGAAGGCGATGGAATGCAGCACGAAGTCCAGCGCGCCCCATTCGCGCTCCAGGCGCTCGAACACCGCTTCCAGTTCGCCTTCGTGCAGCAGGTTCAGCGGCATCAGCATGTCGGCCCGCACCTGCTCGGCCAGCGGCTGGACGTGGGGCAGGGCCTTGTCGTTCAGGTAGGTCACGGCCAGTTCGGCGCCCATGGCGTGAAAGGCCTTGGCGCAGCCCCAGGCGATGGAGTCGGCATTGGCGATGCCGGTGACCAGGCCGCGCTTGCCGGCCAGCGGTAGCGGTGTGTTCATCGTTGTTTCACCAGTGCGAGTGTGTGCTGGGCGATGATCAGCTCCTCGTTGGTGCGGACCACGTACACGCCGATGCGACTGTCGTCGCTGGAGATGCGCGGCCCATGGTGGGCGTTGCGTTCGGGATCGAGCTTGATGCCCAGCCAGCCCCAGTGCTCGCTGATGGCCTGGCGGATGGCGGGGGAATTCTCGCCCACGCCGGCGGTGAAGACGATGGCGTCGATGCCGTTCATGGCGCAACCCAGGCCGGCCATGCCCTCGGCCACGCGCCAGGCGAAGTAGGACAGGGCCAGTTTCGCGCCGGGCGCGTCGCTGGCCAGCAGCTCGCGCATGTCGTTGCCGATGCCGGACAGGCCCTTCATGCCGCAGTCGTGATAGAGCAGGTGCTCGATCTCGTCATGGCTCATGCCGCGTTCCATCATCCACAGCACCACGCCCGGGTCCAGCCGGCCCGGCCGCGTGCCCATGGGCAGGCCCTCCAGCGCGGTGAAGCCCATGGTGCTGTCCACGCTCTTGCCCTGGTGGATGGCGCAGGCCGACACGCCCGAGCCCAGGTGGGCGGCGACGATCTTGCCCATCGCGACTTCGGGCAGCGCGCGCTGCAGGCGCTGGGCGATGTACTCGTAGGACAGGCCATGGAAGCCGTAGCGCCGCACGCCCTGCTGGTACAGCGATTCGGGCAGGGCGTAGCGGTCGGCCACCTCGGAATGGCTGCGATGGAAGGCGGTGTCGAAGCAGGCGACCTGGGGAATCCAGGGGCGGCGCTCGCGGATCACGCGGATGGGCGCCAGGTTGTTAGGCTGGTGCAGCGGAGCCAGCGGGGTGTAGGCATCCAGCCGCGCCAGGATGTCGTCATCGATCAGCACCGGCTCGGACAGCTCGGGGCCGCCGTGCACCACGCGATGGCCCACGGCCAGCGGCGCGCCGCCCAGGTGGCCGCTGAGCCAGGTGCCCACGACCTCCTGGCCATTGGGCACGTCGGGCGCGTGGCTGGGGGCGATGTCGCGTTCGACCAGCGTTTGGCCGGCGGCGTCGCGCACCCGCAGGCGCGGGTGCGAGGTGCCTATGCCTTCGAGCTGGCCGCCCAGGCGCGGCGCCAGCTCCTCCTTGCCGTCGATGTCGTAGAGGTAGAACTTGATGCTGGAACTGCCTGCGTTGATGACGAGGATGGTGTCGGACATGGATGGGGAATCCGTTGCGGTGGGCGAGGGATGAAACCGGATCCGGCCGGTCTCAGGCCAGCGGGCGGGCTTGTTGCTGGGCCAAGTGGTGCGAGTAGATCGCCGCCACCGCCGCCGAGGCCAGGCGCGAGCGCGGGCTGTCCGCGCGGCTGGTCAGGATGATGGGCACGCGCGCGCCCAGCACGATGCCGGCGGCCTCGGCATTGGCCAGGAAGGTGAGGTTCTTGGCCAGCATGTTGCCGGCCTCCAGGTCCGGCACCACCAGCACCTGGGCCACGCCCGCCACGTGCGAGCGTATGCCCTTGATGCGGGCCGCGTCCGGGCTGATGGCGTTGTCCAGCGCCAGCGGGCCGTCCAGCAGGCCGCCGGCGATCTGGCCGCGGTCGGCCATCTTGCACAGCGCGGCCGCCTCAATGGTGCTGGGAATGCTGGGCGTGACCTGTTCCACCGCCGACAGGATGGCCACGCGCGGCTCGCCCAGGCCCAGCCCGTGATGCAGGTCGATCACGTTGCGGATGATGTCGGCCTTGGTTTCCAGGTCGGGGAAGATGTTGATCGCCGCGTCGGTGATGAACAGCGGTTCCGGGTAGGTGGGCACCTCCATGATGAACACATGGCTGATGCGGCGGCTGCTGCGCAGCCCGGTGTTGCGGGCAACGACCTCGTGCATGAGTTCGTCGGTGTGCAGGCTGCCCTTCATCAGCAGGCTGGCCTCGCCGGCGCGCACCAGCGCCACGGCGGTCTCGGCGGCCGCGTGGCTGTGCGGCGCGTCGACGATGCGCGCGTCGCCCAGGTTCAGGCGGAATTGCGCGGCGGTGTCGCGGATCTTGCGTTCCGGTCCGACCAGGATGGGGTGCAGCAGGCCCAGGTCGCGCGCTTCCAGCGCGGCCGACAGCGACGGTTCGTCGCAGGGGTGGGCGATGGCGCAGGGCGCGGCCGACAGCGTCTGGGCGCGGGCGATGAGCTTGTCGTAATGCGTGGAGGACGGCAGGTTCATTGCGGCTTGGTCTTGTTGTTGGCGGGTTTGCGGGGGCGGCCGATTTGGCGGCGGTTGGGGTTGTGGTCTTCGATGCGGTTTTGGTTGCAGCCTTCGTGGAGGCCTTCGCGCTTGTTCCGGCGGCCAGGGCCGTCACGGCGCGGGTGCGCCTGGCGGCCTGCTTCGCGGCCGCTCCGGCGGGCTCGATGGCGGGATCGGCCACGGCGGCCTTGACACGCTGGCGCGCCGGCGCGGCGGTCTTGCGCGCGGCCGCGACCTTGCGTGGCGCGGCGGCATTGCGCGGCGCGGCGCCGTCGCGGCCGTGATGCTCGGCGCGGCGCGCGGCCGCCTCGAAGATGTGCTCCATTTCGTCCAGGCTTTCGCGCGCCGCCGCGCTCAGCGGCTCGGCGGCTTCCAGCACCCGCTTCATCTCGTCCAGCGCGGTGCGAATGGCGGCGGGAGTTTCGCCCTCCAGCAGGCGCGGCATGGCCTGGATGGCGGCGGGCGCGTCCAGCGTCAACATCAGCGCCTGGTCGCGGGTCAGGTCCTTGAATTCCTGCAGCGTGATGGTGTTGTTTGATTCGGCGCGCATTTTGCGGATCAGCGCGAAACTGCGTTCGTCCAGGCCACCCTCGGCGCCGGCCACGTACAGCAGCATGCGCACGGCGGCCACGAGCAGCCCGCCTTCCTGCAGCTGCGAGCGCAGCTCGGCGGCGCGGGCCGCCATGAAGTCGCGGTGTTCGGGCGATACGCCGGGATGGCGGCGCGGCAGGCCGTCCTGTGCGCCCAGGCCGGCCAGGTCCTGCACCACCGGCGAACCGTAGATGCTCATGAAGCTGCGTTCGGCGGCGGAGTCGCGCAATTCCTGCCAGATGTTCAGGCTGGTCTCGATCCAGTTCGACACCATTTCCTGGGCCATCAGGAATGGATTGGCGGACGAGACGGGCTGGCGGTGTTCGCGCACCTGCTCGGCCACTCGGGCGATGGGCGCGACCAGCGGGTTGCGGTCGGAAATCAGCTCATAGGGCAGGCGCAACGGGTGCAGGCGCTGCAGCCATTCGGCCGACTGCGGCGTCACGGTGGCGCGCAGCCAGGGCTGGACGAAGCTGCGGTACATGCCCAGGTTGATGTCCGAGATTCGGGCCACCGCGGCGAAACGGCGGTCATCGTCTTCCTTGCGGTCGACGATGGCGCGCACGTCGTCCAGGTGGCGTTCCTCGAACGACAGTACATAGTTGCCCTGGGCCAGGTCGGCGTTGGGCGTGTCCGGCGTCTTGTCGGCGATCTCGGCCTGGTAGATGCCAGGAGGCAGCACATCGATCATGTCGATGTTGGATGTGAATTCCTGGTGTTCCTTGCGCGCCACGCTGCCGGACACGAAGATGCCCAGGTGGCCGATGCTCTCGTGCACGGCGTAGACGATGGTCTGGCCATGGGCCAGCACTTCGGCGTCGTCCTGATAAAGGTCTGGGATCCAGCCCAGCGCCTGCGGCGGCGGCGTGATGTTGTCGCCCTTGGAGCAGAACACCACGATGGGCGAGCGGATGTTGCGCAGGTCGATGCGGATGCCGTCGGACGTGACCAGCCCGGCCGTGGCCAGGCGGTTGCCCACGAACAGCTTGTCCACGATGTATTGGATCTCGGTGCCGTTCAGGAACACATGGCCGCCCCACCATTTCTCGAAGCTCAGGTAGCGCTCCGCCTCGGTGTCGACCTTGGAGTACAGGTTGTACTGCTTGCTCCAGAGCGTGTTGGCCGGGTTCAGGTTCTCGAAGTTCTGCACCAGCCAGGCGCCGTCGAACTTGCCGTTGCCGATGTCGCTGGTGAGCGCGGTGAGCCAGCTGCCGCCCAGCAGGCCGCCGGAATAGCGCATGGGATTCATGCCGCGCCAGCCCGCCCAGTAGGACAGCGGCGCGCCGGCCACGATGATGGGGCCGAACAGCTCGGGACGCACGGCGGCGGTCATCATGATCTGCCAGCCGGCCTGGCAATTGGCCACCACCACGGGCTTGCCTTCCGCGTCGGGATGGCGGGCGATGATCTCTTCCAGGAAGCGCGCCTCGGCCTGGATCACGTCCTCGACCGTTTGGGTCGGCATGGGCTGGGGCAGGAAGGTGGCGAAGTAGCAGGCATGCCCTGCGCGCAGCGCCACGCCGATCTCGCTTTCCGGCTTGAAGCCGCCGATGCCGGGGCCGTGGCCGGCGCGCGGGTCGACCACCAGGAAGGGGCGCTTGATCGGGTCGGTTTCGACGCCCTGGGGCGGCGTGATGCGTAGCAGGCCGTAGTTGACCGGGCGGGGGAATTCGCGGCCGTCCAGCACCAGCTCATATTCCATGCTCAGCACGTTGGGGGCGCGCTTGGCCATGTGCTGGTGGTATTGGTTGCCGCGCTGGCGCATCACGTCGGCGTAGAGGACGCCTCGTTGCCAGGCGTCCACGGCGTATTCGTAGGCGGCCGTCCAGGGGTTGGACGGGGCGGGGTCGCGATCCTTGCCGGGTTCGGCCATGGCGATCTCCTGAGTATGCGGGTGGCTTTCCGGCATGGACGCACGCCGGACCGATTCCAGAGTGGAACCGGCTGACTTGACCTCCCCATTACACCGCAATCGATGTTGCGTCGCAACATGGATGGGTTTGATGCAGGTCAAACCTCGGTGGACTATGTGTCCCTTCTTAACGATCCAGGCGGATCTGCGCGCCCCGAGCGTCACTCAGGGTCGTGGCAGACGGCCTCGATGCGATTGCCGCAGGGGTCGAGCAGGAAGGCGGCGTAGTAATGCGGGTGGTAGTGCGGGCGCAGGCCGGGCGCGCCGTCATCGCGGCCGCCATGCGCCAGGCCGGCGGCATGGAAGCGGTCCACGGCGCTTCTGCTGGGCGCCTTGAAGCACCAATGGCGGCGCGCGTCGCTGCCGGCCTGCGGGGATGCGAAGACCGACAGATAGGTGTGTCCGGCGTCGCCCGCGCGGCAGCGTTCGCCGTAGCCCAGGGCGTCCTCGCGGTCATAGACCTTGGACGCGCCCAGCGCGTCCATCACCGCGTCATAGAACGGGCGCGCTTCGTCCAGTCGCGGGACGGTGATGGAGATGTGATCGAGCAGCAGCATCGCGGCGCGTCGCTGGCGTCAGCGTCGGGCGGCCGCGTTGTGATCCAGCCATTTGCGCAGGCTGGGGCGTTGCCACTGCGCCTCGGCATAGGCGCGCAGTGTGTCGGGCAGCAGATCGTCCAGCCACAGGCGGCGCAGCGCGGTGGCCAGGTCGGCGTCGGCGATGCTCCAGGCGTCGAACAGCGTGGCCTGGCCAGCGCCGATGAGCGCGCTGCTGACATGGATCAGCTTGGCCGCGGCCGCGTGGCCATCGTCGGACAGGGGCTGGCCGGGCTGGTCCCAGAACACGGTTTCGGTCGGGCGCTCCTGGCGCAGGGCGCCCAGGTCGCTGCGCAGCCATGCCTGCAACTGGCGCGCGCGGGCGCGGGCCTGGGGGGCCTCGGGATACAGCGCCAGATGATCGGGCGCCGGATAGAGCTGTTCCAGGTATTCGGCGATGGCCGTGGATTCGGTCAGGTGGAAATCGCCATGGGTCAGGGCGGGCACGCGGGACGTGAGGGACCGGCTCTGGAAGGGCACCATGCGCTGCTCGCCCGCCGACAGGTCGATGGGGCGCACTTCGAAGGCCAGTTTTTTCTCGGTCAGCGCGACATAGGCCGACATGGCGTAGGGGCTGAGAAACTGGGAATCGACGAATAGCGTGAAAGGGGCGCCCAATTGAGGTCTCCGGTCAGGCGGTTGCTGGATGAGATGGAAAAGCCCTGGGCCGCGCCGCCGTGGCGGTGCGGCCCTACAGCGTAACGCAATTGAAATTTCGCGTGTCGCGCGGGCGCCTCAGTCGACGATGAACAGGCGCGCGCCGGTGGGCGTGGATGAGCGGTGGGGCTCGGCCTGGTCCGCCACCTGGTAGCTCATGCCGGGCGTCAGCACGAAGCGGCGGCCATCCTCCAGCTCGGTGTGCAGCTCGCCGTCCAGGCAGAAGAGGATATGGCCCTTGCTGCACCAGTGGTCCGCCAGGTAGCCGGGGGAATACTCCACCATGCGCACGCGCACATTGTCGAACTGGCGCGTGCGCCAGTAGGCGACGCCGGTCTCGCCGGGATGTTCGGTACGTTCGACCTCGTTCCAGTCGGTGGTGCCGAAGGGGATGTTGCTCATCTTCATGATCGATCCTGCCCCGCGGTCGCGCGGGTGGTGGTTGCAAAGTGGGGGATTCAGACGGCCAGCTTCTTCTGCCAGAACAGGGCGCGGCCGGTGTGCTCGTCCAGCGCGTAGCCTTCGTAGCCCTGCTTGCGGTACAGGCCCTGCGCCACGGCGTTGCCTTCCAGCACTTCCAGCGTGATCTTGCAGCAGCCCAGCGCGCGGCCGCGTTGCTCCAGCGCGGACAGCAGCGCCTTGCCCACGCCCTGGCCCTGGAAGCGGGGCGAGACGCCCAGATCGTGCAGGTTCAGCAGCGGACGGCAGGCGAAGGTGGAAAAGCCCTCGAGATAGATGGCCACGCCGGCCGGCTCGCCATCCACGCGGGCCAGCAGCGCGCGCGCCGTGGGGCGGCGGGCCAGTTCCGGGATCAGGTCGCGGTGGACATGGGCCGGCAGGGGCGTGTTGCCGCCCATGGGGCCGCTGGCGTATTCGTCGAGCATGGCCAGCACCTGGCGGCCATGCTCCGGGTTGTTGAAATCGACGTCGATGATTTCCAGCATGATGGGGTTCCTGCGTTTACGCCTTGGCGCATGGGCTCCTGGCCGCCTGCAAGCGGCCGGTCCCGTTCTGGTTGCGCCGCCCTCGTCGGACGGCGCGCCGGGGCCAGCATGCCTGGCAAGCGGCCACGTCCGCAATTATGGCGCGGTTGCCGACCGTCTGCGCCCACGCATTGAAAAAACGGCGCGCAACCCCTATCTTCTATCCATTGGATGGCCGATTCCGGCGCGGCTGGCGGCTGCAACCCTTTCAATGGGCTGGGACATGGAGTTCAAGGACTACTACGGCATACTCGGCGTGGAGCGCGGCGCCTCGGACGACGAGATCCGTCGGTCCTACCGCAAGCTCGCCCGCAAATATCATCCCGACGTCAGCAAGGAAAGCGACGCCGAGGCCCGCATGCGCGACGTCAACGAGGCCTATGACGTGCTGCGCGACCAGGAAAAGCGCCAGGCCTATGACAACCTGGCGGCCGGCGTGTCACCGGATGGCGGCTTCCAGCCGCCGCCCGGCTGGGACGAGGGTTTCGAGTTCCACCGGGGGGCGGCGCCCGGCGACGAGGCGCAATTCAGCGAGTTCTTCTCGTCCCTGTTCGGCGGGGCGCGGCGGCATGCGCCGCAGCAGGACTTCCGCGCGCGCGGCGAAGACCACCATGCGGCGATCGAGGTGGACCTGGAGGACGCGCTGCATGGCGTCACCCGCGACATCAGCCTGCGCTCGATGCGCATGGACGATCAAGGCCGACCGCAGATGAGCACGCGCACCTTGAGCGTGCGCATTCCGGCGGGCGTGCGCGAAGGCCAGTACATCCGCCTGGGCGGGCAGGGCATGCCGGGCTACGGCGGCGGCGAGAACGGCGACCTGTATCTCGAAGTGCGCTTCAAGCCACATGCGCGCTATCGCGCCGAGGGCCGCGACCTGTACATGTCCTTGCCCGTGGCGCCGTGGGAAGCAGCTCTGGGCGCGCAGGTCGAGGCGCCCACGCCCGGGGGCACGGTGGAAGTGTCCATCCCCGCGGGGTCGGCCAATGGCCGCAAGCTGCGGCTGCGCGGCCGAGGCATACCTGGCGATCCGCCTGGTGACCTGTATCTGGTGTTGGAACTGGCGCTGCCGCCGGCCGACACCGAGGCCGCCAAGCAGGCCTATCGCAAGATGCAGCAGGATCTGCCCTTCAACCCGCGCCGACACCTGGGAGCCTGAACATGAAGAAAGTCGTCATCGCCAGCGCCACCGTGGTGGGCAAGTCGCAGCCACTGGACGCGAACGAGCTGGCGCACGCCTGCGGCGCCGAAGTGGAGTGGGTGGCCCGCCTGGTGGAAGTGGGCATCGTCAGCGCCGCCGGCGACCGCCGGGAAGAATGGCGGTTTCATAGCCTGGATCTGCGGCGCGCCCGCGAGGCCCGCCGGCTGGAACGTGATTTCGACGCCGGGCTGGATGCCGTGGCGCTGATCCTGGATCTGAGCCAGGAAGTGCGCAGGCTGAAGGCGCAACTGCGTGCGCTGGGGGGCGACGCGGGGTAGGCGCCGGGCAAGGACCTGACTTGCTCGCAAGTCAGGTGGTCCACCGAGGCGACGCATGCGGTGTGTGGCGGCTTCAGTCGGATGACCAGGGGTTCAGCAACGGCGTGCCGAGCGGCGTGAAGTCGGCCACATTGAGCGTGACGACGATCATGCCATGTACCAGTGCCGTCGCCGGGATCAGCGCATCCCGTTCGGAGCGCCGTTCCGGCACATGCAGGGCGGCGCAGCGCCGCGCGATCTTGACGTCTATCGGCAATACCTGGGCGGCGAAAGTGGGCATCACGCGACCGTTCATCCAGGCGCGCAGCACGATGCCTTGTCGTGGATCCTTGCGTTCCGCGCGTTGAATCCCGATTTCGAGTTCCATGACGGTGATGGCGGACAGGAACAAGGCAGACGTGTCCACATTGGCTATCCATGCAGAAACCTTGGCGTTGGCCTGGCCGGCGCCTGCCTTGCGAAGTTCGGAAACGACATTGGTGTCGAGCACGTACCTCATTGGTCGGGGGATGGCTGGAACACGAGTTCCAGACGGGGCGGATCGAATTCGATGTTTTCGATGCCGGGCATGGCCAATGCCTGGGTGATGGTTTGCCGCCGTGGCGCCTGGCCGGACAGCGTCTCTGAGTGTGACTGGGCATGCAGGTGGCCGGCCTGTTGCCCGGAGAGGCTAACCCGGCGTTGCGGCTGAAGGCGGTGCCGGCCGGTCATGCCGGTATTGACCGAAGGAGGGTTGCCCCGGAGGGGGTTCGAATAGGCGGCGTGAGTCATGGTGGCATCTCCAGGCCTCGGAAATCGAGGCATGGACGCCACCTTACCGCTGCCCGTCGACCTCGCCCATTCGTAGAAGCCGAAGTGACTGGCGCATCTCGCCGGCGCGGCTCAGCCCGCGCCCTTGATCCGCTCGCGCAGCTCGGCCTGCCACTGCGCCGGCCGGCCCAGGTAGCGGCCCGGCTCCAGCAAGGTGTAGCCGCCCTTGCGCTCCAGGGCGAGGGTCGGAAAGCCCGAGCCGCCGATCTGCGACAGCAGCCGGCGGCTTTGCGCGATGTGATCAAGCGTGGCGGCGCCGGCGGCGTCGGCCTGGGCGGCCGCATAGGCGTCGGCGTCCAGGCCGATCTCGGCCGCCAGCTCCCGCAGCACGGCGGGATCGGCGATGCGCCGCCCTTCGACGTAATGGGCGCGCTGGATGCGCTTGAGCAGGTCCAGTCCGCGACCGGCCAGGTTCTCGGCGGCCAGGATGGCGGTGGTGGGCGGTTCGGAGTCGAACACGGCGCCGCCGTCGCGCAGCAGGCCATCGAAATAATCGGCGCCGAACGGCTGGCCGCTCAGGCCCGCGATGCGCTCGTCATGCGGCATGACGTAGCGCCGCAACGCGTCGGTGACGGGCTGGCGGTTGCTGCCGGCCATCATGCCGCCGCCGTGGAGGGCGATGGCCAGGCCGGGCACGGCGCGGGCGGCTTCCACCAGCGGCGCGGCGCCGTAGCACCAGCCACACAGCGGGTCGTAGATGTAGTGGAGGATGGGAGAGGATGCGTTCATGGCGTCATGTTAGGCGCCGGACGCGGCGGCAGATAGCCCGGCGCGGTAGCCAGACTGTTGCGCCGGCCGCGCGGATGTTCCGCGCGGCCGCGATGCCTTATCCCGCGATGCGCACGCCGACCCAGAACAGGCCGGCGGCCAGCAGCATCGAGGCGGGCAGGGTCAGCACCCAGGCCAGCAGGATGTTGCGCACGGTGCCACCCTGCAGGCCGCTCTTGTTCGCGATCATGGTGCCGGCGATGCCCGAGGACAGCACGTGCGTGGTCGACACCGGCAGGCTGAAGACGTTGGCCAGGCCGATGGCGCCCATGGCGGTCACCTGCGCCGACATGCCCTGCGCGTAGGTCATGCCCTGCTTGCCGATCTTCTCGCCCACGGTCAGCACCACGCGGCGCCAGCCGACCATGGTGCCTGCGCCCAGCGCCAGCGCCACCGCGACGATCACCCAGAAGGGCGCGTATTCGGTGGTGGCGGTCAGGTCGGTGCGCAGGCGTTGCAGGTCGGCGCGTTCGCGGGCCGGCAGTTCCTTCAGGCGCGCGACCTTTTTGGCCGTGTCGTCCAGGCACAGCAGGTAGCGGCGCACGTCGATGCGCTTGGCGGCCGGCAGGTCGCCGTAGTGGCTCACGCCCTGCAGGTCGGCCTGCAGCGCGGCGATGGTGGGCAGCGTCAGTTCGGGATCGCAGCGGAAGCTGGGCGGCAGGTCCGATGCGCCGCCGCCGCGCTTGAGCGCCAGGTAGTCGCCCAGCGTGGCCTCGTTGCGGTGGTAGAACGCGCTAAGGTGCGTGGCGGCGTCGCGGGTGCGCTCGATCTGGTAGGTGGTGCTGTTGGTGTCCAGCACGAAATTGGCGGGCACGATGCCGATCAGCACCAGCATGATCAGGCCAATGCCCTTCTGGCCATCGTTCGAGCCGTGCACGAAGCTCACGCCCATCGCCGACAGCACCAGCACCAGGCGGTTCCAGAACGGCGGGTGCTTCTTGTTGTCCAGTTCGCGCCGTTGCTCGGGCGTCTTGTGCATCTTCGACAGCGGTAGCCAGCGCTTGAGCGCCAGCAGCAGGCCGCCCGCGATCAGGAAGCCCGCCACCGGCGAGACCACCAGCGACAGGCCGATATCGATGGCCTTGCCCCAGTTGACGCCGTCGCCCAGCGGCAGGTCGGTGATCAGCGCATTGGCCAGGCCCACGCCCAGGATGGAGCCGATCAGCGTGTGCGAGCTGGAGGCGGGGATGCCGAAGTACCAGGTGCCCAGGTTCCAGGCGATGGCGGCGGCCAGCATGGCGAACACCATGGCCAGGCCGCGTCCGGTATCCACGTTGATCAGCAGCTCGACCGGCAGCAGGTGGACGATGGCATAGGCCACGCCCACGCCGCCCAGCAGCACGCCGAGAAAATTGAAGATCCCCGACAGCACCACCGCCAGGTGCGGCGGCATGGCCTTGGTGTAGATCACCGTGGCGACGGCGTTGGCCGTGTCATGGAAGCCGTTGATGAATTCGAAGGCCAGGACGAAGGTCAGGGCCAGCACGAGGCTGAGGCCGACCCAGAGGTCTAGGCCATGGAAGAGGTCGAACATGGAGGCGGGGGCAGGTTCCGGCGAAGGTGCCGATTATTGCAGATTTGTGACCTGTCCCCGATGAGTCCGGACAAGCTCTCGGCATGGCGCCGGCCCGGGGCGGAAGAATGCGATAGCATCCGGGTTTCGGCGCCGCCCGTGGATACGCGCGGCTAGCCGCCGCCAGTTCCTCCATTACTCGCCATCCCGCCATGAACGCCTCCGCCCGCCTAGTCCGCAGCCACCCCGACGAATTGCTCATCGGCCTGGTATCCGTGTCCGATCGCGCCTCCGCGGGCGCCTACCAGGACCAGGGCCTGCCCGCGCTGCGGGAATGGCTGGGAACGGCGCTGGCCTCGCCCTGGCAGGCGGTGGACCGGCTGATTCCGGATGAGCGCGAGGGGATCACCCGGACGCTGATCGAACTGGTCGACGATTGCGGCTGCGACCTGGTGCTGACCACGGGCGGCACCGGCCCGGCCCGCCGCGACGTGACGCCCGAGGCCACCCTGGACGCCGGCACTCGCGAAATGCCTGGGTTTGGCGAGCAGATGCGCCAGATCAGCCTGCGTTTCGTGCCCACCGCAATCCTGTCGCGCCAGGTCGCGGTGATCAGGGAGACGACCGAGCATGCGGCGTTGATCGTCAACCTGCCGGGCCAGCCCAAGTCCATACGCGAAACCCTGGAGGGGCTGAAGGGCGATGACGGCGCCACCCTGGTGCCGGGCGTGTTCGCCGCCATCCCGTATTGCATCGATCTGATCGGCGGTCCCTACGCCGAGACCCGGCCCGAGGTGATCGCCGCCTTCCGCCCGAAATCGGCGCGCCGCGCGCAGCAGGCCTGAGCGGCCGCTGCGGTATAGTTTTTGACTTGCCGATCAACCCCGTTTTGAGATGCCCGCCGACATGAAGGTCCGCCTCGCCCTGTCCCTTACCGTTCTCGCCGCGCTGTCGGCCTGCGCCAACGTCAAGGACGTGCGCAGCCGCGATCCTGTCTTCTATGGCTCCACCCAACGCAGCGCCGAGGATTACACCGCCTGCGTGGCCAGCGCCTGGAAGGCGCAGGGCATCAAGTTCGAGCAGAAGGCCGTGCGCAACGGTTTCGAGCTGGTCCAAAGCGACAGCCTGGGCGTGGAGGCGGTGCTGACCACTACGCACTGGAAGGGCAAGACCGAGACCCGCCTGTCCACCCGCATCAATCGCCGCGATCAGAGCATGATCGAGCCGGCCAACCTGTGCCTGTGATCATGACGGGCACGCGCCGCGACGTGCTGCGGCTGGGCGTGGCCGCGGCGGCGTTATTCGCCGCCGGGCCGCTGCGCGCGCAGCAACAGCAGGGTTTCATTTCCCGCAAGCTCAACGCTCCGGTTCCCGGTGGCGTGGCCGTGCTGGCGCTGGGCGATGGCCCGGCGGCGCCGGAGGTCACGTTCCTGGAGCGGCGCGCGCTGGTCGTGCGCGAGGAAGGGCGTCAGTGGATCGCCGTGGTGGGCATTCCCCTGTCGGTCAAGGCGGGCGAGCAGCGTGTGTCCATCCGCGATGCCAAGGGCGCGCGCGAACTTGCCTTCACGGTGCGGCCCAAGGAATACGCCGCGCAGCGCATCACGCTGAAGAACCCGCGCCAGGTCAATCCCAGCGACGAGGACATGAAGCGCATCGAGCGTGAAATGGCCGAGCAAAGCGCGGTCAACCGAAGCTATCGCGCCGGCGTGACGCCCAGCAACCTCATCCTGGACCGTCCGGTGCCGGGCGGCCGCCTGTCGAGCCCCTTCGGCCTGCGGCGCATCTTCAACGGCGAAGAGCGCAATCCGCATTCCGGGCTGGATTTCGCCGTGCCTGCCGGCACGCCGATCAAGGCGCCGGCCGCTGGCGTGGTGACGCTGGTGGGGGATTATTTCTTCAACGGCAAGACTGTGTTCCTGGACCACGGCCAGGGCATGGTCAGCATGTTCTGCCACATGTCGGCGATCGACGTGAAGGTGGGGGACGAGGTGCCGCGCGGCGGGGTGGTGGGCAAGGTGGGCGCCACGGGCCGCGCCACGGGGCCGCACCTGCACTGGAACGTCAGCCTGAACGATGCGCGGGTCGATCCCGCGATCTTCATCGGCGCCTTCAAGCCCTGATTGTCGCCGCGCAGGCGCGCGGCGGCCGGACGCTCAACCGGCCAGCGCGGATTCGGTCGGGTCTGGCTGGGCCGAGGGGTGCTGCAGCGCGATCCGGTGCAGCGCGTACTGGTGCATGCGTTCGGCGTAGAGCATCTGTTCGTGGAGCTGCAGCAGTTCGGCTTCCTGTTCGTCCAGGCAGTTGTCGAACTTGATCTTGGCGTCGGCGTAGGTCAGCCCGGTGTTGCGCAGGCTGTTGATGAAAGCCTCGCGCGACTGGCTGAGCAGGCGCAAGCCATTTTCGCCCCTGGCGAATTTCCTGCGCGCGCGGTCAAGCTGATCGGCGGCGGCTTGCAACTCTTGGTTCAGGTCCATCTTGCTTCATGCGTGTGCCGCCGGCAGGGCGCGGGCGGGAATGCGGCATTTTTCCATGAACCGCCGCATCCTGCATTACGGCACGGCGCCGGCCGGGGTTAAGCGGCCGCGCCATCCGTCATTGCGCGCCTTAGCGGCGATGCGCGGGCGGGCGGCTGGTGGGGGCGGGACCGCGCTCGTCCTTGTGACGGAAATTGATGCGGCCCTTGGTCAGGTCGTAGGGGGACATTTCCAGCGTGACGCGATCGCCGGCCAGGATGCGGATGCGGTGCTTGCGGATACGGCCCGACGCGTAGGCGCCGACTTCGATGCCGTTGTCCAGCTTCACGCGGTAGCGGCTGTCGGGCAGTACTTCGTCAACGATGCCGTCCAGTTCGATGAGTTCTTCTTTTGCCATGGTCTACTCCTTGATCATTGCGCGGCGCCATGCGGGCGGCATGGCATGCCGCGTGAGCGGCGACGCGTGCCGGAGGCGGTAAGCCGGGTCCGGCGGTTGGAACGCAAAACGTCCGGGCAGGCGCGGGTAAGGGCCACGGCATCCCGAGTGGATGTCTGAAATGACGGATACCTGCGCCGCGAGGCGCTGGGGTGCGCGCGATGCGCGGCTTGGTCGCAGCCGGGCGCTGTGCGCGAGGCTGGAAGAAGCGTGGGAACGGTTGCCCAAGCCTTGAGGCAAGAGACGCTCGCTCAGGAAAACCAGCCAGGACGCTCGTGGTGCGATGCGGCGTCGAAGTCAGGTTTTTGCGGAAAATCACCGGCTTATGTTAACGCAACGCGCCTTCTTTAGCCAGTTTTTATCCGGCTGATAGCCGCGATAGTAGTAATTGAACGACGCGTTTGGGCGAGGCGCCCGCGTCCGCCAACGGATGCGGCGCGGGCGCCAGGCCCGCCGGCGCGATACAGGGCGCCGGGCTGGCGACGCGCCGGCGTCAGGCGCCCGGAACGTGGGTTTCGTAGTCTTGCGACAGCGTTTCCAGGGCGGACCAGAACGGGCCGGGCTGGCGGCCTTCCAGCCGGGCCGACAGCACGCGCAGATGGGCATGCCAGCCTGCGGCCACGTCGACCATGGCGGCGCGGTCGGCCAGCTTGCGGTGGGTCAGCGTCAGCAGCGTTCCCTTGTCTTGGGCCTTCAGTTCGAACAGGACTTCCGACGGCTGCCCGGGCGAGCCGCCCCAGGTGTAGGCCAGCGCACGCGGCGGCTCGCAGCGCGTGATCACGCCTTGCGTGGTCACGCCGTTTTCATAGGCGCGGAAGGGCTCGGGCGTGGGCTCGTCCACCGACGAGAGCTGATTGTGCAGGAACCGCAGCGTGACGCCGCCGCCCACCCGCAGCTCCATGTCGCCGCTGGCCAGCCACTGGCCGCGCTTGTCGGATTCGGTCAGGTACGCCCAGACCGTTTCGATATCGGCAGGCAGCAGGCGTTGGAAGCGGATGGTGGCGGGGTCCAGCACGGTGCCGTGGTCATTCATGGCTTTCTCCTGTTTGCGGTGTCGGACGCGGGTTCGCCAGCAGCGCGGTTTCCAGCGCGTCCAGCTTGTCCGACCAGAATCGTTCATAAAAGCGCAGCCATTGCATGGCCTCGGCCATGGGTTCGGGATTCAGGCTGCAGACGTGGTTGCGGCCGCGGATCGACCGCCGGATCAGTCCCGCGCGCTCCAGGGCCTGCACATGCTTGGAGGCGCCGGCGAAGCTCATGCGCAGGGGCGCTGCCAGCTCGCCGATGGTCAGGTCGCCCTGCGACAGGCTGCGCAGCATGTCCCGGCGCGTGGGATCGGCCAGGGCGCGGAACACGGCATCCAGATCGGGGGCGGGGAGAGATTCAACCATAAGGTTGAATATAGCGGAGGCTGAGTCGCAAGCTCAACCGTTTGGTTGAATTAATTTGTAAATGGCGCCTGAGCCCTGCGCGGTCGGGCAGACCCGCATCGCGGCGAGGCCGCTAGGGATTGGATTCCGCCGCCGCTCCCAGCGCGCCGTCATGCCTGGGCAGGTCGTCGGTGATCTCGAACCAGGGCGCGCGGTCGGCCACGTGGCAATGCGCCGATGGCCGCACGCCGGGATCATCGTCCAGCGCGCCCAGCGGCAGTCCATAGACCTCCGGCGTCTGGTCCAGGCGGCTCAGCAAGGGCGTGCCGCAGGCCTCGCAGAAGCCGCGATAGTTGCCCGGCGATGAGCAATACCAGGTGATGTGGTTCTCGCCGCGCGTCCATTTGAAGTCGGCGGCCTGGACCGTGGCGCGGGTGCGGAAGGCGGCGCCGTGCGCCTTGCGGCACATGCCGCAATGGCAATTGACGACGTCGGTGAGCGGGCCGGCGATTTCATAGGCCACGCGGCCGCAGAGGCAGGAACCTTTGATCATGATGTCGCCTCGCTCAGGTGTGTAAGGGCACGTCTTCGAATATACCCGCGGCGCGCGGTGCCGGCGTGGCGGCAAATGACAAGAGTCTTTCAGTCGGTTGCCTGACCCCGATTTTCGGCCAATTGTTTCCATCTTCGGGTCATCGCGCTGTCATGCCCCAAAAACAGAATGCCGACATCGACGAACACATCAAGGGGGTCGCGATGAATTACGCCATCGACGTGCAGGGCCTGAGCAAATCCTTCCATGCCGGCGCCAAGGCGCTGGACGATGTCAGTCTGCAGGTGGCCGACGGTGAAATGGTCGCCTTGCTGGGCGCGTCCGGTTCCGGCAAGTCGACGCTGCTGCGCCATCTGGCCGGTTTCGTCGCGGGCGACGCGGGCTCGGGCAGCGTCACGGTCAATGGCCAGCTGATCCAGCGTCGCGGCAAGCTCAGCCGGCAGGTGCGAGGCGCGCGCGCCAGCATCGGCTTCGTGTTCCAGCAGTTCAATCTGGTGGGCCGCCTGCCGGTCATCACCAACGTACTGACCGGCATGCTGCCGCGCGTGCCGCTGTGGCGCAGCCTGACGCGCTGGTTCCGGCGCGACGAAGTCCGCGCCGGCCTGGACGCGCTTGCCCAAGTTGGTATAGACGACTATGCATTCCAGCGCGCCTCGACCCTGTCCGGCGGCCAGCAGCAGCGCGCCGCCATCGCGCGCACGCTGGTGCAGAACGCCCGCGTCATCCTGGCCGACGAGCCGATCGCCTCGCTGGATCCCGAATCCTCGCGCCGCGTGATGGACACGCTGGCGCAGATCAACCGCAGCCGCAAGGTGGCCGTGGTGGTGTCGCTGCACCAGGTCGACGTGGCGCTGCGCTATTGCCCGCGCGTGGTCGCGCTGCGCCACGGCAAGGTCGTCTTCGACGGCCCCAGCGCCAACCTGACGCCGGCCATGCTGAGCGAGCTGTACGGCTCTGAGCTCAACGAACTGCTGCCCGAAACCGCCATCGCCGCTCCCGCCATGCCGGGATTGGCGCCGCTTGCCCGCCTGGTCGCCGCCTGAGCGCATTCACTTTTTCACCCGGAGCCCTTCATGCTACGCAGAACCGCCATTACCTTCATCGGCGCCATCCTCGCCGCCGCCGCGCTGCCCGCGGCCGCGCAGGACGGCAAGACCCTGAACTTCGGCATCATTTCCACCGAGTCCTCGTCCAACCAGAAGCAGGTCTGGCAGCCCGTGATCGACGACCTGAGCCGCGCCATCGGCGTGCCGGTCAAGCCTTTCTTCGCCTCCGACTACGCCGGCATCATCGAAGGCATGCGCTTCAACAAGGTGCAGATGGCCTGGTATGGCAACAAGTCGGCCATCGAGGCGGTGGACCGCGCCAACGGCGAGGTGTTCGCCTCGGTCATCGACAAGGACGGCAACCCGGGCTACTGGTCGCTGCTGATCGTCAACAAGGACAGCGACCTGAAGACGCTGGACGACGTGCTCAAGCGCGGCGCCAGCCTGAGCTACGGCGCGGGCGATCCCAACTCCACGTCCGGCACCGCAGTGCCGGGCTATTACCTGTGGGCCGCCAACAAGATCGAGCCCAAGACCTTCTTCAAGACCGTGCGCGCCAGCAACCACGAAGCCAACCTGCTGTCGGTGATCAACAAGCAGGTGGACGTGGCCGTCAACAACACCGAGTCGCTGGAACGCTATCGCATCAGCACCGGCAAGGACGCCAACGAGCGCGTGCGCGTGTTGTGGAAGTCGCCGCTGATTCCGGCGGATCCGCTGGTCATGCGCAAGGATCTGCCGGCCGATCTGAAGGTCCGCATCCGCGACTTCTTCGTCAACTACGGCAAGGGCAAGGACGCCGAGCGCGAACTGGCCAACCTGAAGGCGCTGACCTACAAGGGCTTCCGCGCGTCCGACGATCAGCAGCTGGTGCCGATCCGCCAGATCGAGCTGGCGCGCGCCAAGGCCAAGGTCGAGGCCGACACCACGCTGGGCCAGGCCGAAAAGCAGAAGCAGCTGGCGGAGCTGGATCGCAAGCTGGCGGACCTGGGTCAACCTACCGCCAAGCAGTAAGCGCTGGCGGCGGACCGGATCCGACATCCCGGTCCGCCGCGACGATGCCGCCGCGCCGCGGGGCGCGCCGGCATGCGAGCTTTGTTCTCTTTCATCCCCGCGGAGCGTGATCAATGAATATGGCCCTCCAGGCTTCCCGTACCTCCGTCGCCCCGCGCTCGTCGCTGCCCATGCTCATCACATGGGCCGTCATCCTGGCCCTGTTGGTCATGTCCTGGCGCGGCGCCGACATGCGGCCGATGGACCTGTTGCGCGATTCCGGCAACATGGCGCAGTTCGCCGCCGACTTCTTCCCGCCGAATTTCCGCGACTGGCGCATGTACCTGGACGAAATGATCGTCACGGTGCAGATCGCTGTCTGGGGCACCTTCCTGGCCATTGTGCTGGCCGTGCCGCTGGGCCTGCTGTGCTCGTCGAACATGGTGCCGGCCTGGGTCTACCAGCCCATGCGCCGGCTGATGGACGCTTGCCGCGCGATCAACGAAATGGTCTTCGCCATGCTGTTCATCGTGGCCGTCGGCCTGGGCCCGTTCGCCGGCGTGCTGGCGTTGTGGGTTCACACCACGGGCGTGCTGGCCAAGCTGTTCTCCGAGGCGGTCGAGGCCATCGACCCGCGCCCCGTGGAGGGCGTGCGGGCGACCGGCGCGAACGCGCTGGAGGAAATCGTCTACGGCGTGATCCCGCAGGTGTTGCCGCTGTGGATCTCGTACTCGCTGTACCGCTTCGAATCCAACGTGCGCTCGGCTTCGGTCGTGGGCATCGTGGGGGCGGGCGGCATCGGCACCGTGCTGTGGGACATCATCCGCAGCTTCCGCTACGCGGAGACCTGCGCGGTCATGATCATCATCGTCGCCTTCGTGGTGGTGATCGACATGACCTCGGCGCGGATCCGCAAGGCCTTGGTGTAGCGCGGATGGGGCCGCGTGTCGCGGCCCCGTTCATGCCCCGGCGCAGAGCGCCCGCAGCGCGGGCAGGGCGACCAGGCCCAGCAGTCGGGCCGTGTGCAGGTTTGATGCCGACACCGCCGGGCGCGGCATCAGGAAGTTCAGCGTGCCCAGGCAGGCGCCGTCCAGCACCACCGGCACGTTGATCACCGAGCGCAGTCCCAGCGCCTGGATGGCGGCATGGTCGTCGAAGAAGGCCTGGATCGCGTCCTCGCCTTCGCCCACGAACACCTTGTGTTCAAGCAGGACATGCCGGCCCCACGCCGTGCCGGCCTTGTCCTTGCCGCCGCCCGGCGGGTAGGCGGACGGATTCGAGCTGTACAGCCGGACCACGCGCATGCGCGCCGCATCATGCCGGTTGACCGTGAACAAGGCGTGGGCCAGCGCCGCGCCGGCGTAGGCGTCGATCGCCGCGAGCGCGGCCAGCGGATCGGCATCGGCGTAGGCCTGCTCGATCCGCCGCAATTCGTCCTGCCCTGCGGCTGGAAGCGGCAGCAAGGCGCTCATTCGGCCGTCACTCCCAGTTCCTTGATCAGCTTGCCGTATTTGTCGGCATCGCGCGTCAGCGTCTTGGCGAACTGCTCGGGCGTGGTGTCCAGCAGCAGCACGCCCATGTCCGCCATCTTCTTGACGACGTCGGGCCGTTTCAGGATCAGGTTGATTTCCTTGTTGAGCCGGGTCGTGAGGTCGGCCGGCAGGCCCGCCGGACCGAACGCGCCGTACCAGACCGACAGCTCGTAGCCGGGCAGGGTCTCGGCCACGGTCGGCGTGCCCGGCAGCAGCGGCGAGCGCTGTTCCTCGGTGACGGCCAGCAGCTTGAGCTTGCCGCTCTGCACGTGCGGCAGCGTCTGCGTGCCGGCGCTGAACAGGACCTGGGTGCGGCCGGCCACTGTGTCCAGCACGGCGGGCGCGCCGCCCCGATAGGGCACGTGCACCATCTTCACGCCCGCGGCCTTCTCGAACAGCGCCGCGCTCAGGTGATTGGTCGAACCCTGTCCGGCCGAGGCGTAGGCGACCTTGTCGGGATTGGCCTTCAGGTAGTCGATGAACTCGCGCACATTGTTCGCGGGCACCGAGGGATGCGTGACCATGGTGTTGGTCACCAGCGCCAGTTCGGCGATGGGCGTGAAGTCTTTCACGCCGTCGAATGGCATGTTGGCGTACAGCGCCTGGTTCATCGTGTGCGTGCTCATCGAGCCCACCAGCAGCGTGTAACCGTCCGGCTTGGCGCGCGCGACATAGGTGCTGCCGATGTTGCCGGACGCGCCCGAGCGGTTCTCCACGATCACCGATTGCTTCAGCGATTGGGTCAGTCCCTCGGACAGCACGCGCGCCAGGATGTCGGTGGAACCGCCGGCTGCCCAGGGCACGATCAGGGTGATCGGCTTGTCGTCGGGCCAGGCGGCCCGGCTCAGTCCGGGCGCCGTCAGCGCGAGACCCAGGGCCGCGGCGGCCAGCTGTTTCAGGAATGCTTGCTTCATTGTGTTTACCCCTTGCGGTGTGTGCCGGTCTCGATGCCGGCTGGAATCCGATATCCGATGGCCGGGATCTAGCGACCCACCGCGTAGCCCTGCATGCCGCGCGGATTCGCGCCCGCGCGCAGCAGCAGCCCGCCTTCCGGCGCCGCTTCGCGGGTACAGGCGCTGATGCGGCCCTCCGACCAGGCCGGACCGATCACCACCTCGTGGCCGGCCTGGCGCAAGGCTTCAATGGTGGCCGCGGGCATGCGCGATTCCACCGTGACGCGGTTGCGCTTGAACGCGCGGGGCCAGAACGAACCCGGGAAGTGATCGACGTGCCACGATGGCGCTTCGATCGCCTCCTGCAGGTTCAGGCCGGCGGCATGGCGCAGGAAGAACTGCACCGTCCATTGGTCCTGCTGGTCGCCGCCGGGAGTGCCGTACACCATGTAGGGCTTGCCGTCGCGCAGCGCCAGACCGGGCGACAGCGTGGTAAGCGGGCGCTTGCCCGGCTGCAGCTGGCCTGGCACGCCGTCGTCCAGCCAGGTCATCTGCAGCCGCGTGGTCAGGGGAAAGCCCAGCGCCGGCACCACCGGGCTGGACGACAGCCAGCCGCCCGAGGGCGTGGCGGCGACCATGTTGCCGTGCCGGTCGATGACGTCGATCTGGCAGGTGTCGCCCACGAACAATTCGCGTTCGGCCCATTCGGCCACGGGCGGCAGGGCGGCGAAGGTGGGCTCGCCCACGCCGAACCGGGTGTCGGACGCCGCCAGCGTGCGCCTTGCCGCGTCCAGGTCGGGCAGGCACGGTGGCCGTCCCTCGGGCTGGCCGGGCCGCCAGTCGGGGCAGGCGGTGTCATTGATCAGCGCCGCGCGCGTGCGCGCGTAAGGCTCGCTCAGCAGCGCCTGCAAGGGCACCTCCACGAAGGCGGGATCGCCGTACCAGGCGGTGCGGTCGGCGAAGGCGAGCTTGGCGGCTTCGGCGATGCGATGCACGAACTGCGGCGATTCCGGGTCCAGCCCGTCCATGCCCAGGTGGCGCAGGATGGCCAGCTGTTGCAGATGCGCGGGGCCTTGCGACCAGGGGCCGCATTTGGCCACGGTGTAGCGGCCGTACTGCACGGTCGCCGGCTCGTCGTAGCCCGGCCGCCACTGCGCCAGGTCGGCCTTGCGCAGCAGGCCGCGGTTGCGCTGGCCCGTGGTGTCGCGCACGGCCGCATGTGTGTAATAGGCGTCGATCTCGTCGGCGACGAAGCCTTCGTGCCAGATATGCAGCGCGGCCTCGATGCGGCCGCGGCGGTCCCGGCCGGCGGCTTGCGCCTGTTCCACGATGCGCGTGTAGGTGGCCGCGATGCCGGGCGTGCGGAACAGGGCGTCCGGCGCCGGCGCGCGGCCATTGCGCAGCCAGACCTCGGCCGAGCTGGTCCATTCGTCGCGGAACAGGGCCTGCACCGCCAGGATGGCCTGGGAGATGCGTGGCACCAATGGAAATCCGTCGCGGGCGTAGGCAATGGCAGGCGCGAGCACGTCGGCCAGCTCCCAGGTGCCGTAGTCGCGCAGCAGCGTGAGCCAGGCGCTGAAGGCGCCCGGCACGGTTGCCGGCAACAGGCCGATGCCGGGCACCAGGTCCAGACCTAGACTACGGAAATAGGCCGGCGTCGCCAGCACGGGCGCCGGTCCCTGGCCGCATAGCGCGCGCATGCGCTGCTCGTCTTCGCTCCAGAACAGGATAGGCACCTCGCCGCCGGGGCCGTTCAGGTGCGGCTCGACGATCTGCAGCGCGAAGCCGCCCGCCGCCGCGGCGTCGAAGGCGTTGCCGCCGCGTTCCAGCACGCCCATGGCGACTTGCGAGGCGAGCCAGTGCGTGGACGACACCACGCCGAAGGTGCCTCGGATTTCGGGGCGGGCGGTGAATGCGGAGGACATGCCGGTCTGCGCCTGAAGCTGGGGACCAGGCCAGTATAGGAGCGTGAAATAACTGCGCGTATATTTGTTGGCATATCTGAATAACCATATGGCTATGGGAGGCCTGCATGGATTGGGATGGGGTTCTAAGCCGGAACCGCCGAAAATTCCGTCAGCCGATCAACGTGGCTTGTCCCGCGCCCGGTCGATGGGGTAGACCCAACAGTCGTGTCACTAGCCGCCATTTCGATCACGGCAATGCCAGCCGGACGTCACGTCCAGATTGTTCCGGTCTGGATGAGGCCGACTGACGTCTCGGATGACGGGTGGCATACAACTGCTGTGAGTCCTGCAGGGGGGCAGCTGCCTGACCGGACGGCGAGCATCAGCCCATCTCATGTATTAGTCATGTCAGCTTTGACACTGCGCACGCGACGGCACCCGACCCGTTGCAGACCCCCAGACATATGGAAAGCTGACGCTCAACGTGGAGTTAGCCGGCGCGGCGCGGCTTCATCGCGCAGCGTCCGTGTTGATGGATGGGTTAGAACTCTCTGGGGCACACATTTGAGAAAGACTATTTTTCAGCCAACGCAAAACCCGCGTTGCCAGATGCAACCACTGAGACAAATACAAACGGCACTGGACTAGTATTTAGAGCGCCATGCACTTGGCCAGGTTTTGCTATGGCAATATCTCCAGCCTTTAGATGAGCGACTTTGCCGCCTCCTTGGTAATACTCAGCCTCTCCAGAGATAACCGTCCAAGTATCTTGGCCGTCCGGGTGAACATGAGCGGTTATTTCTTGCCCAGGATGGGCATGCCAAACAACAACTGCTGAGTCCTTGGTTTCCAGAACCACTGAACGAATTGGTTCGCCGTCAGACGGACGAATATATTCTGTTACCGAAAATATTCTTGATTCCATTTCCATATCCACTCCAAAAATCAATTTGGCTTGAGAAGTTATTACAGAACAACTGTATCCGAGAGTTCTACGTTGCCGATAACCGGCCCGAAACGGCGGCGCAACGCGCCGCTGTTGGGGGTCCGTGTTCATCGGCGGGTTAGACCTGTGCTTGCGTAAGACGAATATCGACTTCTCGGTCGACGTATTTCCATTCCTCTGACGCACGCAGTTCGGAAAGCAGCCTGTTGAACTCAACCTCATGAATTGGCGCGTATTCGAACCAATTCAGAAAATCGAACGGTTCATTCTCTGAGAGGTCGCGGCAGTGGTGGAGCTTGCGCGCTACTGCAGGCAAATACTGAAGCCCGATTTGGACGTGCTTCGACTGTTCGAAAACGCTCCGGCGTTCGTCTTGCGTGAGCTCCCACCAAGCTGCGTTCTTCCGGATCGGTATTAGCGCACCGCACGTTGCTTCTGGGCGCGCCAGACCTTGCTGCTTCGCTACAATTTCATTCTTCTCTGCGCGCATGACATATCGTTCATTGCTGGTTATTCCACGAAGTATCCAGGGTGCATTGGTTTCAGACTGCAACTCTGAAGCGGATACGACGTTGAGCCTTTTGGCTTCAGGCAGGGGCTCGCCAACTCTCGTTTCGGCCCTGACAATCCGCCAAGGGCCAATGTCTGCGCCGACGAAAGCAAATAATCGTGTATCCATTTCAATCTTTCATGTGTGAATGTTTTAACTCTTGCAGCTTCGAAGAACCTATCTGCCGATCCCGTGCTTGTGCATCATCGCCTCCGCGCAACTGCGACGACCGCCCGCAGCAATCACATTGAACTTTCGAATCGAAACTGCTGAAGCGAACCTACGCGGACGTACGGCCGCAGTCTGTGCGCTGCCGGACGGAGCGCTGCCAATTTGCGCCTACTGGCAGGCTGTGAGTGCGCGGATGGGCCAGCGACCTCCCTTCATAGAGGGAGCGAAGCAGGTCAGAGACACTATTGAACGTCCGCTACCGGGAAGATGCTTGACCGTCCGCAACTGGCCGCCTGCCGCCGACCGCGGTCTGGCTCGAAAGCAGTCTGTCAACGCGCCGTTTCATTGTTGCCATGATCATATCTTAATCGCGCACAGGCGGCCACAGGCGGGCAGTATGAACCAGCGTCAGTATCCACACCGTTTCGCCGTCGATCTGATACACCAGGCGATAGCTTTCGTGCGGGATCAACTCGCGGGTCCCGGGAATCTTTCCCGGCTTGCCCAGCATGGGGTGCTGGATCAAGCGGGCGGCCGCGTCGCTGAAAATCTCATCCATCCGGGCCGCCGCGCGCGGATTGTCGGCTGCGATGTAGTCCCACACATCGGCACGGTCTTGCTGCGCTTCGGGCGTCCAAACAACCCTCACGCCTGGCTCGCCACACTGGCACGCCGTGCGGCGAATTCGGCCTCAACTTCATCGTTCGACCGCCCCAATCCAGCGCGCATCGAAGCCCGGCCGGCTTCGACCTTGCGGCGCAGGAACTCGTCGTACTCGCGCGACTCGCGCTGGCGCTGAACGAACTCGCGCATCAGCTCGCGCAGCACTTGCGACGCCGGGCGATGGGCCGCCTCGGCTTCGGCCATAAACTCGGCGCGCAACTCAGGCTCCAGCTTCATCGTGAAAACGGCTTGTTTTGACATGATCGGGGCCTCCTGCCACTTGATACTAACAAAGTATATACGCCGTCATTACTAAGCGCTATTCACAGAACGCTGCAAGGCGGGCGTGCGCTAGGCCAAGGCCTGTCGGAAAACATTTGTTTTTCGACAGGCCTTCAACGGTCCTCTGCACCAACCTCCGAGTGGCCGCAAAATTGTGCGGAAAACTCTGTCGCCAGACGCTACCATACGGAAACCTCGTCTTAATGGTTTTCCGCTTATGTTGGTAGGTTACATGCGCGTGTCGTCGGACTCCGACCGCCAGAGCACGAACTTGCAGCGCGATGCGCTGCTCGCCGTCGGCGTCGATGCGCGGCATCTGTTCGAGGATCATGCTTCCGGCGCGAAGGACGACCGCGCGGGCCTGGCGCGGGCGCTCGAATTCGTTCGCCCTGGCGACGTGTTGGTCGTGTGGAAGCTCGACCGGCTCGGCCGTTCGTTGTCGCACTTGCTCGCCATCGTGACCTCGCTCAAGAAAAAGCAGGTGGCGTTCCGCTCGCTGACGGAGAACCTGGATACCACGACGCCCTCGGGCGAGTTTCTGTTCCAGGTGTTCGGCGCGCTCGCGCAGTACGAACGCGCCTTGATCCAGGAACGTGTCGTCGCCGGTCTGGCTGCCGCCCGCAAACGCGGCCGGATCGGCGGCCGGCCGCAGGCGATCACCGGCGAGAAGCTGGAGGCCATCGTCGCTGCGCTCGATGGCGGCATGTCCAAGGCGGCGGTGTGCCGCAACTTCGGCGTCAAGCGAACCACGCTGATCGAGACCCTGGCACGGGTTGGTTGGACGGGCTCTCGTGGAGCGTCATCGCGATGACGACCAAGAGCGAACGATTGACCGTCCTGTCGGACGCCGAGCAGGAAGCCCTGTACGGCCTGCCGGACTTCGACGACGCCCAGCGGCTGGAATACTTGGCGTTGACTGAAACCGAACTGGCGCTCGCCAGCAGCCGGCCTGGTCTCCATGCCCAGGTCTATTGCATCTTGCAGATCGGTTACTTCAAGGCCAAGCATGCCTTCTTCCGCTTCGACTGGAGTGAGGTCGAGCACGATTGCGCCTTCGTGCTGAGCCGCTACTTCCACGGCGAGTCCTTCGAGCACAAGCCAATCTCCAAGCACGAGCACTACACCCAGCGCGAGTGGATTGCCGATCTGTTCGGCTACCGGCCGTGGGCGGCCGAGTTCCTGGCGCAGCTCGCGCAGCAGGCCGCGCAGACCGTGCGGCGCGACGTGATGCCGGGGTTCATCGCCGCCGAGCTGATCGTCTGGCTAAACGAGCACAAGATCATCCGGCCCGGCTATACCACCCTGCAAGAGCTGGTGAGCGAAGCCCTGTCCGCCGAGCGTCGGCGGCTGGCTGGCCTGCTGTCGGAAGTGTTGGACGAATCGGCCAAGGCCGCGCTGGGTCGGCTTCTAGTGCGTGACGACACCCTGTCGCAATTGGCGGCGCTCAAGCAGGACGCCAAGGACTTTGGCTGGCGTCAGATGGCCCGCGAACGCGAAAAGCGCGCCACGCTGGAGCCGCTGCACCGGATCGCCAAGGCGCTGCTGCCCAAGCTCGGCGTCTCGCAGCAGAATCTGCTGTACTACGCCAGCCTGGCGAACTTCTACACCGTCCACGATCTACGCAACCTGAAGGCCGATCAGACCTACCTCTACCTGCTTTGCTATGCCTGGGTGCGCTACCGGCAGCTTTCCGACAACCTGGTCGATGCGATGGCCTACCACATGAAGCAGTTGGAGGACGAAAGCAGTGCGGGCGCAAAGCAATCCTTTGTCGCCGAGCAGGTGCGCCGTCAGCAAGACACACCGCAGGTCGGCCGCCTGCTGTCGCTTTACATCGACGACAGCGTGCCCGATCCCACGCCGTTCGGCGATGTGCGCCAGCGCGCCTACAAAATCATGCCCCGCGATACGCTGCAAACCACCGCGCAGCGCATGAGCGTGAAGCCGGTGAGCAAGCTGGCTTTGCACTGGCAGGCGGTGGACGGCCTGGCTGAGCGCATCCGCCGCCATCTTCGGCCGCTGTATGTCGCGCTCGACCTCGCTGGCACTGATCCGGGCAGCCCGTGGCTCGTGGCGCTGGCCTGGGCCAAGGACGTGTTCGCCAAACAGCAGCGCCTATCGCAACGGCCGCTCGCCGAATGTCCAGCGGCCACGCTGCCGAAACGCTTGCGACCGTACCTGCTGACCTTCGATGCCGATGGCAAGCCGACGGACCTGCATGCCGACCGCTACGAGTTCTGGCTGTACCGCCAGGTCAGGAAGCGCTTCCAGTCGGGTGAACTCTACCTCGACGACAGCTTGCAGCACCGGCATTTTTCCGACGAGCTGGTTTCGCTGGATGAGAAGGCCGCCGTGCTGGCGCAGATCGACATCCCGTTCCTGCGGCAGCCACTCGATGCCCAGCTCGATGCGCTCGCGACCGAGCTGCGCGCTCAGTGGCTGGCCTTCAACCGCGAGCTGAAGCAGGGCAAGCTGACGCACCTAGAATACGACAAGGACACGCAGAAGCTGACATGGCGCAAGCCCAAGGGCGAGAACCAGAAGGCGCGCGAGAAGGCGTTCTACGAGCAACTGCCGTTCTGCGACGTGGCCGACGTGTTCCGCTTCGTCAACGGCCAGTGCCAGTTCCTGTCGGCGCTGACGCCTTTGCAGCCGCGCTATGCGAAGAAGGTCGCCGACGCCGACAGCCTGATGGCGGTCATCATCGCGCAGGCGATGAACCACGGCAACCAGGTCATGGCACGCACCAGCGACATCCCGTACCACGTGCTGGAGAGCGCCTACCAACAGTACCTGCGCCACGCAACGCTGCACGCGGCCAACGACTGCATCAGCAACGCCATCGCCGCGCTGCCGATCTTCCCGTACTACTCGTTCGACCTCGATGCACTGTACGGTGCCGTCGATGGTCAGAAATTCGGCGTCGAGCGGCCGACCGTGAAAGCGCGCCACTCGCGCAAATACTTTGGGCGCGGCAAGGGCGTGGTCGCCTACACGCTGCTGTGCAACCACGTGCCGCTCAACGGCTACCTGATCGGCGCGCACGATTACGAGGCCCATCACGTGTTCGACATCTGGTATCGCAACACGTCGGACATCGTGCCGACCGCGATCACCGGCGACATGCACAGCGTCAACAAGGCCAACTTCGCTATCCTGCACTGGTTCGGCCTGCGTTTCGAGCCGCGCTTCACCGACCTTGGCGATCAGTTGAAGGAACTCTACAGTGCCGACGATCCGGCGCTGTACGATCAGTGCCTGATCCGGCCGGCCGGGAGAATCGACCGCGATCTCATAGTCAGCGAGAAGCCGAACCTCGACCAGATTGTCGCCACGCTCGGACTGAAGGAGATGACGCAGGGCACGCTGATCCGCAAGCTATGCACCTACACCGCGCCGAACCCCACGCGGCGCGCGGTGTTCGAGTTCGACAAGCTCATCCGCAGCATCTACACGCTGCGCTACCTGCGCGATCCGCAACTGGAGCGCAACGTTCACCGCTCACAGAACCGCATCGAGTCCTATCACCAGCTACGCTCAACCATCGCCCAGGTCGGCGGCAAGAAGGAATTGACCGGGCGCACCGACATCGAAATTGAGATCAGCAACCAGTGCGCCAGGCTGATCGCCAACGCGGTCATCTTCTACAACTCGGCCATCCTCTCGCGGCTGCTGATGAAGTACGAGGCGAGCGGCAACGCCAAGGCGCACGCTCTCCTGACCCAGATATCGCCGGCGGCCTGGCGGCACATCCTGCTGAACGGGCATTACACCTTCCAGAGCGACGGCAAGATGATCGACCTGGATGCGCTCGTGGCGGGGCTGGAGCTGGGATGACGGAAATTTCGGCGGTTCTGGCTTAGAACCCCGGGATGGCGCGCGGCTGGGCAACCGGCTCAAGCCCAGGCATCTGCGCCTGCTGGCCGACATCGCCCGGCTGGGTTCGCTGACGCGCGTGGCCGCGGCGGCGGGCATCAGCCAGCCGGCCGTGACCAAGGCGCTGGCGGAACTGGAAGACATCTTCGGCGCGCCGCTGTTCGAACGCACGGGACGGGGCCTGCGGCCGACGCCGCTGGGCGAGCTGGCGCTGCTGCGCGCCGGCCGCATGCGCCATGACCTGGAACTATGGGCGCGCGAGATCGCGTCGGTGCACGAGGGACGCTCGGCCCATCTGCAGGTGGGCGCGGTGCCCTATGTGTCGGCGACCTTGCTGAGCGCGGCCGCCAGCGGGCTGTACCGGCGGCACGGCGCGACCCTGACCCTGCATCGGGCCACCACCGATCAGCTGGTGCCGATGCTGCGCGGGCATGAACTCGACTGCGTCATCAGCCGGGCCACGTCGACGCTGGTGGCGGACGACCTGACCCACCATGTGCTCTACCGGCAGCGGCCGTGCCTGGTCGCCCATGTGGCATCGGCGCGGCGGCTTGCCCGCCGCAAATCCGACTGGGCGGCCGTGGCCGGCATGGACTGGGTCTTGCCTGCAGCCGGCACGCCGACCCGCCGGTTGATCGCCGAGCATTTCATCCACACGGGCCTGCGCGCGCCCGCGCCGGTGCTGGAAGCCTACTCGACCGACGTGATCGAGGGCATGCTGGCGGCCGACGAGGCGCTGGTTTCCGTGCTGCCGGATGACATCGCGGCGGAGGTCTGCCAGCACGGCAAGCTAGGCAGGGTGCCCTGGGATTTCGGCTGGGAGCTTCCGCCCATCAACCTGATCCGGCGCCGCGAGGCCCGGGCGCTGGTGGCGGAAGAGGCGTTCGCCGCCATCCTGCTGGAATGCTGCGCGGGGCAGAAGCGCCAGGGGCCTGGTCCCGGGGCTTAGCGTGGGGTCGCCGTGGTCGCGGTGACGGCCGCCTTCGGCGCGCCGGACAGGACCGAGCGGACCTGGTCCAGCAGGGCCGCCGCCGCGACGTCGGGCGCCTCGTTGTTGTCCAGCCGTATCAGCCGGCACCCTTCGGGTACTGGAAATTCCTGGGCGGCGCGCGCCAGCCGCTGCGCGATGTCGGCTTCGCTTTCCCGGCCGCGTCCGGCCAGCCGGCGCGCCAGCAGCGCGGGGTCGACACGGATTTCCACGGCGGTCAGCGCAGGATAGCGCGCATGCGCCTGAGGCAGGTGTGCGCGCGAACCGTTGACGATGACCGCCGCGCCGCCGGCCAGCCAGGCATCCATTTCCACGCCGATGCCGTAGCGCAGGCCGTGGCTGGACCAACGCAGCGCGAAACCGCCAAGCGCTTCGCGCCGCGAGAATTCATCTTCCGAGAGCCGCAGCGCGTCCTCGCTGGCGCCGCTGTCGCGCGTGATGTAGCGATGCGCGACGATGACGGGTTCGTCGGCACGCAACTGCGCGCGCAGCAGACGCAGCAAGGTGTCCTTGCCGCTGCCGGACGCGCCCATCAGGTAGATCAGGCGCGCGCCGTTCATGCCGCCGCCTCTCCCTGCATATAGGCCGCGCCGGCCACATCCTCGCGGCCGCCGTCGAAACGGTAATGGCGCGCGGCCAGGAAGTCCTCGCCGGGGCCGGGCTGCACGTAGACGCTGACGCCGTCGACGGGCATGGGCCGGCCGGCGAGCGGATCGGCGTAGCGGGCGATGCAGGCCTGCGCCTGGCGCAGCTCGGCGTCCGCCAGTTTTTCGCTCAGGGTGATGTGGAAGGTGAACTGGTCGAACACATAGGGGTAGCCCCAGCGCTCCAGCAGCGCGTGCTGGGCCGGCGCCAGCGGATGGCGCAGGCGTTTGGCCAGTTCCTCGGGCGTGGGCGGGGCGCGCAGCGGATCCAGTTCGCGCACGGCGGCGTCGGCCAGCGCGTGAATGCGTGCGCGGCCCGCCGGGTCGCTCTCGGTCAGTCGCCAGGCCAGGAAGCCGCGCAGGGGCGCGCATTCCAGTTCGATGGCGAAGGCGCTGTGCTGAGCCGCCAGCGCGGCGGCGGCCCGGTCCACATCCGACGGCGCGGCGCCGGCGATCAGGCGGAAGGGGGGCTTGAGCGTGGCGTGCAGGCCGTAGTGGCGCGGCGCGCGCGTCCATTCCTGCGCGGCGGCGGGCATGCCGGGCTGGCGCTCAAGGGCGGCGCCCGTTTCGGCGCAGCGACCGAGCCAGCGGCTGCCTTGTTCCTGCCAGGGACCGGACGGCGCCAGGTACAGCGCGTAACGATGGGCGAGCGGCATGACCGTCAGGCCGCCTGGCGCGCGGCGGACGCGTCGTCCTGGCCCAGGAAGGCGCCGGTGGCGTAACGCAATTCGCCGCCCACGATGGTTGCGCACACGCGCGGCAGGCCGGGCACGCGATCATCCACCACGATGGCGTCGGCCAGCAGGCCCGGCGCGAGCGCGCCGCGATCGTCCAGTCCCGCCGCGCGGGCGGGATTGCGCGAGATCAGGTCCCAGGCCTGCGGCAAGGGCAGCACGCCGTCGTGGGCCAGGCGCATCGCGGCGGCCAGCGGCGCGGGATAGTAGTAGTCGGACGTCAGGATGTCGCACAGTCCGGCGCGGATCATGTCGGTGGCGTTGGGCGCGTTGGTGTGGCTGCCGCCGCGCACGACGTTGGGGCCGCCGAAGACGATGGCGTCGCCCAGGTCGCGGGCCACGCCAGCCGCTTCACGGGTCAGCGGGAACTCCGCGACGCCGCAGCCCAGCTGGTGGTAGTAGCGGCGGGTGGCGGCGTCCGGATCGTCATGCGAGGCCACTTTCAGGCCGGCGGCCTGCGCGCAGGCGGTGAGTTCGCGCATGGCGTCGGCCACGGCGTCGGCCGCCGCCATGGCCTGGCGGATGCGCGCCTGGAAGGTGTCCAGGTCGCATTCGGCGCGGTTGGCGTATTGCAGCAGCTTGCGGTCGTCGCCCAGGCGGCGCGCCATGCCGGGCAGGTGGTCGTTCAAGGCCAGGAAGCGCACGCGGCCCTGGCGGATCCATTCCTGGGCGGTCTCGACGCCGCCGACGTGGTGGGTCTCGAAGCGCAGATGCACGCAGTGCCGCGCGCCCAGCGCCTCGCGCATGCGTTCCAGCGAATCGAACATGCGCTCGGCATAGGCTTCGCCGCGCAGGCCGCCTTCCCAGGACAGGGTGAGGCCGTGGAATTCGGTGGTGATGCCATTGGCCAGCAACTGTCGGTCGACGTCGAACAGGGCGCTGTCGTAGGGAAAGGTCACGCCGGGACGCGGCATGACGGCGCGTTCGAAGGCGTCGCCATGCAGATCCACGATGCCGGGCAGCACCAGCAGCCCGCCGGCGTCGAACCACGGCGCGTCGGAGGCGGCTTGCGGACTGTCGTCGATCCGTCCCGCGCGAAAGCGCAGGCTGGCGGGCGCGATGCCGCCGGGGGTCAGGATGCGTTGGCCTGCGATGCCGGCCAGGGGCGAGGGGGCGTGTGCGTGCGGGTTCATGGAAGCAAGTTAGCGGCTGTGCGTTACAACCAGATGTCTAGATGAATTAAAGGGCCTGCCCGGTTCGTTCGATCCCCGCCGCGGCGGCCGGCTTCCGGGGCCGGCCCACCGCCACGCCGTACTCAGTTGTCGTCGCTGACCATCAGCTGCACCAGGTCCCCCACGAACCGGGTGATGCTGTACTGCAGGGGCGCGCCTTGCTGGTCCACGTTCAGCGCCTCGACCTGCAGGATAGGGCGCGTCTTCGGCTGGCCCAGCAGCCGCGCCACTTCGGGCGAGGGCAGCGCCGCCGTGATGCGCGACCATTTGCGCGTGTAGTCGTCGATGCCGTAGTGCGCATAGACCTTGGACACCGATTTCAGCGCGGTCAGGCGTTCGGCGAAATCGGGAAAGCGCTTTTCGTCGAAGTAGTGTTCGGACGCGCTGATGGGCCGGTTTTCGGCCTTGCCCGCCAGATGCACGCGCAGCAGCGGCGCGTTGCGCGGCAGGCCCAGGTGCTTGGCGATGTCGGCGGCGCGCAGCGTCTGGCTGCCCAGCGTTTCCAGGTGCCCCAGCACGCCCTGGCTGCGCAGGTTCTCGGAAAAGCGCGTGCGCTTGCCGATGGCGTAGTCGATGGCATGTTCCTGCACGAAGGTGCCGCGGCCCTGCTCGATGCGGACCAGCCCGCTCTGTTCCAGTTCACCCATCGCGCGGCGAATGGTGTGCCGGTTGACGGCGAACTTGGCGGCGAGCTCGGGCTCCGAGGGCAGCTGTTCGCCCGCGAGATAGAGCTTGTTGCGGATGTCGTCCGCCAGCGATTCGCCGATTTGCCGCCAGACGGCGATGCCGGAACCTCTTTCAACCATATGGGCGCTCGTATTGTCGCGTCGTCATCAAGAATGGCAGTGATTGTGCACCAAGCCGGCGCGCCCGTGTAGGCCGCGATTGTCATCAAAAATTCACGCCCGGCTGTTGAACTTCTCTTCAGCACGGATCATACTCCGTCCAGTCGTCTAGACGTGTAGAGGAAAAAATGAATCATCCACAATCCGATCAGGCCGAGGCCAACGCGCAACGCGCGGCCTGGATGCGCGTGCTGGCGCTGGCCGAATCGTCCGAGCTGGATGGCGCCTTTGGCGCCCTGGGCAGCCTGCCCGCGCACCGCATGCTGCGGCCCGCGCAATCCGGCATGGCCATGGTGCGCGCGCGCAGCGGCGGCACCGGCACGCGTTTCAACCTGGGCGAGATGACGCTGACGCGCTGCGCGGTCAGCCTGGAGAACGGCGTGGTCGGCATCGCCTATGTGCAAGGCCGCTCGCTGCGTCACGCCGAGCAGGCCGCCGTGGCCGACGCGCTGCTGCAGTTGTCTGAATGGCATGAGGCCGTGCAACGGCAGCTGATCGCACCGCTGGCGCGCAGCCGCGAGGAACGCGTGGCGCGGCAGGCGCAGGTGGCGGCGCGCACGCGGGTGGAGTTCTTCACCATGGTGCGGGGGGAGTAGATCCCCCCCGAAGCGCCTGCGGCGCTTCCCCCCCAGGGGGGCGCCGGCTGCGGACCGGCGGAGCCGGATCCGCGCGGCCCCGCTTGGGACGGCCGTCGCGGGCTTGCGGCGCTTGTGTGGTGGGGCAGGGATGGATGCGGCTTTGCGGATTTGCGGGTTTGGATCGCAGGGCGGGTGGTTGGATCGGAATCTGGAATGGAAATGGACATGCATGCACACACATTGAGTCCGGCGTTGGCCGGGCGGGCGCCGCAGGCGGGGTTTGCGGATCCGGCGGTCGGGGCGCAGGCGGCGTTCCGGGTGGCGCTGGAGGCGCTGGCGCATCCGGGACGGATGCTGGAGATCGAGGCGGATTGCGGGGTGCCGGCGGGGATGTCGCCGGCGATGGTCGCGCTGTTGCTGACGCTGGTGGATGTGGATACGCCGCTGTGGCTGCCCGCCGGCGTCGATGACGAGGTGCGCGCGTTCTTGCGTTTCCATTGTGGTTGTTCGATGGTTGATCAGCCTGGCGAGGCGCGGTTCGCGGCCTTGCCGCGCGGGCATCGGGCGCCTGCCCTGTCCTTGTTCAATCCGGGGGATCCTGCGTATCCGGACCAGTCGGCCACGCTGCTGATCGAGGCGACGGACCTGGAGCGAGGCCGTGCGCTGACGCTGTCCGGTCCCGGCATCCAGGACCGCGCCGCCTTGCATGTCGACGGACTGGAGGAAGGATTTTGGCGTGAATGGCGTCTGAATCATCAGCGCTTCCCGTTGGGCGTGGATCTCTTCCTGACGCAGGGCCGGCGCATTTGCGGCCTGCCCAGAAGCACTCGAGTGGAGAACTGAAATGTACGTTGCCGTCAAAGGTGGCGAACGCGCCATCCTGAATTCCTACCGCATGTTGGACGACTACCGGCGCGGCGATCGCGAGGTGCCGGAGTTGAGCCTGGCGCAGATCCGCGAGCAGATGCCGCTGGCGGTGTCGCGGGTGATGTCCGAGGGCTCGCTCTACGATCCGCAGCTGGCCGCGCTGGCGCTCAAACAGGCCGCTGGCGACGCGATCGAGGCGGTGTTCCTGCTGCGCGCCTATCGCACTACGTTGTCGCGCTTTGGCTACACGCAGCCTTTGGACACGGGCCGCATGCGCCTGCAGCGCCGCATTTCTTCCACGTTCAAGGACGTGCCGGGCGGCCAGATCCTGGGGCCGACCTACGATTACACCCAGCGCCTGCTGGATTTTTCGCTGGAAGCCGGGCGCGAGGCCGATGCCCTGCCGCCGGGCGAGGAAACGCTGGACTCGTCCATGCCGCGCGTCACCGACCTGCTGGCGCACGAAGACCTGATCGATCCCGAGCTGCCGCCGGAAGGCGATCCCGAGCCCTTCGACCTGACGCGCCAGCCGCTGGATTTTCCCGCCGACCGCGCCGCCCGTCTGCAGAACCTGGCGCGCGCCGATGAAGGTTTCCTGCTGTCGATGGGCTATTCCACGCAGCGGGGCTATGGCAATACTCATCCCTTCGCCGCCGAGATCCGCTACGGCGCGCTGGAAGTGGAAATGCACATCGAGGAACTGGGCTTCGCCGTGACCGTGGGCGAGATCGAGGTCACCGAATGCCAGATGGTGAGCCAGTTCTCGGGCAATGCGCAGGAAGGGCCGAAGTTCACGCGCGGCTACGGCCTGACGTTCGGCTATGGCGAGCGCAAGGCCATGTCGATGGCGCTGGTGGACCGGGCGCTGAAGGCCCGCGACCTGGGGGAAGCCGGTGATTCGCCCGCCAATGACCACGAGTTCGTGCTCTATCACAGCGACAACGTCGAGGCTTCGGGTTTCGTGCAGCACCTGAAGCTGCCGCACTACGTGGACTTCCAGGCCAACCTGGAACTGCTGCGCCGCATGCGCGGCGAACGCCTTGCGGCCGCCGCCGCGCCGAACGACATGATGGACGAGGCCGTCACGCCATGAACCCGCAAGCCACGCAACACACCGCGACGGTCGAACGCGACCCGCACTACAACTTCGCCTACCTGGACGAATCCACCAAGCGCATGCTGCGCCGCGCCTTGCTCAAGGCGGTGGCGGTGCCGGGCTACCAGGTGCCGTTCGGTAGCCGCGAGATGCCGCTGCCCTACGGCTGGGGCACCGGAGGCATCCAGGTCACCGCCGCCATCATCGGCCCGGACGATGTGCTCAAGGTCATCGACCAGGGCTCGGACGACACCACCAACGCCATCAACATCCGCCGCTTCTTCGGTCGGGTGACGGGCGTGGCGACCACCGAAGCGACGCCGGCAGCCACCATCGTGCAGACCCGCCACCGGATCCCGGAGACGCCGCTGCGCGCCGGCCAGATCATGGTGTTCCAGGTGCCGATTCCCGAGCCGCTGCGCTGGCTGGAGCCCAGCGAGACCGAGACCCGCACCATGCACGCGCTGGCCGAATATGGCGGCATGCACGTCAAGCTGTACGAGGACATCGCGCAGCATGGCCATATCGCCGCCACCTATGACTATCCGGTCATGGTGAACGGGCGCTACATGATGCGGCCGTCGCCCATTCCGAAGTTCGACAATCCCAAGCTGGACCAGAGCCCGGCGCTGATGCTGTTCGGCGCCGGCCGCGAAAAGCGCGTCTACGCGGTGCCGCCCTATACATCGGTCAAGAGCCTGGACTTCGAGGACCATCCCTTCGCCGTGCAGCAGTGGGACCAGCATTGCGAGCTTTGCGGCTCGCACCAGAGCTTCCTGGACGAGATCATCCTGGACGACGCCGGCACGCGCCGCTACGTCTGCTCGGACACCGAATATTGCAACGACAGGCAGGCGCGCCAGCGCCAGCAGGAGGAAGCGGCATGAACCTTCAGGCCGATATCGGCGCGGACGTCCGTCCGCGCGGCGTCCACGGACAACCGGAGAAGAACCCCCGGCCGCTGCTGTCCGTGCGCGACATGACGCGCACCTGGGACGGGGTGCATGGCTGCCGCGACGTGAGCTTCGACCTGCACGCCGGCGAAGTCCTGTGCGTGGTGGGCGAGTCCGGCTCGGGCAAGAGCACGCTGCTGTCGGCGGTGTCGTGCCAGGCGCCGCTGGATTCGGGCAGCGTCTGGTACGACACGCGCGACCAGGGCCTGATCGACCTGTCCTCGCTGTCGCAGGCCCGCCTGCGGCTGCTGTCGCGCACCGACTGGGGCTTCGTGCGCCAGCATGCCCGCGACGGCCTGCGTATGCAGGTCAGCGCCGGCGCCAACATCGCCGAGCGCCTGATGGCCGTGGGCGACCGGCATTACGGCGACCTGCGCCGCGTGGCCGGCAACTGGCTCGCCAAGATGGAGATCGACGTCGGCCGGCTGGACGACGCGCCGGCCTCTTTCTCGGGCGGGATGCAGCAGCGCCTGCAGATCGCGCGCAACCTGGTCACGCATCCGCGCCTGGTGTTCATGGACGAGCCCACCGCCTCGCTGGACGTGTCGGTGCAGGCGCGCCTGCTGGATCTGCTGCGCCAGTTGGTCAACGACCTGGGCCTGGCCGCCATCGTGGTCACGCACGACCTGGCGGTGGCCCGCCTGCTGGCGCATCGCACGCTGGTGATGCGCGGCGGCGCGGTGGTCGAAAGCGGCCTGACCGACCAGATTCTCGACGATCCGCAGCATCCCTACACCCAGTTGCTGGTGTCTTCCATCCTGCAGAGCTGATTCATGTCCAACGCCATATCCATGATCGAGGCGCGGGGCCTCGGAAAAATGTTCACCCTGCACAACCAGGGCGGCATCCGGCTGCCGGTGCTGGACGCCGTCGATTTCACCGCGTCCGCCGGCGAATGCCTGGTGCTGGCCGGTCCGTCCGGCGCGGGCAAGAGCACGCTGCTGCGCTGTCTGTATGGCAACTACCTGGCCACCGAGGGCAGCATCCGCGTGCGTAATGGCGAAGAATGGGTGGAGCTGGTCGGCGCGCCCGAACCGCGCATCCTGGCCCTGCGCCGCGAGGTCATTGGCTACGTCAGCCAGTTCCTGCGCGTGATCCCGCGCGTCTCGGCGCTGGACGTGGTGGCCGAGCCGCTGCGGCAGGCCGGCGTGGACGCGGACGAAGCGCGCCAGCGCGCCGGCGCCATGCTGGCGCGGCTGAACGTGCCGCAGCGCTTGTGGGGGCTGGCCCCGGCCACGTTCTCGGGCGGGGAACAGCAGCGCGTGAACATCGCGCGTGGCTTCATCGCCCGCCATCCCATCCTGCTGCTGGACGAACCCACCGCGTCGCTGGACGCGGATAATCGCAAGGTGGTGATCGCGCTGATCCGCGAGGCGCTGGCCGAGGGCCGCTGCCTGCTGGGGATCTTTCACGATGCCGAGGTGCGCGACGCCGTCGCCACCCGCACGCTGGCCCTGAAGCCGGCGTCCGCGGCCAGCCCGGCCGCGCTGGAGGAACTGGAGCAATGATGCAAGGCACCTATCTCACCCATGCCCGCGTGGTGCTGGAAGACCGTGTGCTGGAAGACAGCGCCGTGCTGATCGAGGACGGCCGCATCGCCGCCATCGAACCGGCCGGCGCGCGGCCCGCCCGCGAGATCGCGCTGCGCGGCCAGACGCTGATGCCGGGCCTGATCGACCTGCACAGCGACGCCATCGAAAAAGAGGCCGAGCCTCGTTCGCGCGTGCTGTTCCCGCTGGATTTCGCCGTGGCCCAGGTCGACCGTCGCAACGCGGCCGCCGGCATCACCACGCCGTATCACGCGCTGTCCTTCGCCAATAGCGAATGGGGCGTGCGCAATAACCAGACCGCCGCCGAGGTGGTGCGCGCGCTGCGAGCCCACCGTCGCCACAGCCTGGTGGACAACCGCGTCCATTGCCGCTACGAAGTCACCGACCCCACGGCGGTGGTCGTGTTGCGGGCGTTGATGGACGAGGGCGCGGTGGACCTGCTGTCGGTGATGGATCATTCGCCGGGGCAGGGCCAGTTCAAGACGCTGGAGTCCTATCTGCAATACATGATGGGCAACCACGCGATGAGCCGCGAGCAGGCCGAAGAGGCGGCGCGGGCCAAGACGCGCGCGCTGGACGGTTCGGTGGCGCGGGTCGAGGCGCTGCTGGCGCACGCGCACGCCCTGGGCATTCCCACCGCCAGCCACGACGACGATTCCATCCAGCGCATCGCCACCATGCGCAACCTGGGCGTGGCCATGAGCGAGTTCCCCATCACGCTGGACACGGCGCGCGCCGCAGTGTCTTGCGGGCTGCCCACCATCCTGGGCGCGCCCAATGTGCTGCGCGGCCAGAGCCAGAGCGGCTCGATGCGGGCCATCGACGCGATCCGCGCCGGCGTGGCCAGCTGCCTGTGTTCGGACTATCAGCCGTCCACGATGATCGCCGCCGCCCACGCCGTCGCGTCGCAGACCGATCTGAGCCTGCCGCAGGCCGTCGCGCTGGTGACGGCCAATCCGGCCCGCGCCTGCGGCCTGGATGATCGCGGCCGCATCGCGCCGGGCTTGCGCGCCGATCTGATCGCGGTGGCGCGGGTTGGCGGGCAGCCGCTGGTCAGCCATACCTGGTCGGCTGGGCGGCTGGTGTTCTCGACCCACTATCATCCGGACAGCGCGCACGCGCCGGCCGTGGCCGTGGCCGCCTGATCCCGCAGGAGTCGTCGATGTCAACACACGCCGTTGTGCAAGCCGTGGCCGCCAGCCCCGGGCATGGCTTCAGCAAGCCGTTGCAGCCGGCCATCACGCTGCTGGCCGGGCTGGGCGTGGAGGGCGACGCGCACATGGGCGTCACGGTCAAGCACCGTTCCCGGGTCCGAGCCGATCCCACCCAGCCCAATCTGCGGCAGGTGCATCTGATCCACGGCGAGCTGCTGGACGAGTTGACCGGGGCCGGTTTCCGGGTCGGGCCGGGCGTCATGGGCGAGAACGTCACCACGCGCGGCATCGACCTGCTGGGCCTGCCGCGCGGCGCGCGGCTGCGCATCGGGCCCGAGGCGATCGTCGAGATCACGGGCCTGCGCAATCCCTGCTCGCAGCTGGACGACTATCAACGGGGCCTGACCGCTGCCGTGCTGGGGCGCAACCCCGATGGCAGCCTGATCCGCAAGGCTGGCGTCATGGGCGTGGTGCTGGCGGGCGGCAGGGTGGCCGGGGGCGACCGCATCCTGGTCGAGCTGCCCGCGCCGCCGTACCGGGCGCTGGAACGGGTGTAGCGGCGCCAGCGCCATCCGGCCCTGCCGCTGGGGCGAAGATGCCGCGAGGCAAAAACGTCGCCCTCGGTCACAGACGCGGCGGCGCGGTTCTGCTTAAATGGCGGGCATGGCATGTTGGCATGCCCCAGCCTTACACGGAGCCCGCGATGGCGCGATTCAATTTCACCCAGGATCCCGAAGAGCCCGATTTGTGGGCGGCCGAGCTGGTGCCGGCCGGCGCCGGACGTCCGCCCATCCACGTCATGATCCAGACCGATGGCGAAGAACCCGGCAGCGGCGCGTCCAAGGCGGTCAAGAGCATCATCGACAAGCTGGACGACCACGTCCTGGCCGCGTCCGAATTCCTGCTCGATCATTATTCCTACGAACAGTGCAAGAAGCACGGCTACGAGGACGACCAGCTGCTGGCCGAGGAAACCGCCGAGGCCATGGCCGGCAAGGCGGTGCTGCGCGCGCTGTGGCTGTTCGACGAGGACGGTGAAGGCTACGAGCTATGGTTCACGCTGCCCTGGGACCCGGTCCATACCTACGACGTGGAGTTCGAGGACGGCGAGCCGGTGGCCTGTTCGGTCAATGACTGAACGGCGCGACTGAACCGCGCGACGGAACGGCGGTACAAAAAAAACGGGCCATTCGGCCCGTTTTTGTCTTACACGCTCTGAGAGGCCGGTTTCGCCGGCGCTTCCTGCGCCTGCGGCGCGGCGGCTTCGCCGGCCGCGGCCGTGGTCGGATCATCCTCGCCGCCTTCCATCTTGGCGATCACCGCGGTGGCCAGGCTGTTGCCCACCACGTTGGTGGCGGTGCGGCCCATGTCGAAGAACTGGTCGATGCCCATAATGAGCAGCAGGCCGGCTTCCGGCAGGTGGAACATCGGCAGCGTGGCGGCCACCACCACCAGCGAGGCGCGCGCCACGCCGGCCATGCCCTTGCTGGTCACCATCAGCACCAGCAGCAGCGTCAGCTGTTGCGAGAAGCTCATTTCGATGTTGTAGGCCTGCGCGATGAACAGCACCGCGAAGGACTGGTACATCATCGAGCCGTCCAGGTTGAACGAATAGCCCAGCGGCAGCACGAAGCCCGAGATGCGCTTGGACACGCCGAAACGCGAGAGCGCCTCGATGGTCTTGGGATAGGCCGATTCGCTGCTGGCGGTCGAGAAGGCCAGCAGGGTGGGCTCCTTGATCAGGCCGCCCAGACGGAACGTGGACTTGCCCAGGAACAGGTAGCCGACCGCGAACAGGATGGCCCACAGCAGCGCCAGGCCCAGGTAGAACTCGCCGATCAGCTTGCCGTAGCTGACCAGCACGCCCAGGCCCTCGGTCGTAATGGCGGCGGCCATGGCGGCGAACACGCCCAGCGGCGCGAAGCGCATCACATAGTCGGTGACGCGGAACATGATCTTGGCCAGTTCGTCGATCATGTTGAAGATGGTGTTGTGGCCCTTGCCGCGGATGAACGACAGCGCCGCGCCGAAGAACAGCGAGAACACCAGGATCTGCAGGATCTCGTTATTGGCCATCGCCTCGGCGATGCTCTTGGGGAAGACGTGGGTGATGAAGGTCTTGAGCGTGAAGTCGCCGGTCTTCAGGCCGGAGGTGAGGCTCGTGTCCGGCAGCGCCAGGTTCAGGTGGGCGCCGGGCTGGAACACGTTCACCAGCATCAGGCCCAGCAGCAGCGAGATGGCCGAGGCGGTGATGAACCAGAACATGGCGCGCAGGCCGATGCGGCCGACGGCGCTGGCGTCGCTCATGCTGGCCAGGCCCGAGACCAGGGTGGCGAACACCAGGGGCGCGATGATCATCTTGATCATGCGCAGGAAGATGTCGGTGATCAGGCTGAAGTACGAGGCGATCTGCTTGGCCTCCTGCGCGTTCTGCGCGTACTTGTTGCAGAGGTATCCCACCAAGACGCCGAGCACCATGGCCAGGCCGATGTAGCGCGTCAGTTTTTTCGTATTCATATCGGTAAAACGCAAAACGGAGGACCGGGTCGCCTGGCGTGAAGCCTGCCGCCGGCACGGGGCGGGACTAGCGGTCTGATGATGGAATGCCAGGGCAAGCCAGGCCGGTTCCGCAGGCGGAAACGGCCGTGCGCGGCGTGCTGCGGCTGCGCGGGTTAACCCTCGGGGCGCGATGTTAACCCCGAGTAGCTGACAGTTAGTTGTAAGGTTGGGGACGGTTGAGTCATGACAAAATCATTTGTCCCCGTACCGCCCCGGAAGGAGCGGGAGAGGGCCCGGTCCGCCGGCGCGCCGGCGGCAGTCACGCAAAAATAATGGAGACAGAGCAATGCCGAAACGCGAATTGTCCGTGCTGGCCTCCGGTTATACCTATCTCGAGGGCCTGCGCTGGCGCGACGGGCGCCTGTGGGCGTCGGACTTCTACACCGAGCAGGTGATCGCCGTCGATCTCGAAGGGCGCATCGAGCAGATCTGCAGGGTGCCGCAGCAGCCATCCGGCCTGGGCTGGCTGCCCGACGGCCGCATGCTGGTGTCCTCCATGAAGGACCGCAAGGTGCTGCGCCGGGAGGCGGACGGGACGCTGGTCGTGCACGCCGACCTGAGCGCCCTGACTGGCGGCCCGATCAACGACATGGTGGTCGACGGCCAGGGGCGGGCCTACGTGGGCAATTTCGGCTTCGATCTGATGGCGGGCGAGCCCGTCGCCACCACCACCGTCGTCCGGGTCGATCCGGACGGCTCGGCCCGCGCCGTGGCCGACGGGCTGTGCTTTCCCAACGGCTCCTTCATCACGCCCGACGGCAAGACCCTGATCGTCAACGAGACCTTCGGCAATCGCATCTCGGAATTCGACATCCTGGCCGACGGCGGCCTCGGCCCGCGTCGCGACTGGGCCGACTTCGGCGCGCTGCCGGCCTCGGATGACCTGCACACGCTGATCGCCGCCTCGGCCATCGGTCCGGACGGTGGCGCGCTGGACGCCGAGGGCGCGCTGTGGGTGGCCGACGCCATCGGCAAGCGCATCGTGCGCGTGGCGCGCGGCGGCCGCATCCTGGAGCAGATCGACACCGGCGAACTGGGAATCTTCGCGGCGGCGCTGGGCGGGCCCGATGGCCGCACGTTGTTCATGGCGGCCGCGCCGGATTTCATCGAGGCCAATCGCCGCGCCAAGCCAGAAGGCCGCATCCTGGTCGCCCGGGTCGACGTGCCGCATGCGGGTCTGCCCTGAACATGCGGGCCTGCCCCGAACGTCGGGGGCGGGGGAGCCCGCCTCGACCCGCGCCGGCCGCCGTCAGGCGTTCCCCGAGGGCTTCTCCCGGCGCCGCCGCCCTCGTCCGGAAGCATGTGGACATAGGGTTGCAAGACCTTTCCGCGAATCCCCCGTAAAATCCCTCCTTATCAGCAGGTTTCAATCATCTCTCAATAAACTGCACCCTTAGGAGGACCACTCATGGCCCTAGTCTCCATGCGCCAGTTGCTCGACCATGCCGCCGAGCATGGCTATGGCATCCCGGCTTTCAACGTCAACAACCTGGAACAGGTCCAGGCCATCATGGAAGCCGCGGCGGAGACCGACAGCCCGGTGATCATGCAGGCCTCGGCCGGCGCGCGCAAATACGCGGGCGAAGGTTTCCTGAAGTACCTGATCCAGGCCGCCGTGGAGTCCTACCCCCACATTCCCGTGGTCATGCACCAGGATCACGGCCAGTCGCCGGCCATCTGCCAGGGCGCCATCAACCTGGGCTTCTCCAGCGTGATGATGGACGGCTCGCTGAAGGAAGACGGCAAGACCATCGCCGACTACGACTACAACGTCGACGTGACCAAGAAGGTCGTGGACATCGCCCACAAGCTGGGCGTGACGGTCGAAGGCGAACTGGGCTGCCTGGGTTCGCTGGAAACCATGCAGGGCGACAAGGAAGACGGCCACGGCGCCGACGGCAAGCTGACCATGGACCAGTTGCTGACCGATCCCGAGCAGGCCGCCGACTTCGTGCGCAAGACCCAGCTGGACGCCCTGGCCATCGCCATCGGCACCAGCCACGGCGCCTACAAGTTCACGCGCAAGCCCACCGGCGACATCCTGTCGATCGCCCGCATCAAGGAAATCCACGCCCGCCTGCCCAACACCCACCTGGTGATGCACGGCAGCTCCAGCGTGCCGCAGGAACTGCTGGCCGAGATCCGCGAGTTCGGCGGCGACATGAAGGAAACCTACGGCGTGCCCGTCGAGGAAATCCAGGAAGCCATCAAGTTTGGCGTGCGCAAGATCAACATCGACACCGACATCCGCCTGGCCATGACCGGCGCCGTCCGTCGCTTCTTCGCCGAGAACCCCAGCAAGTTCGATCCGCGCGAATACCTGAAGCCGGCGCGCGCCGCCGCCAAGGCGATCTGTGTCGCCCGCTACACCGAGTTCGGTACCGCCGGCAACGCCAGCAAGATCAAGGCCCTGCCGCTGACCGAGATCGCCGCCCAGTACGCCTCGGGCAAGCTGGCGCAAGTGGTGCAGTAAGCCATGCAAAGATGGACTGCCCTCCATGGCAGTCCTGATGTGGCATGAAGAAAAGGGCGAGTCCTGCAGGACTCGCCCTTTTTGCTGTTTTGCCGCCGCATAGCGCGTCGGCCTCAGGCTATCGGTGGCGCATTGCCTGGAAAACTGGGCGCGGCGGCATCGATGTGGTGCCAGGACGGCGCCGAGCCGGTCCACAGGCTGACCCGCGCGCGGAAGGCTTCCGGGTCGTCCAGCGAGCCGGCGCGGACCACGTCGTAGTTGGCGCCCTCGGTGCCGCCGAATAGCGGCGTGCCACAGTCCGGGCAGAAGCTGCGCATGACGGCGCGGCCCGAACCGCCGCGGTAGCGGTGCTCCTTGGCCGCGCCGCGCAGCAGCGTGACCGATCCCGCCGGGAACAGCAGCGCGTGGGCCGGCGCGCCGCCGCTGGAATACTGGCAGTCGCGGCAATGACAGGTGGCGGCCGTGATCGGCTCGTCGGTGACCGCGTAGCGTATGGCGCCGCATTGGCAGCCGCCGGTGAAGTGCACCTGCGCGTCAGTCTTCGAGGTGCGTTTTTGGAAAGCATCCTGCATACGACTCTGTCTCCGGGCAAGGGATATGCGCCGTTGCGCCCCGGCCTGATCCTGCGTGCCGGTCTGGGCAGGAAACGTCCGGGCGGTCGGCGCGAATGTGTGCTGCGGCCACCGGACCCGGCGGCCGGATCAGAGGCTAACCCGGTCCCGCGCGCGCGGCAAGGCGGGCCTATTTGCAGTAATCTATGCGCTTTGCAGGATCCGCGCTTCCGGCGCCCGCCTCGCCCCGCGGATTCCCGGTTTCGTCTTGTTCCCGCCCTGGCGCTCGGCCCGAGGCGGGAATCTTCATTTTTGCCATAGGCCATTCCCGTGACTTCTGCTTTGCATCAATCCAGCATCAAGTCCTTGCCGCTGCTGGGACGCGGCAAGGTGCGCGACATGTACGCGGTGGGCGACGACAAGTTGCTGATCGTCGCATCGGACCGCATCTCCGCCTTCGACGTGATCCTCGACGATCCCATCCCCGGCAAGGGCCAGGTGCTGACCGAACTGACCGAGTTCTGGCTGCAGAAGCTCGCCCACATCCTGCCCAACCATTCCACCGGCGTGAAGCCGGAAGACGTGGTGGCGGCCGACGAGGTCGACCAGGTGCGCGGCCGCGCCGTGGTGGTCAAGCGCCTCAAGCCCATCCTGGTCGAGGCCGTCGCGCGCGGCTACCTGATCGGTTCGGGCTGGAAGGACTACCAGGCCACCGGCTCGGTCTGCGGCATCAAGCTGCCCGCCGGCCTGCAGCAGGCCAGCCAGTTGCCCGAGCCGATCTTCACGCCGGCCGCCAAGGCGGAGTTCGGCATGCACGATGAAAACGTGGACTTCGCCCACGTGGTCAAGGAAGTCGGTCAGGAAATGGCCGAGCGCATCCGCGACGTGACGCTCAAGCTGTACACCGAAGCCGCGCGCTTTGCCGCGACCAAGGGCATCATCATCGCCGACACCAAGTTCGAGTTCGGCCTGGACGACGACGGCACGCTCTACCTGATGGACGAAGTGCTGACGCCCGATTCCTCGCGCTTCTGGCCGGCCGACGGCTACCGCGTGGGCATCAGCCCGCCGTCGTTCGACAAGCAGTTCGTGCGCGACTGGCTCGAGACCCAGACCTGGGACAAGACGCCGCCGGCCCCGCGCCTGCCTCAGGATGTGCTGGAAAAGACCGCCGCCAAGTACCGCGAGGCGCTGGACCGCCTGATGGCCTGATCGCCGGTTGCCGGCTCTGGCACGATCCGAACCCCTCGCAGCGCAAGCGCTGCGAGGGGTTCTTTTTTTTCCCGGAATCCACCGGGAATAGGCGATGCCGCAAGGTCGGACAAGTCCGAGATTGCCGGCGCCACCTCACGCCTTGCGCCGCATGCTCCTGCCCGCAACCGCGTCTTCATTGATCAATAAAAGCTGGAAAATGCGCATTTTTCGTCTAATTATTTCCTAATGTGACGCTATACTCGCCAGCGCATTCCTTCCCGACGCCGGGCCGAGGCCGCGCGGGAGTTCTTTCGCCATCAACCGGATGCGGCCCGCAGCCGCCGCAGCAGGGCCTCGCCGCCCGCCGGAAACAAGAAAGGAGCTGCGCATGGTAATGATGTTGCCTTTCCTGACCGGACTGGTCGCGGTGTGGTTTGGCATGCTGGGAAAGCGCCGTCCCGCGGTCGCCTTCTGGATCGTCACCCTGGGGATCTTCGCCGCCTGGTGCCAGCACCACATGACCAGTCCGCTGGCGCTGTCGCTGTAGGGGCGGGGCGATGATCTTTTCTCCGAACCCCGCGCGCGGCTCGCGCTTCCTGAACGGCCTGGCCCTGCTGGGCGTCACCGCCGTGCTGATCGTGGCCTTCGTCTGGCAGATCGCCTACGACGAGCCGCCTTGCCCGCTATGCCTGCTGCAGCGCGTCGCCTTCATGCTGGCCGGCGTGGGCTTGCTGTTGAACCTGCGGCTGGGGCCGTCGCCCATGCACTATGCGATGGTCATCGCCGCCGCGCTGGGCGGCATGCTGGCCTCCGGACGGCAGGTGCTGCTGCACATCGCGCCCGGCGATCCCGGCTACGGCACGACGCTGCTGGGCCTGCATTTCTATACCTGGTCGTTCATCGCCTTCGTCGCGCTCATCGCCTTCTGCGTGCTTATGCTGTCGGCCGACCGCAAATGGGGCGACAGCATGCTCAAGAAGCAGGTGCCGCTAGCGGGCTGGCTCGTCATGGCCCTGTTTTTCGTCATCGTGCTGGTCAATCTGGGCGGCACGACGCTGGAATGCGGTTTCGGGCCCTGCCCGGACAATCCGACGGGCTATCTCTGGCTGGATTCGCTGAGGCTGCGGTAGCGGCCGGCCGGCGCCGGGTAAAATACTGGGTTTCGCGGCGCGCGCCGTGGTTCCCCAACTATTTTTCACTCGACATCGGTCATGACAGCCAAGACTTCCGCAGCGGCGCAGGCCACCCCCGTGGTGGGCGTGATTATGGGTTCTTCCAGCGATTGGGAGGTCATGAAACACGCGGTCGCCATGCTTGAAGACTTCGGCGTGCCGTATGAAGCGCAGGTCATCTCCGCGCACCGCATGCCGCAGGACATGGCCGAGTACGGCGCCGCTGCGCGCGCGCGCGGCCTGCGCGGCATCATCGCCGGCGCCGGCGGCGCCGCGCACCTGCCGGGCATGATGGCGGCCCTGACCGAAGTGCCGGTGTTCGGCGTGCCGGTGCCGTCCAAGTACCTGCGCGGCGAGGATTCGCTGCTGTCCATCGTGCAGATGCCCAAGGGCGTGCCGGTGGCCACCTTCGCGATCGGCGAAGCCGGCGCCGCCAACGCCGCCCTGCACGTGATCGCCACGCTGGCGGGCACGGACGCCGGCCTGCATCAGAAGTTGGTGGCGTTCCGCGCCCGCCAGACGCAGGCCGCGCGCGACATGAAGGTTCCGCCCGAGGCTTGATCCGCATGACTCAATCGACTGCTTTCTCCATCGCTCCCGGCGGCTGGCTCGGCTTGCTGGGCGGCGGCCAGCTGGGCCGCATGTTCTGTCACGCCGCCCAGAGCCTGGGCTACAAGGTCGCCGTGCTCGATCCGGCCGAGGAGTGCCCGGCCGGCATGGTCGCCGACCTGCACATCCGCGCGGCCTATGACGACGAGGCCGGCCTTGCGCGCCTGGCGCAGCAATGCCGCGCCGTCACCACCGAATTCGAGAACGTGCCCGCCGACAGCCTGCGCGCGCTGGCCGCGCGTTGCCGCGTCAGCCCGGCCGCCGATGCCGTGGCCGTGGTACAGGATCGCATCGCCGAAAAAACCTTCATCGCCGCGCAGGGCATTCCCGTCGCGCCGCATGCCGCGATCCGAGGCGAGGCCGACCTGCGCGCCGCGCCCGCCAACCTGTTCCCCGGCATCCTCAAGGTTGCCCGCATGGGTTACGACGGCAAGGGCCAGGCCCGCATCGCCACGCGCGAGGAAGCGCTGGCCGCCTATGCCGAATTCGGTGGCGTGCCCTGCGTGCTGGAAGCGCTGATGCCGCTGGACTACGAGATCTCCGTGGTGCTGGCGCGCGGCTTCGACGGCGCCAGCGTGGTGTTTCCGGTGGCGCGCAACGTGCACCGCGACGGCATCCTGGCGGTGTCCACCGCGTCGGCCGCCGGCCAGGACGCGGCCCACGCAGAACGCCAGGCCCGCGCCACGGCGGCGGCGCAGTCCATCGCGCAGGGTCTGGGCTACCACGGCGTGCTGTGCGTGGAATTCTTCGTCCTCAAGGACGGCAGCCTGATCGTCAATGAAATCGCGCCGCGTCCGCACAACAGCGGCCACTACACCATGGACGCCTGCCTGACCAGCCAGTTCGAGCAGCAGGCGCGCGCCATGGCCGGACTGCCGCTGGGTGGCGTCGACCTGCTGGCGCCGGCCGTCATGCTGAACATCCTGGGCGACATCTGGTACGAGTCGGCCGATACGGACGCGCAGCGCGAGCCCGATTGGGCCGGCGCGCTGTCCACGCCCACCGCCAAGCTGCACCTGTACGGCAAGCGCGAAGCGCGCCGTGGCCGCAAGATGGGCCACGTCACCATCGTCGCGCTGACGCTGGCGCAGGCGCAGGCCGATGCCGCCCGCGTCGCCGCGGCGCTGGGCATGCAGGCGCCGGAGTAGGGCGCGTCCATGGCTATTCCTTCGTCCTGTTCAGCCACGCCCGAGGAAATCGCCCGCGCCGCCGGCCTGCTGTTGGCCGGCGAGCTGGCGGCCTTTCCGACTGAAACCGTCTACGGGCTGGGGGCGGACGCGGAGAACCCGCAGGCCGTGGCCAAGATCTACGCCGCCAAGGGGCGGCCGTCCAACCATCCTGTGATCGTCCATATCGCGCCGGGCGCGGACGTGTCGTACTGGGCCGCGCAGGTGCCGGCCGAGGCGCGGCTGCTGATGGACGCGTTCTGGCCGGGCCCGCTGACGCTGATCCTCAAGCGCGCGCCGCACATCGCGGATACCGTCAGCGGCGGGCAGGACAGCATCGGCCTGCGCTGTCCCTCGCATCCCGTGGCCCAGGCCTTGCTGGCGGCTTTCGCCGCCGGCAAGCCGAACGGGCAGGGCGGGGTGGCGGCGCCGTCGGCCAATAAGTTCGGGCAGGTCTCGCCGACGCTGGCCGAGCACGTGCGCGCGGAATTCCCCGACGAGGTCACGGCCGGCATGCCGGTGCTGGAAGGCGGGGCGTCCGAAGTGGGCATCGAATCCACCATCCTGGACCTGTCGCGGCTGGACCAGGGCGCCGGTCCCGTGCTGCTGCGTCCCGGCCATGTCAGCGCCGCGCAGATCGAGGCGGTGCTGGGCGCGCAGGTGTTCGCGCCCGACGCGGCCGCGCCGCGCGCCTCGGGCACGCTCAAGGCGCATTACGCGCCGCGCACCGAGCTGGAACTGGCCGGCGACGCGCGCGTGGCCGACGTCCTGCAAGGCATCGGCCTGCCCTCGGGCCAGGTGGCGCTGGTGTCGTTCGACCCCGCGCCGGCCTCGACCGATGCCCGCGTGCAATGGCGCCAGGTGCCGTCCGATCCGGCGCGCTACGCGCAGGCGCTGTACGCGCTGCTGCGCGAGCTGGACGCCCAGGGCTATGCCCGCATCGTCGTGCAGGCGCCGCCCGCCAACGACGCATGGCATGCGGTCAACGACCGCATCGGCCGCGCCGCCGCCGCCTTCACGCTCGATACCTCCGACCTGTAGTTTTCGGACAGTCCCGCCTTGCTGGCATGCGTCCGGAGCGGCGCTGCGCCAGCCATGGTCGGCTGGCGGCATTTCCTGGCCTGGCTTCAGGTCTGGCTGAACCCACGGGCATTTCATCGCATCTTCTTGACCGGGCGTCGCTGTTGTCGCGGGGCGACGAAGGCGGTAATTTCAATCAAGGGAAGTAATGATAATGATTGTTATTTGTTATTATTTGTCCCGCAAGATTCCCAGCCCCCTTTGGTAAACGGGCTAGTCAGGGCCGGCGCAAGCCACCCTGCGGCAGTACCGGTCGCATAAGCCGAACCGCGCGTGGCCCCATCGGGATTCAGTGTTTCCTTGTTCCGCCTTGCGGACGTCCATTCCCGCCCACATCCCGACATGAAAATCCGTACTCTCGCCTGCATGGCCGCGGCCCTGCCGTGCCTGGCCCATGCGCAGTCCCTGTCTCCATCAGCAACCCCGTCCGCAATGCCAGCCCAAGCCACGGCGCCCACGGTGTCCATGGACGCCATCAAGGTCGAGGCCAGCGCCGACGCCTCGGCCAGCGGCCTGGCCGAGCCCTATGCCGGCGGGCAGGTGGCGCGCGGCGGCCGCGTCGGCCTGCTGGGCACGCGCGATCTGATGGACACGCCGTTCAGCATCACCAGTTACACCAACGAACTGATCCAGGACAGGCAGGCCCGCAGCGTCGGCGACGTGCTGCAGAATGACGCCGGCGTGCGCGTGGCGCGCGGCTTCGGCAATTTCCAGGAGTCGTACTTCATCCGCGGCTTCATCCTCGGCTCGGACGACGTGGCCTACAACGGCCTGTACAGCCTGCTGCCGCGCCAATACATCGCCACCGAGCTGTTCGAGCGGGTGGAGGTGCTGCGCGGCGCATCCACCTTCCTGACCGGCGCCGTGCCCAATGGCGGCGGCATCGGCGGCGTGATCAACCTGGTGCCCAAGCGAGCGCCCAACGAGCCGCTGACCCGCCTGACCACCGGCATCTCCAGCGGCGGCCAGTATCAGATTTCCACCGACATCGCGCGCCGCTTCGGCCCGGGCGACAGCTCCGGCGTGCGCCTGAACGTGGCGCAGCGCAGCGGCGACACCGCCATCGACGACGAGCACTCGCGTACCAGCCTGGTGTCGCTGGGCCTGGATTGGCGCTCGGCCGACACGCGCCTGTCCGCCGACGTGGGCTGGCAGGAGAACAAGCTCAAGCGCGCCCGCCCGAACGTCAGCTTCGCGCCGGGCCTGAAGGATCACGTGCCCGCGCCGCCCGACGCCAGCTCCAACTACGCCCAGCCCTGGTCGTACTCCAACGAGCGTGATGTGTTCGGTACGCTGCGCGCCGAGCATGACTTCAGCGACAAGCTGACCGGCTGGGCCGCCTTCGGCATGCGCCGCAGCGACGAGGCCAATTCGCTGGGCAACGTCACGCTGACCGACGCGCGCACCGGCGCCGGCAATTTCTACCGCTTCGACAATACGCGCGAGGACAGCGTCAACACCGGCGAACTGGGCCTGCGCGCCAAGGTCCGCACTGGTCCGGTCGGCCATGAATTCGTCGTTTCGGCGTCCTTCTTCGACCTGAAGAAAAAGAACGCCTACGTGATGGACTACGCCAACACGTTCCCGACCAACCTCTACGATCCGGTCTCCTACGGCAAGCCGGCCTTCAGCGCCGGCGCGCTGCGCGGCAACGACCTCGACAATCCCGCCTTGCAGGGCCGCACGCGCACCAGCAGCTACGCCATCGGCGACACCCTGTCCTTCCTGGACGACAAGGTGATGCTGACGCTGGGCCTGCGCCATCAGCGCCTGTCCTCGCGCAGCTATGCATACAACACGGGCAAGGAAAACGGCGCCTATGACGACAGCCGCAATTCCCCCGCGGCTGGCCTGGTGGTGAAGGTGGCGCCCAGCGTCTCGCTGTATGCCAACTACATCGAGGCGCTGGTCGCGGGCGACACCGCGCCGGCCAATGCCAATGGCAAGCCGGTGCCCAACGTGGGCACCAGTCTGTCGCCCTATGTCTCCAAGCAGAAGGAAATCGGCGTCAAGTACGACGGCGATGGCCTGGGCGCCGGCCTGGCGCTGTTCTCGACCGACAAGCCGCGCGCCGCGTATGACGCCAACAACAACTTCACGGCGTCCGGCAAGGACCGCCACCAGGGCGTCGAACTGACTGTCTTCGGCGAGGCGAGCAAGCGCGTGCGTGTGCTGGGCGGCCTGACCTGGCTGGATGCCAAGCAGCGCGCCACCGGCAACGCCGCCATCGACGGCAACCGCGTCATCGGCGTGCCGCGCTTTCAGGCCAACTTGGGCGCGGAATGGGACATCCCCGGCGTGCAGGGCCTGACGCTGGATGGCCGTGTGGTGTACACCGGGGCGTCCTACGCGGACGATGCCAACACGCTCAAGGTGCCCGGCTGGACTCGCTTGGACGCGGGCCTGCGCTACATGATGGATGTGGACGGCCATGTGGTGACGCTGCGCGCCCGCGTCGAGAACATCGCCAACCGCAACTACTGGTCCTCGGTGGGCGGCTATCCCGGCAACGGCTATCTGGTGCTGGGCGGCCCGCGCACCTTCATGCTGAGCGCCAGCATGGACTTCTGAGGCCGCATGCGCGGCGGCCGGCCTACCAGAACCAGCCGCCGCGCGTCAGGTCCTGTTCGCAGCTCTTGTACTGCGTGGTGTAGCGCTCGGCGCGCGCCTTGACTTTCTGGGACACGGTCTTGAGCCAGGCCTTGCGGTCGTAGCTGCGGTTGCGGTAACCGGTCCAGCCTTCGTGGTAGTTCAGGTATTGGCCATAGGCATCGGACTTGGCCACGCCGTTCAGGCGCTGGGTCTTGTGCATGTACCAACCCATGAAATCGATCGCGTCGGCGAAGTTGTCGCGGCTGGAGCCCCAGCCGCCGGCGTCCTTCTTGTAGTCGTCCCAGGTCTCGTCCTTGACCTGGGCGTAGCCATAGGCGGAGCTGACGCGGCCCCAGGGAATGAGGCCCAGGAAGTAATAGCGGGGCGGCACCGCGTCCTGTTTGAAGGAGGACTCCTGGTACATCATGGCCATGGGAATGGGCACCGGCGCGCCCCATTTCTTCTGCACCTTGAGGGCGGCGTCGTGCCAGTCCGGCTTTTCCCGGAAGATGGCGCAGATGTTGTCGGGGTTCGAGGGCGGCGCGGTGGCGCAGCCGGCGAGCGCCAGCAGCAGGGGCGGCATCAGGAGCCGGATCATTGGCGGGGGTTCCTCCAGGCGCTCCACCGGCGTCCCGGCGGGCTATCTGTGTCAATGTGTGCCTGGATTGTATAAAAACGTTTCGTCCAAAATGCGCCGGCTTGGTGAAAAATCGTGAAAAAGATCGCTCGGACTGTCATTCCCGATGAATCAGCGCGCGATTTCGGCCGAATCCTCCGAGGCAAGCTCGCGGCGGGCGCGGCGGCCGAGCGCGCTCTAACAGATGGACACACGGCGCCGGCGTCCGATGTTATCGGGGCCAGATGCACGTGTTAATTTATGCGCCCAGGCGCGAGCGCCCGGCCGTTTGGTCCCACCTTTCCTAATCGTTGAACACCATGCACACGAACGTTGATCGCGCCCAGGCGGGCTCCCTTCGGAAAATGCGGGCTTCGGGCATGTTCGCCCTCGCGGTGAGCGCGGCCCTGACCTTCGCCGTCGTGCCGGGCATCGGCGCCGCGCAATCGGCCCATGGACACCAGCCGGCACAACCCGCCGCTGTCCAACCGCCCGCGACGCTGCCGGCGCCCGCGCCCACGGCTGCCGCCCGCGCCGAGCAGTCGGCAAGCGCCGGCGCCTTGGCGCCGGTGCAGAAGACCGACGTCAAGGACCAGGCCGCGTATGAGCGGCTGCTGGGCAACAGCGGCATCACGCTGCAATGGCTCTGGTCGGCTTCGCGCGGCCAGCTGAACGCCAAGGATGAGAACGGCGTGGTGCGCCTGGAAGGCACGCAGTCCAATTTCGAAGGCACGCTTAAGATCAAGGGCGAGGTCGTGTCCATCGGCAGCGACCGCTTCGTTCTGCGTGGCACCATCCTGATCCTGGACGCGCCGGACAAGGGCCGCCGCTGCGAACGCACGGGCGACTACGAGTTCCGCGCGACCGGCAAGCGCAAGTACTGGCGCATGCAGAAGATGGAAGCCTGCGGCGGTCTGACCGACTACGTGGACGTCTACTACTAAGGCCGCAGGCGCCTGCCCGTTCCCCTGCGTGACGGAACGGGCGCGGTCGCCAGCGGGGCGCGCGACGCGCAGCATGAAAAAAGGCCCTGGATCGCTCCAGGGCCTTTTCGCTTGGTCCAGGCCCGAAGGCCTGGAGGGCGGCGTTTACAGCTCGACGACGTCGGCCACGTCCTTGTAGTCCGCGATCTTGTCGAAGTTCAGGTATTGATAGATCTGGTCGCCGCTCTTGTTGATGACGCCCATGTCCACCATGTATTCCTCCTTGGTCGGAATACGGCCCAGCTTCGAGCAGATGGCGGCCAGTTCGGCCGAGCCCAGGTACACGTTGGTGTTCTTGCCCAGGCGGTTCGGGAAGTTGCGGGTGCTGGTCGACATGACCGTCGCGCCTTCGCGCACCTGCGCCTGGTTGCCCATGCACAGCGAGCAGCCCGGCATTTCGGTACGCGCGCCGGCCGTGCCGAACACGCCGTAGTGACCTTCCTCGGTCAGCTGCGTGGCGTCCATCTTGGTCGGCGGGGCCACCCAGAGCTTGACCGGGATGTCGCGCTTGCCTTCCAGCAGCTTGGACGCCGCGCGGAAGTGGCCGATGTTGGTCATGCAGCTGCCGATGAACACTTCGTCGATCTTGGCGCCGGCCACGTCCGACAGCGTCTTGACGTCGTCGGGGTCGTTCGGGCAGGCCACGATGGGTTCGTGCACGTCGGCCAGGTCGATCTCGATCACGGCGGCGTACTCGGCGTCGGCGTCCGGCTGCAGCAGCTTGGGATCGGCCAGCCAGGCTTCCATGGCCTTGATGCGGCGGCCCAGCGAGCGCTCGTCTTCATAGCCGTTGGCGATCATCCACTTCAGCATCACGATGTTGCTGTTGATGTACTCGATGATCGGTTCCTTGTTCAGGCGCACCGTGCAACCGGCGGCCGAACGTTCGGCCGAAGCGTCCGACAGTTCGAAGGCTTGCTCGACCTTCAGGTCCGGCAGGCCTTCGATTTCCAGGATGCGGCCGGAGAAGATGTTCTTCTTGCCCTGCTTGGCCACGGTCAGCAGATCCTGCTTGATCGCGTACAGCGGAATGGCGTTGACCAGGTCGCGCAGCGTGACGCCGGGCTGCATCTTGCCCTTGAAGCGGACCAGCACCGATTCCGGCATGTCCAGCGGCATCACGCCGGTGGCGGCGGCGAAGGCCACCAGGCCCGAACCGGCGGGGAACGAGATGCCGATCGGGAAGCGGGTGTGCGAGTCGCCGCCGGTGCCGACGGTGTCGGGCAGCAGCATGCGGTTCAGCCACGAGTGGATCACGCCGTCGCCCGGACGCAGCGAAATGCCGCCACGGGTGCTGATGAACTCGGGCAGCGTGTGGTGCGTCTTCACGTCCACGGGCTTGGGGTACGCAGCGGTGTGGCAGAACGACTGCATCACCAGGTCGGCCGAGAAGCCCAGGCAGGCCAGGTCCTTCAGCTCGTCGCGGGTCATGGGGCCGGTGGTGTCCTGGCTGCCGACCGAGGTCATCTTCGGTTCGCAGTAGGTGCCCGGGCGCACGCCCTTGCCTTCCGGCAGGCCGCAGGCGCGGCCGACCATCTTCTGGGCCAGCGTGTAGCCCTTGCCGGAATCGACCGGGTCCTTGGGCAGGCGGAACAGCGTCGACGGCGCCAGGCCCAGCGCTTCGCGCGCCTTGGCCGTCAGGCCGCGACCGATGATCAGCGGAATGCGGCCGCCGGCGCGCACTTCGTCGAACAGCACGTCGGACTTCACTTCGAATTCAGCGATGACTTCGCCGTTCTTGATGGCCTTGCCGTCGTAGGGACGCAGTTCGACCACGTCGCCCATTTCCATCTTGGACACGTCCAGCTCGATCGGCAGGGCGCCGGCGTCTTCCATGGTGTTGTAGAAGATCGGGGCGATCTTGCTGCCCAGGCACACGCCGCCGAAGCGCTTGTTCGGCACGAAGGGGATATCTTCGCCGGTGAACCACAGCACCGAGTTGGTGGCGGACTTGCGCGACGAACCCGTGCCGACCACGTCGCCGACGTAGGCGACCAGGTGGCCCTTTTCCTTGAGCGATTCAATGAACTTGACCGGGCCGCGCTTGCCGTCTTCCTCCGGCTGGAACGCGGCGCCTTCGCGCTTGTTCTTCAGCATCGCCAGGGCGTGCATCGGGATGTCGGGACGGGTGGTGGCGTCCGGGGCCGGCGACAGGTCGTCGGTGTTGGTTTCGCCGGGCACCTTGAAGACGGTGATCGTCAGGCTCTGGGGCAGCTCGGGGCGGCTGGTGAACCATTCGGCGTCGGCCCAGCTTTGCAGCACGGCGCGCGCGTTGGCGTTGCCCTTGTCGGCCTTTTCCTTCACGTCGTGGAAGGAGTCGAACATCAGCAGGGTCTTCTTCAGCGCCTCGGCGGCGATGGTGCCGATTTCAGCGTCGTCCAGCAGTTCGATCAGCGGGCCAATGTTGTAGCCGCCGAGCATGGTGCCTAGCAGTTCGGTCGCCTTGGCGCGGCTGATCAGCGCACAAGCTTCCTTGCCCAGCGCCACGGCGGCCAGGTACGAGGCCTTGACCTTGGCGGCGTCGTCCACGCCAGCAGGCACGCGATGCGTCAGCAGCTCGACCAGGTTCTGCTCCTCGCCGGCGGGCGGGTTCTTCAGCAGTTCGATCAGTTCGGCGGTTTGTTTGGCCGTCAAGGGCAGCGGGGGGATCCCCAGGGCCGCGCGCTCGGCGACGTGTTGACGATAAGTATCCAGCATGGAAGGCCTGCTCAAAGTCGGGTTGGAAGAAGGGTTACCGGACGGATTGTAGAGGCAAGGCCGGCCGCTCGCAAATGTCTTATATCTTATATAAGACTTGCGGCGGCGTGACTGTTGCCGGCAGGCGACGGCATGGTCGTCGTCGATCCGGCCCCGGTTGATTCAGGCGTCGCCCTTACTCGGGCACGGCGTCGTAGACCACCGCGACGCGCTTGAAATTGGCGCCGTATTGTTTCACGTCCAGCTGGAACGGCGCGCTCTCGCCGGGCGCCAGGCGCGGCAGCCGCAGCTCCTCGGAACGGGCGCCGGTCAGCTGGTCTTGCGCGTCGTACAGGCTGATCCAGACCTTGACCTTCTTGACCGCGGCCGGGTCGTCATTGCGCACGCGTCCGTGGACCACCACATACTTGTAGCGGAAGCGGTAGCTGAAGTTCAGCGTGCCGGTGCCGACCGCGGCTTCGGTGTTTTCGACCGTCACCGCCAGCTTGGGGCGCGGGCCGGGCAGTTCGGCGCGCTTGGCGGGAGTCCAGTCCGTCTTGACCTCGGTGTAGCGCGCGAAGTCGCGCCCGACCAGCTCCACCGGCACGCGTTCGCCTGGATACAGATAGGCGGGCAGCTCCCAGGACTGGCGCAGTTCCAGCGGCTGCGAGCCGTCGAACACGGCGATCGAGGCGCGCGGCGACAGCGCGACGTAGCGATCGCTGGTGTTGCTGACCTCGGCGTAGAGCCGGGGGCGGTCGATCTCGTCGAGCAGCCGGCGCGGCGCGCTGAGCTTGAGCTGGGCGGGATCGAACAGGGCGAAATTCTCGTCCAGCAGTTCCAGCGCAGTCAGCCGGGGCTTTGGAATCGCTCGGATGGCCGCCGGGCTGATGCGCTGCATCCGGCTGGCGGCGTTGGCCTGCGTGCTGGCGTCCTGGCCGCCGGACGCCGTGGTCTGGACCATGTATTCATAGGATGCGACCGCGCCTTCGCCGTACAGCTCGCAGCGCACGTCGAAGGTGGTGGCGGCGCCGGCCGCCAGCGAGCCCGCCGCTCCGTAGCCGTTGCCGCTGCCGATCAGCTTGCCGCCGGCGTCGTACAGCATCACCGTGACCTGCGCGCCGGAGATGGCGCTGGCGCCTTCATTCTTCAGGATGCCGACCAGCCGGTGCGCGCCGTCATTCTGGACCAGCTGCACCTTGCTGGCGGCGACCTGCCGGGTGATGGCGCTCATCGCGGGGCTGACCGAGCCGATGCGCAGCTCGTAGCGGCTGTAGGGCTGGCTGGGCAGGTCGATCAGCACCGGGCTGTACTCGCCGGGCAGCAGGGTGCGTGACAGCGGCGAGCCGCTGGCCGAGTTCTGCGCCAGATCGCCCTGGTAGAACTGCGCGCTGACGCTGGGCGCGTTGATGGGCTTGCCAGTCTCGTTGCGCATCATCAGCAGCAGCTGCTTGCGGCTGCCGTTGGCGATTTCACGGGTGTCCGTCAGTTTCACCAGCGAGGCGTCGATGGGCGGAACGCGCGGCGCCGCCTGATACGACGTGCGCGAGGAGCCGTTCATCAGCGAGATGACCACGGGAATGGAGATCACGGCCACCGCGATCGCGGCAGCGGTGATGACCAGATTGGGCTTGACGCGCGGCGTTGCCGGCGCCTGCATGCCGCGCAGGATCTGCTCCAGCCGCTCGGCGACGTTGTCCTCGACCAGCGTCACGGCCTGGCAGTGGGTGCAGCGGTACTCGTTCTGGTCCAGCTTGGTGAAGTGGCCGCTGCCGCAATTCGAGCAGGTCAGGGTCACGGTATTGATGGTGGCGTGTTTGGCTGTCATGGACGCGGGCTGCGGGCGTATGGGTGTCTGGTGCGCACGCGGTGCCTGGGAGGGCTGGCGCGGCGGCTGCGCTGGCCGGCAAGGATAGCGGTGGAGCGGCCATCAGACATGGACGCTCGCATCCATTTGTGACAAAAGATGTGGAGCTGTCCGCTGGCGGGGCCGGACTAGGCCCGGTGCTATCATCGCGTCCTTCTCCATACGCCATCTGGCAAGCGCGTCCGCCGTTCCCAATCGTTTCCTCCCTGGCCGCGCCGCGCGGCGGGCAGAGCCGAGGCAGGTCAGGCTCTTTCCCCGCATGAGCATCTACCAACATCTGCTGTTCCTGGCCTGCGTGGCGCTCGCCACCTATGCGCAGACCATGACCGGTTTCGCCTTCGGCCTGGTGCTGCTGGGCCTGTCCGGGGTGTTCCAGCTGGCCTCGGTGTCCGAGGTGGCCAACGTGGTGAGCGTGCTGTCGCTGGTGAACGCGGCCGTCACGCTGGCCCGCGCCAAGCCGCAGGTGAACTGGCGATTGCTGGCGCCGGCGCTGGGCAGCAGCCTTGCCGGCGTGGTCGCGGGCGTGTTCGCGCTGGCCTGGATCAGCGGTTCGATGGCCGTGGCGCTGCAACTGCTGCTGGGCGTGACCATCATGGCCTGCGCCGTCTTGCTGGTGGCGCGCGCCGAACCCTTGCCGCGCCTGTCCTCGCGTGGTTCCTTCGTCTTCTTCGGCAGCGTGTCCGGCCTGCTGGGCGGTTTGTTTTCCAGCGCCGGGCCTCCCATGGTCTATCACCTGTACCGCCAGCCGCTGCCGCTGGCGTCCATCCGCAACAGCCTGCTGATCCTGTTTTCGTTCAATGCGATGGCGCGCCTTGGGCTCGTGACCAGCCAGGGCCAGTTCCAGGCCTCATCCTTCTGGCTGAGCGCGCAGGCGTTGCCGCTGGTGATCGCCGTGACCTGGGCGGCGCGCCGCTACGGCAGCGCCGGATCGATGAAGACCATCAGGCGCATGGTGTTCGTGCTGCTGCTGGCGGCCGGCGCCGGGCTGGTCGTGCCCGCCGCCCGCCAGCTGGCGGGCGGATAAGGCGCTTGGCCGGCGCGTCCGCGCTAGCGTTCGCCGCTGATGTAGCGTTCCAGTTCGGTAATGATGAACTTTTGCTCGCTCATCACATCCTTGACCAGGTCGCCGATCGACACCAGGCCGACCAGTTTCTGTTCATGGATGACGGGCAGGTGCCGGAAGTGGCGCTCGGTCATGAGCGCCATGCAGTGCTCGCGGGTGTCTTCCGGGCGCACGTAGTAGACCGAGTCAGTCATGATGTCGCGGACCTTGGTGGTGCGCGAGGAGCGGTCCTGCAGCACGATCTTGCGGGCGTAGTCGCGTTCGGTGAGCATGCCCAGCACCGTCTCGCCATCCACCACGACCACGGCGCCGATGCCGCGTTCGGCCATGGTGCGGATGGCGTCGTAGACGGAGGAGTCCGGCGCCACCGTCACGACCGCCGGATTGGACTTTTCCCTGAGAATCTCAGCCACTTTCTTCACGATGCGCTCCCGAATCGCTGCCTGGGTTCAAACCCTGGCCGCCCCGCGCGGCTGATGCCTTCATCGCCGCGAGGCGCGGTCCTGGCTCCATCCTAAGCCCGAGCCCCGACTTGCCGCAAGCGCGCCGGCGGAGCCGGGCGTCCGGGCGACTCGGACCTGTCATCCGGCGGCAACATCGTGCGTCCGGGCGGCGGCGGGCGGCTCGGGTAGCCGCCCGCCGCCACCTGTTCCGGATCAACGGATCAGGAAGCCGGCGCCGACCGGATCGTTCTGGTCGATCACCCAACGCGCCGTGCCCAGGATGCTGGCGGTGCCCTTGACCGTGGGACGGACCGCGCGGGTGCCGTTCAGGTCGACCTCGCCCAGCAGGCAGCCTTCGAAGGTGCCGCTGCCCAGCAGGCCCTCGGAGCGGATCGGCTGGTTCAGGCCAAGTTTGCCTCGGGCCTCGAACATGGCCATCATCGCGCTGGTGCCGGTGCCGCCGGGCGAGCGGTCGAGCTGGCCGGCGCTGAACACGTGCACGTTCTTGTAGAAGGCGCCCTCGATGGTGGGCTCGTGCCAGAACGTGATGAAGTTCAGATTGTTGATATGGGCCTCGGTCGGGTGCTGGATGCGCTGGCGGGCGTTGAGCTGGTCGCGCACGATCAGGCCCATGCGCGACAGCTCGGTGCCATTGTCCGGCGAGATGCGCAGGCCGCAGCGCGACAGGTCGACGATGCCGAAGTAGTTGCCGCCCCACACGATGTCGGCCGACAGCGCGCCGTAGCCGGGCAGTTCCACCGGGATATCCTGCGCGGCCACATAGGCCGGCACGTTCTCGAAGCGCGTCCACAGCACCTGCTCGCCTTCCGAGGCGACTTCCGACACGACCAGGCCGGCGGTGGTCTCGAAGCGGATGCGGGTGATGCCGTCCGGACCGCGCGGCACCAGGCCGTTGGCCACCATCGCCATGCTGACCGCGATGGTGCCATGGCCGCACATGTGCGAATACTCGGTGCCGTCGATATAGATCAGGCCAGCGTCGAACTCGGGGCTGGACGGCGGCGTCAGGAACACGCCGAACATGTCCTTGTGGCCGCGCGGCTCGCGCATCAGCGCCTTGCGCAGCCAGTCATAGCGCTGTTCCAGGAAGGCGCGCTTTTCCAGGATGGTCGAGCCGGCGGGATAGGGGATGCCGCTGTGGACGATGCACAGGGGCTCGCCCTCGGTATGGGTATAGATGACGTCGAACGCGTCTTGCTTGCGCATGGCGTGTGCTCCAGGCTTGGGGGTAGGGTAAGGGTTCATTGGCCGCGTTCGGACAGCATGTCCAGCCCGACGGTCAAATCGAGGATGACGATGGCGATCACCGCTGCCGCGATCGTGGCGCCCGAGACGGCGGCGATGGTCGGATCGATCGTGTACTGCACGTAGTTGAAAAGCTTGACGGGGATGGTGTTCAGGTCCGCCGTGGTGTTGAAGATCGACAGCTCCACGTTGATCCACGACGAGATGAAGGCGAAGATCGATCCGGTCACGATGCCGGGCCGGATCTGCGGCAGCGTCACCAGGAAGAAGGTGGTCCAGGGACTGGCGCCCAGGTCCGCCGAGGCTTCCTCCAGCGCGCGCTGCTCCGGCGTCAGCAGGCCCAGCGTGGCGCGCAGCACGAAAGGGGCGATGATGACGACGTGGCCGATCAGCAGGGACAGGAAGCTGCGCGTCAGGCCGAAATACGCGCCGTACTGCAGCAGCGCCGCGCCCAGCACGATGTGCGGCAGGACCAGCGGTGACATCAGCACCGACGACAGCGCCGCCTTGCCCGGGAATTCGTGGCGCGCCAGCGCCAGGGCGGCGGGCACCGTAAGCAGCACCGCCGCCGCGGTGGCGGCCAGCGCCAGCACGGTGCTGGTGGCGAAAGCCGCCGCGTAGCCGGGCTCGGCCAGCATGGCGCGATACCAGTCCAGCGTCCATCCCTGCGGCGGGAAGGCCAGGTAGGGCGTGGCCGTGAAGGACGCGCCCAGGATCACCAGCAGCGGCAGGGCCAGGTAGGCGAGCACGCCCAGGGCGGACAGGCGGATCAGGCAGCGGGCGATCATCGTGCGCCTCCGGGCGGAACGGCGGCGCGGTTGGCCAGCGCCACCAGGATCAGGGTCAGGACCAGCAGCACCATGCTCAGCGCGCCGCCGTAGTGGAAGTCGAACACCGTGCTGTACTGCTGGAAGATCAGCATGGACAGCACCGTGACGCGCCCGCCGGACAGCAGCGCCGGCGTCACGTAGGCGCTGACCGCCAGCGTGAAGACGATGATGGCGCCGGATATCACGCCCGGCAGCGTCAGCGGCCAGGTGACGTGCACGAAGGTGGCCGCGGGGCTGGCGCCCAGGTCCGCCGAGGCCTGCTCGCAGGCCGGGTCGACGCGCGCCAGCGCATTGCCCACGGCCAGCACCACGAAGGGCAGCAGCACGTAGACTATGCCGATCAGGATGCCCAGCTCCGCGCCGATGAAGCGCACCGGACGGTCGGCGGCGCCGGTCGCCATCAGCGCCTGGTTGATCAGCCCGTTGCGGCCCAGTAGCACCATCCAGCCGAAGGCGCGCACGATGTTGCTGGTGAACAGCGGCACCACCAGCAGGATCACGCAGGCCCGACGCCATGCCCGCCAGCGCACCACCCGCACCAGATACCAGGCCAGCGGATAGCCCAGCGCCACGCAGATCAGGGTGGTGTAGAAGGCCAGCCGGAACGTCACCAGGATCACGTCCCAGTGGTACTGATCCGCCAGCACGCGCAGGTAGTTGGCCGGTGTCAGGGCGGTGCCCGACGGGCCGCCGGTGATGCTGGCCAGCGCCACCACGGCCAGCGGGGCCAGGAAGAAGGCCGCGAAGAACAGCGCGGGCGCGGCCAGCAGCAGGGCGGGCGCGCGCAGGGAGCGGCGCGTCATGATTGTCCGCCGATCAGGTGCAGGTCCGTGGCCGCGAAGGCCAGCGTGGCGGCGTCACCCGCGCGCAGCCCCGCCGGCGCGGCGCCGCCGTGCCGCGCCACCAGCGTCTGTCCGTCCACGTCCACGTGGATCATGCAGTGGCTGCCCACGTTGATCACGTCGCGCACCGTGCCGCTCAGCGCGCAGTCCGCGCCGGGTCCGTCCTGCGCGAGGCGCAGGTCTTCCGGACGCAGCAGCGCCAGGCCGCTGGCCGGCGCGTCGCCGGCCGCGCGCGTCACGCGCAGGCCCTGCGCCTGCAGCCGCAACGCGCCGCCCGCCTCGACGGCGTAGGGGATCAGGTTGGCGTCGCCGATGAACTCGGCCACGAAGCGCGAGGCCGGACGCCGGTAGATGTCGGCGCCCGCGCCGGCCTGTTCGATGGCGCCGGCGCGCATCACGACAATGCGGTCGGCCATGGTCATGGCCTCTTCCTGGTCGTGCGTGACAAAGACGAAGGCGATGCCCAGCCTGGCTTGCAGGTGCTTGAGCTCCAGCTGCATGCGCTTGCGCAGCTTCAGGTCCAGCGCCGACAGCGGCTCGTCCAGCAGCAGCAGCTTGGGCCGGTTGACGATGGCGCGCGCCAGCGCCACGCGCTGCTGCTGTCCTCCGGACATCTCGCGCGGGTAGCGCGGGCCGAACTCGGCCAGGCCCACCATGTCCAGCGCAGCCCGCGCGCGCTCTGCGGCTACGGCCCGCGACGCGCCCTGGCGGCGCGGGCCGTAGGCCACGTTGTCCAGCACGCTCATGTGCGGGAACAGAGCATAGTTCTGGAACACCGTGTTCAGCGGGCGATGATGGGGCGGCAGGCGGCTGACGTCGCGGCCTTCGATCAGGATGCGGCCGGCATCCGGCGTGAGGAAACCGGCGATCGAGCGCAGCAGCGTGGTCTTGCCGCAGCCGCTGGGGCCCAGCAGCGCGACGAACTCGCCCTGGTTGATGGCCAGATCGATGCGGTCCAGCGCCTGGTAGGCGCCGAAGCGCGTCGACACGCCTTCTATGGATAGCAAAGCGGACATGGCGGTTCCTGCATTCAGCGCTTGCGGGCGACCTGGCGGTTCCAGGCCTCGGTGACTTCGGCGCGGCGGCTGTTGATCAGGTTCCAGTCGAACAGGCTCAGGTTCTGCACCGAGCCTTCGGCGCCCCAGGGCAGCTTGCGCGCCACGTCGGGCGGCACCTGGGTGTTCCTGACGGCCGGCCCCAGGTAGAGCCGCTGCGCCAGGCAGGCCGCGGCCTGCGGCGTGAGCGCGGTATCGATGAAGCGCTGCGCGGCGGCCTTGTTCGGCGCGCCCTTGACCAGGTGCAGCCGGGCGTCGGTGGCCCAGGCGCCTTCCTTGGGCACGGCGAAGCCGATCGGCAGGCCCTTGTCGATCAGGTCCCAGGCGCCCACGTTGAAATGCGCGCCGATCACCGCTTCGCCGCTCTGGTAGGCATTGGTGGCCGCACCCGAACTGTCGAAGTACAGCGCCGTGTCCAGCGTGGCGAGCTTGGCGTAGAGCGGGGCCAGGTTGGACGGATCCACCGACCAGACGCGCGCCAGGAAGAACAGGAAAGGCACGCCGGAGGAATTGGCGGGCGAGGGCAGGGCCACCGCGCCGGCGTATTCGGGCCGCCACAGGTCCTTCCAGCTGGCCGGCGGCTGCTTGACCTCGCGCGTGTTGTAGACGATGCCCAGCGAGTAATAGCCGGAGCTGACCGCATAGGCGGCCCCGTCCTTGCGATACACGCCCTGGTCGATCACGTTTTTCAGGTTCGGGATGGCCGCCGGGTCCAGCGTGTCCAGCACGCCCGCCTGCTCGGCCAGCTCGCTGATGCCGCCGTCCAGCCAGGCCACGTCGATGGTGGGCGCGGCCTTCTGCTGCTGGAGCTTGGCCAGCGTCGTGGTCGAGGTGCCGACCTCGGGCGATACCTGCACGCCGGTCGCCTGGGTGTAGGGCTCGGCGACGCAGGCGCGGAACGCGTCTCCCCAGTTGCCGCCGTACCAGGCGACGGTGATCTTCTGCTGCTGCGCGCCCGCCAGCGGGGCCGTGATCAGCCCCGCGGCGAGCAAGGCGGCGCCAACGGCGCCGCGGACGAATGTTGCCATGTCGGATTCCCCTTGTCGTTTGTCGATCCGTGATCTGGACACTGCCTAGCCACATCCGCATCTTGGTGGATGCCCGGGAAAACCAGCTTGAAGGCGCGGGACATAAATTTGAATAATTGCGTCATGCAGCCGCCGCTTTCCGCCCCAACCGAGCCCGTTCCCTATGAAGACGATGCCGATGCCCCGGCTCGGGGAAAACCCGCGCTCGCGGTTGGCATCGTGTTGCTGGACCAGTTCACGCTGGCCGCCTTCGCGGGTTTTGTCGACGCCTTGCGCCTGGCCGGCGATCACGGCGGACGCAGCCGGCAGATCCACACGTCCTGGCGGGTGATGAGCTGGGACGGCAAGCCGCGCTGCTCCAGCGCGGGCCTGACCATCGACGTGGCGGCGGGCCTGCCGGACGATCCCGAGCAGTTCGACTACGTGGCGGTATGCGGCGGCAATGACTACATCAACGGGCGCATGCCCGAGCCCTTGCGGGACTGGCTCCGGCTGGCCGCCGAGCGGCGCGTGCGGCTGCTGGGCATCTGCACCGGCACTTTCGCGTTGGCGCAGGCCGGCGTGGTCGGGCCGCGCACGGTCTGCGTGCACTGGAACGTGCTGGAAGCTTTTCGCGAGCGCTTTCCGCAGACCCGCGCCGTGGTGGACCGGCTGTTCATCGACGAGGGCGACTTGATTTCCTGCGCGGGGTCGACCGCCGCGATCGACCTGGGCCTGTACCTGGTGGCGCGCCATTGCGGCCGCGACAAGGCGCAACAGGCCATGCGCCACATGATGCTGCAGGGCGTGCGGCCGGCGCGCGTGCCGCAGGCGCATTTCCGCAGCGATCTCTCCGGCATCCAGGATCTGCGCGTCAGGCAGGCCGCGCATTTCATCGAGCAGCGCATCGACAATCCGCCGCCGCTGGACGCCATCGCCCGTTATGTCGGCGTCGGGCGCAGGCAGCTGGAACGGGCGTTCCGCCTGGCCACGGGTTTATCGCCGATGGCTTTCCAGCGCCAGTTACGCCTGGAATATGGCTGCTGGCTGCTGCTGAACAAGCCCAGCAGCATTACCCAGGTTGCGCTGGATTGCGGTTTCGCCGACGGCGCGCATTTCTCGCGCGACTTCCGCGCGCATTTTGGCGTATCCCCGCGTCAATATCTGCAATCCGGGGCGGCCGTCGCGCGCGAACCCGATTCCGTGGGCGGTCTGGCGACAGTCTGAATCAATCGGGTTTTACGGGGCGCATGCCGGTTGCTCGCCGGCATATACGGGGCGCACCCGTGATAACCCAGGGAAATTAATGCGCTTTCAGCTTTCCGCAAGACTCGCGCGGCGGGTTTCCCTATTTTTGTAACCCGTTGATATTTTTTTGGAAACCGCGCCCTGGAAAATATTGAGAATGGCGCCTTTTTGAGATTAAATATTTTCGACTGGATACATTCTGCTGTTTTTTGTTTTCAGTAGACCTACCGTCATCGCGGGGATGGCGGAAAACGTAGGCGGCCTGTGGCGCGGCGCGGCGCGCACAGCCGGATCGCGGGCGCGCAGACGGTTTTCCTGATTGTTTTGCGGTTGTTTGTCGGTGTCAGCAGTTTCGTCCATCCCTCGCAGGAGGCGTCATAATGCATTGGCTTACCCTCAACCGCCTGCTCCGCGTCGAACGCGGCATGCAGAAAGCGGATCTATACGGTCAGATCGCGGCAATTCACAAAGCCCAGGCAGTCATCGAGTTCGATCTTCAGGGTCATGTCCTGATGGCCAATCAGAATTTCCTGGACACCATGGGTTATTCCCTGGACGAGGTTCTGGGACAGCATCACCGCATGTTCATACGCCCGGAAGAACGTGATTCCGCCGCCTATGCCGAGTTCTGGGAAAAACTGGGGCAGGGCGCCTACGATGCCGGCCGTTATCGGCGCGTGCGCAAGGACGGCAGCGATGTCTGGCTGCAAGCCACCTACAGTCCGATCTGTGACAAGCGCGGTCGCCCGTTGAAAGTGATCAAGTACGCGACCGATATCAGCGAACAGCAGCAGCGGCAGGCCGATTTCGAAGGCCAGCTGGCGGCGATTTCGAAAGTCCAGGCGATCATCGAATTCGAGCTGGACGGCACGATACTACGCGCCAATGAGCTGTTCCTGGATGCCATGGGCTACCGCGCCGACGAAGTCGTCGGCCGTCATCACAGCATGTTCGTCACGCCGGAGGAGGCGCGCGGCGCCGCCTACCAGGAATTCTGGCGCAAGCTGCGCGAAGGCCGCCATGACGCCGGACAGTATCTGCGCATCGGCAAGGGCGGCCGGCAGGTCTGGATCGAGGCCAGCTACAACCCCATCCTCGATGCCGAGGGTCGGCCCTTCAAGGTGGTCAAGTACGCCACGGACATCACCAAGCGCTTCACCGCCGCGCAGACGCTGCGGGTCACGGTGCAGGGCTTGACCGAGAATGCCGAACGCGCGTCCCAGGCCAACACGCTGGCGCAGGATGCCTGCAAGGTGGCCGAAGAGGGAGGCCGCACGGTGCAGGACGTGGTGCGCACGATGTCCGCCATCACCGACAGCTCGCGCCGCATTTCCGAAATCATCGGCGTGATGGACGGCATCGCCTTCCAGACCAACATCCTGGCGCTCAACGCCGCGGTCGAGGCGGCCCGGGCCGGCCCGCACGGCAAGGGTTTCGCCGTGGTCGCGGCCGAGGTGCGCAGCCTGGCGCAGAACAGCGCCGCGGCGGCCAAGGAGATCAAGGGGCTGATCACCACGTCGGTGGAGCAGATCCAGGCGGGAGCGGTCCAGGTCCAGTCGGCCGGCAGCACCATGGATGACATCGTCACGTCGTCGCACCGGGTCACCGAGATCATGGGCGAGGTGGTCCAGGCATCGCTGGCGCAGTCGTCCAAGCTTGGCGACGTGACCGAAGACATCACTGCGATGACCGCCGACGCCGCCCAGGTGCTCAGGCAATCGACGGCCGAGCGCGAGCTGCGGCCGGTCTCCGTGGTCAAGCCGGTGGCGCAGGGCGTGCGGGCGCGCCCCGCGGCCAATACGCCCATGCCGTCCAAGCCGGTGCTGGAGTACGTCCGCTACTGAGGGGCGCGGCAGGCGGACGGCGGGATGCGCTATAAAGTGCGTCTTGCCTGAACTTCGCGGGCCCGGGCGGCAAGATCTCCGTCCGGGTCCGCCGCCATTGCCACGCCCATGACCGAATCCGAAGCCCTGGCCCTTGCCTCGCACCGTCATTACAAGGGCGGTCTGTACCGCTATGTGGGCGAAGCCCGCCATTCCGAAACGCTGGAAACCATGGTGGTGTACGAACACCTGTGGCCGCATGCGCGCGGCCTGTGGGTGCGGCCGGCGGACATGTTCTTCGGCCAGCTGGCCGACGGTTCGCCGCGCTTCGCGCCGCTGGACGCTAAGTGAGCGGCGCGCGGGCCTTGCCGGCGCCCCTGGCCGCCGCGCTGCATGCGCTGCGCGGCCCTTTCGTCGTGGCCGACCTGGAAACCACCGGCCTGTCCACCGCCAGTTGCGAGATTCTTGAAATCGCCGCGGTGCGCGTGCAGGCCGATGGCGTTTGCGAGCGGGAATATGCGCAGGTGGTACGCACAAGGGGCCGGGTGCCGCCGTTCATCAGCCAACTGACCGGCATCACGCAGGCCGAAGTGGACCGGTTTGGCATCCCCGTGAGGCAGGCGTTCTCGTCCTTCCTGGATTTCGTCGAGGACCTGCCGGTGTTCTTTCACAACGCCTCGTTCGACCGACGCTTCCTGGCGGCCGCCTCGGACCAGACCGGGCTGGCCTTCGCCAACCCGGTGCACTGCACGCTGGCGCTGGCGCGACGCGCCTGGCCGGAACTGCCGTCCCATAAACTGGATATCCTGGCCCGTCACGTGGGCGCGTCGGATCCGACTCACCGCGCCCTGGCCGATGTGCGTACGACCGTGGCGGTGGCGCTGGCCGCCGGGGCCAGGCTGGCGCGGGCTTGATGCCCGCCCGATGACTGCGGGAGCGCGACATGAGCGATTTGCGGGAGATCACGGCGGCGGTGCGCCGATTCGCCGAGGAACGGGAATGGCAGCCCTTTCATACGCCCAAGAATCTGGCGATGGCCCTGGCCGGCGAGGCGGGCGAGCTGCTGGCCCTGTTCCAGTGGCTGACCGCTGAAGAGTCTCGCGGCCTGTCGCCGGCGCGCCTGGCCGAGGTCGCCGACGAGATCGCCGACGTGCAGATGTATCTGGCGGCGCTGGCCGATCAGCTGGACATCGACATCGCCGGCGCGGTCTCGGCCAAGATGGCCAAGAACGCGCTGAAGTATGCGGCGGATCGTTTTCGCGGCAGCGCGCGCAAGTATGACGATCCGCCCGAAGCGGACTGAAGGCTACAGGACTTTCTGCTCGTGATGCACCTGGGGCGGCTCGACGAAGAAGCCTGCCACGAGCTTGCGCCATTCCTGGAAATCGGTGGATTCGCGGAAGTCCACCATGTGGTTTTCCACGGTTTCCCAGTCGACCACGAGCGTGTAGCGCTGCGGTTGTTCGATGCTGCGATAGAGCTGCATGTCGTGGCAGCCGCGGGCGCGCAGGAACAAGGGCCTGGCTTGGGCCACGCCGGCCTCGAACAGCGCCTCCTGGCCTTCACGGACGTGAATGCTGGCGATCTCCTGGATCATTCTGGGTCTCCGTAGGAATGGTGCCGGGCGCAATCCCGCCGGCCGGAGTAGTATGGCTGAAAAACTCCGCACGCGTCGCCCGATGGCAGGCGCGCCAACCCCGTTCCGGCCCCACCGATGACCCGAGTCGCCACCTTGCCGCGCCTCATCGCTGTCCGACTGCTGTGGTATGCGGCTGTCGGTGCGGTTGCGCTGCTTGCCTTCAAGTTGCACACGCAGTTCGGGGCAGATGTGCTGCTGACGGCGATCGCCGCCTACGTGCCCTTGTCCCTGTCGTTCCTGCCCGTCCTGGCCTGGCTGTGCGGTCGCCGCCGCGAATCCGGACGAGCGGACGCGCAAGCCGCGCCGGGTTGGCCGGGATACCTGGCCGCCGCGACCGGCATTGTCATGCTGGCCGGCTATCATGTGGCGGCCGCGCCGTACCTGGCCGAATGCGGCATCCTGCTGTTGCTGGTGGCAGCCGATCTGTGGCTGGTTCGCAAGGAGTCGGCGTACTTCCTGGCCCTCGCCGGCTGACATTCCCTTTCCCGGCCAGATTCTCTCCCGACGCTTCCGACGCCGTGCCCGCCGCCTTTGCTCCGCGACGCCATGTACGCGTCCGTCCGGGGCGAGACGTTCGCCCGTGAAACCTATGCCTGGACCGTCACTTGCATCATCCTGGCCTATGCCCGCGCGGGCCCGACCCGGGATGGCGTAGTCCGCTGGTTTGCGCGGTGCAGCACCTGCTGCTTTCGTCGGCGCCGGCTGACAAACAGCCTAACGCGCATCTGCCATCCACGGACCCGCATGCGCGCTAGGCAAGGCGGGCGAGTCGCGCGGCTGCTTTGCCCTCCATAGTGCTGAGCCGCTCCGGCGGATCAGGCCAAGCCGCCCTCCATTCATCCTCCATATGCATGGCCCGCGCATCCGCGCACGCAAGATGCCCGCAACTTTGGCGAGATTGTGGCGTGCTTGCGCATGGCGCCAGCCGGACGGTCCGCCGTTTAACCGATATCGACACACTTTGGACGGCGCAATCATTCCGTACCAATACGAAAGTTCCACGCGTCCTGCCGCGGCATGACGGGACTGCTGGAGAAGTAGAGGTCCGCGCCGGTCGGCCACCGGCAGCCTGTACATCCGTATCCACGGATCAGGAGGAGCTCAAATGAAAAAGCTCGCAGCAGTCGCAGTCCTGTCGATGTGCGCCGCTTCCGCGTACGCGGCGGGTCCCGGACCCAGCGTATCCATCTCGGGTTATAGCGGGAACATCCATGGCACCGTGTCGTCCGTGTCGACTGGCAGTTCGGTGGTTTCCACCCAGGTCAACGGCTACGGTTCGTCCAGCCAGACCTCGTTCGGCGAAACGGGCGGCGTGGCGCAAGCCAGCGGGTCGTTCAGCCACAACGGCATCGAAACCGTCACCAGCACGCGGCAATACGCCACCAGCGATACCTACGGCCACGTGAGCGGCAATGCGCCGATCATGGTGGGCGACAGCATCGCCAATGGCGGCGCCACGTTCGAGAAGACCGACACGAACGCTTCCGCCACGGGATCGTTCCATGCGGCGACTTTCGGCGCGACGGCGTCGATCCAAGGGATCGGAGGGATTGGCCACTTCCAAGGGTTCAACCACTGAGCCAGCGTTCCGGACGGCTTCGGCCGTCCGGGCAAGGGGACATCATGAAGACCATTGTTCTTGCCCTATCCCTGTCGCTCGCGGCGTTCTCAGCCACGGCGCAGACCAACAGCGCCTCGTCGTCCACCACGTCCGCGACCTCGGGCGCGACCAACGCCGGCAACACGCAAGGCATCACGTTCAATTCCAAATCCGACGCTTCCGGCACCTTGCGCACGGCGCCCGCCATGGGTGGGCAGAGCTTCTACGGCTCGTTCTCTTCGGACAGCTGCATGGTGTCGGCGGGCGGGGGCGGCTCGGTCGTCGGCTTCGGCATGAACGTCGCGTTCCCGATCGAGGATCAGAAGTGCAGCCTGCGGCGCAACTTCGAACGCACCATGCAGGCGGCGGCGTCCACCAAGGATCCCGACCGCTCGCGCCGGCTGGAAACCGCGGCCATCGACATTCTGTGCCAGACGGACGATCGGACCAAGGCCGCGCTGGTGGCGCAGGGGCTGTGCACCAATCCCGCCCTGACCACGGCTGATCACCGCTTCGACAATTCCGCCGTGGCGCAGACCTCGGCGCCGGCCGCCGCGCCGCCCGCCTCGCCGGCCGCGCTCGCGCCCACGCCGCAGACGCCTGTCGCCCAGGCTTTCCCGGTGCAATCGGTGCAGAGCGGCGCCATGAATTCGCCGCCCTTGCGTAACCCGCGCCTGGATCGGCAGGGCATGCTGGATATGTACTCGCCGGGCTGACGCGCGTGGGCAGCGGACCCGGCGGCTAGGACGTGGCGGGCGGAGCCGCCAGGCCCGGCGCGTCCACGGTCCGGGCCGGCGGGGTGGGGGCAAGCAGCACGGTGGTCGGCGATGACACCTCCAGTCCCGCCTCGCGCAGGCGACTCAGCACCGTGAACAACAGTGCGCTGCGCACGCCATAGGCCGCGCGCGGCGATGAGACGTAGCCCTTGGCGTTGAAGATCAGGTTGCCGCCATCCAGGCCATCCAGGAAGACATTCGGCGCGGGCGTGGCCAGGATATCGGCGTGGTCGGCGAAGGCTTGCAGGATGGCGTCGCGGGCGCGTTCGGCGTCCGTCGACAGGGGCATGGGCAGCTTGATCTGCACCAGGCCCAACGGGCTGGAGCGCGTCACGTTGCGCACCGTCTTGGTGATGAATTCCGAATTCGGCACGATCACGGTCGAACGGTCGCTCATCTGGATTTCGGTCGCGCGGACGTTGATGCGCAGGATGTCGCCTTCCACGCCGCCCAGCGAGACCCAGTCGCCGACCTGGACAGGACGTTCCGCCAGCAGGATCAGGCCCGACACGAAGTTCTGCACAATGGCCTGCAGGCCGAAACCGATACCCACGGACAAGGCGCTGGCGATCCAGGCCACCCGTTCCAGTCCGATGCCGGCGGCCGACAGAGCCAGCGCCACCGCCACCACGAAGCCGGCATACCCGAACAGCGTGACCGCTGACAGCTGCATGCCCGGATCCAGTTCCGTGGTGGGCAGATAGCGGTTGGACAGCCAGCGCTTGAGCATCTTCACGCCCAGCAGGGCCAGCGCCAGCACGATGAGCGCCTGCAGCACGGCGCCCGGATGAATCTGCGCCTCGCCGATGGCCAGTCCCTTGCGCAGCTGGTCGAAGCGCTGCAGCAGGTCGGTGGGGCCTTCGCCGAATGGCGCCAGCAGCAGCGTGATGGTCAGCAGTCCCACTGCCACCCGGCCGACGCCGGACAGCAGCACGGCCGCCTGGTCGCGCAGGGTGGGCCGGGCCTTTTCGCCGGTCTCGGGTCGGGGCGAGCTTAGCAGCGAACTGAAGACGTCTTCGATCAGCGTGGACGCCAGATAGCCCGAGGCCAGCACGATCAGCACCCACAGGACCTGCTTGGCCAGGAAGTTGGCGATTGCGACGTAGCCCGCGAGCAGGCTGCCCAGGCTCACGATCAGCACGGCCCAGGCGATGCCGGTCAGCGCCGGCACCCAGGCCGGAATGGTGGCGTCTTCCTGTTTCCGGGCCTGGCGGCGCAGCTTGCGGCCGATGGCGAGCGCGGTCGCCATGGTGGCCATGATCAGGGTGGACACGATCCCGGTCAGCGTGATGGTGGTGGTCAGGCTGGTGTTCAGCAGCACCGTCAGGCGTTCGGCCAGCCAGATCAGCACGATCAGCGCGCCCATCGTTGCCGGCACCCAGCTCAGCCTCTGCGCCACGGCATCGCTGATGGGCGGCAGGCGCCAGGACGGATGGCGGGCCGACAGCAGGGCGCTGCCCAGCCCCGAGGTGTAGCCGCCGAAAAAGACCGTAATGACCATCGCGGCCAGCAGGTTGGAGGTGCTGTCGGACAGCTGTGAATTCCAGTCCAGGCCGACATGGACCAGCACGGCGATGAGGCCGGGCGTGGCGGTCGACAGCGCCACCTGGGCTGCTGCCAGCGCCGATCGGCGCAGGCGTCCTGGCGGCACGCGGTTCGCGGTCAGTCTGAGCAGCGCGCGGCCGATCCCCATCCGCAGCGCGATCACCAGGGCGGTAATGCCCGCCAGCAGCAGCCAGCCCCAGGCGGGTGTCTGCTGCACGGCTTCATAGAGATCGTCTCGCAGCGTGCTTAGGCGTTCCAGGTCGCGCGGAAGCTCGCCCTTGAATTCGTTCCAGAACTGTCCGGACAGGAAGGCGTCGCGGCGCTCGCCCAGGCGGGCCTTGAACTGCGTGCGCAGCTGCGCCGATACCTGCTCGGCGGTCTGTCCCGCGTCCACGGACAGCAGCTTGGCGAGCTTGATCTGTGCGTCCAGCCCGCGCCGGCTGGTTTCCAGGCTCAGGCGCTGGGCGGCGACGTCGGGCGCTTCCTTGCTGCCTTCCGGGGGCGCGCCCAGCTCGTTCAGCCTGGCCGCCACGCTGGCCAGCTGCGGCGCCAGGGTTTCGGCGGCGGCCTCCGCCTTGGCCTGGATGTCCACCGCCGTGCCATAGAGCTGCTGCAGATTGGCATCGTCGGCTTCGTTCGCGATGCGCTTGCGCATGTCGTCGATCTGCTTGCGGGCGCTGGCCAGGTCAGCCTCGATTTCTGCCGGCGTGCCCGGCGTCGCGGCATGGGCGGCGGCGGACCATGCGCCCGACAGCAGCAGCGCCATGGCCAACGCCAGTGATGCGAGCAGGGCGGACGCGCGCGAGCGGCCGGCGCGCGTCAGGGGCAGGGAGGTGTTCGGAAACATAAAGGGTTTGATGAGCGGCTTGCGCCAGGGGAGGCCAGCATAGCAAGGCCGGGGCCGGCGGCTGCAACAAAATTGCGAGCCTGTTTCTTTTATGTGACAGGGGGATGGTGGAGTCGGCCGGTCCGCTTTGTCGGGGTGAGCATCTTTCGCCTTCGCGTTCGCGCGGGGCGTACAAGACTGGGCCTATCCCGGGAGCGGTTCTCGTTTCGCCGCGGGTGGTTCGCCATGTCGAGGTCGTCCCGATTTTGGCCTCCCTAGCACTTCGTCACACACTTCCAGCCAGGCGCGGGCGGCGTAGGACAGGTAGCCGGACTGCTGCCAGATGTGGCCGACCTCCCATTGCAGGCCCGACTTGGCCAGTTTCGCCGTGCTCAGGCCGCGCGTCTTCATGCGGCCCATCAGCGGTTCGGGCAGCAGCGCGACGCCCAGGCCGACCGAGGCCATCGCCACCAGGAAATCCCAGTGCGCGCTCTGGGCTGCGATGGCGGGCTGCATGCCGGCGTCGGCAAAGGCCTGGCGCAGCCGGCGTGTCATGGCGAAGTCATCCGTGGGAACCAGCAGGCGGGAATCGCGCAGGGCCGTCAGCGGCAGGGATGTCTTGCCCGCCCAGGCGGCGTCCGGCGGGCCGATGACCCAGATCGGATGGCTGCCGAAGGCCCGGGCCGCCAGGCCGTGGTCCGGCGCGACGGGCAGGACGGTGGCGCCCACTTCCAGCTCGCCGTCGGCGACCAGGTTTTCCACCGCCTGGCCCGTGCCTTCGCGCAGCGTCAGATGGATGTCCGGATGGCGCTCGCGAAAGCGCTTGACCACGGGCGTGAACAGCAGATTGATCATGGGCGGAATGCCCACTTCCAGCGCGCCGCGGCGCAGGTCCGCCGTTTCACGGATTTCCTCGGACAGCTGGCGCATGGTCTCCAGCACCTGCAAGCCGCGTTGGTACATCACGCGGCCGGTGTCCGTGGGGCGGGCCGTATGTCCGTCGCGGATCAGCAGCTGCGCGCCAGCTTCCTCTTCCAGTTGCCGGATCATCTTGCTGACGGTGGACTGCGTGACGAATAAGGCGCGTGCCGCCTGCGTGAAGCTGGCGTGCCTGACCGTCTCGACAAAGTAGCGCAGCGCGCGCACATCCATGGAGCCATCCCGTCCGCATCGGCGCGGAATTTCAATTAATGAAAAAAGCGACTTGAATGAATGATTTTAAGTCATTACGAGATTTGAAGCCGCGTTCCTATACTGCCGGAAAATCGTCCGCCTTCCCGTGATCCGGGATTGCGGACATCGGGAAACGCCGCGTCAGACGGCGTCCGGACAGAAGGCTGCCGTGCCCGGTCCGGTCGCCGGCCGTCGGCCCTCAAATCTGGAGACACCATGCATCTCGACCGTATCCGCCATTCCGGCCTGCACGCCAGGATCACTTCCGCCGAAGAGGCGGCCCTGCTGATCGAGGACGGCATGACCGTCGGCATGAGCGGATTCACCCGCGCGGGCGACTGCAAGTCGGTGCCTGCGGCGCTGGCCCGGCGGGCGGAGCGCGAGCCGCTGTCGATCACGCTGATCACCGGCGCCTCGTTGGGCCACGATACCGACAAGATGCTGGCGCAGGCCAATGCGCTGGCGCGTCGCATGCCGTTCCAGGTCGACACCACGCTGCGGCGCAAGATCAACCAGGGCGAGATCGCCTTCATCGACCAGCATCTTTCGGAAACCGCCGAACAGCTGCGCGCCGGCCATATCGGGCCCGTCGACGTGGCCATCATCGAAGCCGCCGCCATTACCGAAAGCGGCGCCATCGTGCCCACCATGTCCGTGGGCAATTCGGCGTCCTTCGCCTTGCAGGCCAAGCGCATCATCATCGAGCTGAACGTCGGCGTGCCGGCCGCCATCGAAGGGCTGCACGACATCTATGTGCCGCAGGATCGTCCCGCGCGCGAACCCATCGGCCTGATGGCGGTGGACCAGCGCATCGGCAAGCCCTACATCGAAGTGGATCCTTCCCGGATCGCGGCCATCGTTGTCACCGAGAAGCCGGACAGCCCGTCCAATGCCTTGCCGCCCGACGATGAGACCAACGCCATCGCCGGCCACATCAATGATTTCCTGCGCGCCGAGGTCAACGCGGGCCGGCTGGGCAATGGCCTGTTGCCGCTGCAGGCCGGCATCGGCACCATTGCCAACGCGGTGCTGCACGGTTTCGAATCCTCGGAGTTCGAGCAGCTGTCCATGTATTCCGAAGTGCTGCAGGACAGCGCCATCGAGCTGCTGGACCAGGGCAAGCTGCAATTCGCCTCGGCCTCGTCCATCACCGTATCCAAGCCGGTCTACGACAAGATCCTGGCCAACATCGAGCACTATCGCGAACGCATCGTGCTGCGTCCGCAGGAGATCAGCAACGCGCCCGAGATCGTGCGCCGGCTGGGAATCATCGCCATCAACACGGCGCTGGAGTTCGATATCTACGGCAATGTCAACTCCACGCATGTGGGCGGCACGCACATGATGAATGGCATCGGCGGGTCGGGCGATTTCGCCCGCAACGCGCATCTGGCGATCTTCGTGTCCAAGTCCATGGCCAAGAACGGCGACATTTCCAGCGTGGTGCCCATGGTGTCGCACGTGGACCATACCGAGCACGACGTCGACGTGCTGGTCACCGAGTGCGGCCTGGCCGACCTGCGCGGCCTGGCGCCGCGCGAGCGCGCCCGCGCCATCATCCGCCACTGCGTGCATCCGTCGTACCGCGAGGCCTTGCAGGACTACTTCGACCGGGCCTGTGAACGCGGCGGCCAGACGCCGCATCTGCTGGAAGAGGCGTTCTCCTGGCACCAGCGTTTCAGCGAAACCGATTCCATGCGCCTGTCCAAGGCTGAGGTGCGCAAGGTCGCCTGAAGCGCGCCGCGGCCCGGTCCACTATCGCCGCGAGGCGTGGTGCCGGGCCGGTTTCATGTCTTGTCGTCGCCGGGGCGGCGTTCTTCGGGTTTCTCGGGCGCGGGCACATGACCGCGCCTCGCGCCTTACAGGCCGCGCGCGAGGCTGAGCCTGGCCGAGGGCGTTGTCTTGGATTGGGGCGGAGCGGCGCTTGCCGCTCCGCCTATTTTTTTGGGTTCTCGCCTTCGGCGCAATCTTCGGGCTGGTACGTGACCAGCGACTTGCGCGACAGCTCGAGTTCATCGCGCAGCCATTGCTTGAGCGCGACCAGCGGCGGCCAGTCGCGCAGACTGGGGCGGTAGACCAGATGATAGGTCTGCGCCTGTTCATACTGCACGCGTACCGTCGACAGCTGCACCAGCCTGCCTGCGCATAACGCGTCCGCGGCCAGCAGTTCGCGGCCGAGCGCGATGCCCAATCCTTGTTCCGCCGCCTGCAGCATCATGCCCGCGTCATTGAAGGTCGCGACGGGGTTCACCGGAATGCGCAGCCCGGCCGAGTTGAACCAGTGTTGCCAGACATCGCGCTCGCCCAGCAGGGGCTGTCCGGCGAGTGTCTCGGGCGTGTGGTCCGGCAGGGCGCGCGCCGTTTCGGGGGATGCCAGCGCGATGAGCGGCAGCGGCACATCGAATAGCGGTTCGGATTCGACCCCCGCCCAGGGGCCGCGCCCGAAGCGCAGCGCCGCATGGAATCCATCGCGCAGCAGGTCCACCACCTGCTGCGAGGTTTCCATTTCCAACGTCAGCTCCGGATGACGGGCGCGCCAGCGCGCCATGCGCGGCAGCATCCAGCGCTGCGCGAACGAGGGCAGCACCGAAACCCGCAGTTGCAGGGAACTGCCCGCAGCCGCGGCGGCGGCCGTGCGCATGCCGTCGTCCAGCAGCGCCAGCGCTTCCTGCACGCTGCACAGCAGTGCCGCGCCGGCGGGGTTCAGCACGATGCCCCGGCCGCTGCGCTCGAACAGGTCGAAACCCAGCTGTTCTTCCAGGCCACGGATCTGCTGGCTGACGGCGCTATGGGTCAGGTGCAGGCGTTCGGCCGCGGCGCGCAGGTTCTGCAGTTCGGCCACCGCGCGAAAGGCGGGCAGGGCGTTCAGGGATAGTCGCATGGCTGGAATAAGGGTATATGGATCGCTGGTCAGTTAGTGGTTAGATTAACTGACCAAATCAGGCAAAACAATTTGATTTTCTCTGGGGATTTGGGCGGATACGCTAACCAAAACATTCCAAATCCGGAGCAAATCATGAGTCATCTGCAATCCAGCCCCGCTACTTCCTGCCTTGTCGCCTGCGACGCCGTGCCACCGGCGCGGGATGCCCAGGAACGCTGGGCTCCCTCCAGCCTGCTTGGCCGTCTGCTGCAGGTCTGCCTGCAATGGCGGAACAGGAACCGGCTGCGCAATACGGCGGAAGGCTTGGACGAGCATATCCTGAAGGACATGGGGGCGCCCGATTGGCTGGTCAGCGAGGCCAGTGTCAGCCGGGAGTTCAAGCGTTTGCGCAATATCGACTATTTCCGGTGGTAGTTTCGGCTTGCCGCCCCTAGGGACGCCTGCCAAAGCTCGGCCTGAGCCGGTCGATTCATCATGGCGCCAGGTGCATGCCAGCCGCCCGATGGGGGCGAGGCGGGGGTGAGGTCGACTTCCCTTTAGCAGTCCCTGGGATGTGCTGACGGCCGAAACGCGGTGCTATCTATATATAGAGACGCCATTGTCCATGGGTGGCAAGCAGGAAGGGGGGGCTGGCGCGGCTGGAGCAGGGGTAGGTCGCTGGCTTTGCGCGGTCCTGGGCGATCCGGCAGGTGTCGCTACTCAGACTTGAGCTCGCTCTCTATATAGAGAGATCCCTATAGGAACCATCTGCATACTAGAAGAGGGTTCCTATGGAAGAAAAATGGCCTGGCGTGCCTGACGAGCCAGGACTATCCTGCTCTTGTCAGGCCTTTGCCATGGATGGCGGCGAGCTAAGCGCAGATTTCTTCACTCTTTTTGCGTCGCGCTGATGACAAGCGAAATTTCTGTGCTATAGTCTCGCTCCTTCGCAGTTCAAGCAGTTTTCTGAACCGCGAAGCCAAGCAGGACGCAACGGGTTGTTGGTTTTTCCAGCGATCTGCCGCAGCGGCAAACGAGGTCCTTCGGGGCGTTGAGCGCCAAGCGGTTATTGCAAGGTTCGGTGCAAATCAGGCAGAAGCCAGTTGCACAGACTGCAATAGTGTGTTATAGTTTTGGGCTTGGCTGGTGATGTTGATTCAGGGTTAACCCGGGTGGGCAGTCTGAACAAGATGGCAAGCCAACCGAGGTGTAGCCAACCTTCGATGCGATGCAAATTGAATCGAAGCTGCGGATAGGAAGTTTGAGCGAAAGCACAGGCGACCAGAAAGCAGGGTTGCAAGATAGGATGCAAATTAGGCAAAAGCCGGTTGCATAATCTGCAAAAGTTGTGTTATAGTTTCGGGCTTGGCGGTTGCCGAAAGGTTAGGGAATACCCTGATGTTTCGATAGCTGCTAAGAGGGAGATCCGAAAGGGTTTTCCGGCGAGACCTGAAGGGGTCGCCGTCAAGTGGGTGAAGCGAAATTAAACGCGACGCTGACTTGACAAGCGATAAAAACTTCTTCATAATCTCGTTTCTCTGCTGCTGAGACAGCAGCGACGCGAAAGCGGGTTGAAAGACCTGATTCTTCGAAAGTCGCTGAAGTTAACGGCAGTTGAGGCGAAGTAGTACAGAATTTGGCAGTACCGCTCTTTAACAATTAAACAACCGATAAGTGTGGGCGCTTGATGCGAGTGCGCAGTGATCGGGCCGGGTTTACCTGGTTTGATCGCAAGCACAAGAAATCAAGTGCTCACTAGAAGTGAAGTGCCTTAGATGTCAAGTCTAAGAACATACCTCACTTCCTTTGAGTAGCGACGTATGACTCGGTTCTTCGGAACTAAGAAATACGAATTTATACAGAGATTAAACTGAAGAGTTTGATCCTGGCTCAGATTGAACGCTAGCGGGATGCTTTACACATGCAAGTCGAACGGCAGCGCGGACTTCGGTCTGGCGGCGAGTGGCGAACGGGTGAGTAATGTATCGGAACGTGCCCAGTAGCGGGGGATAACTACGCGAAAGCGTAGCTAATACCGCATACGCCCTACGGGGGAAAGCAGGGGATCGTAAGACCTTGCACTATTGGAGCGGCCGATATCGGATTAGCTAGTTGGTGAGGTAACGGCTCACCAAGGCGACGATCCGTAGCTGGTTTGAGAGGACGACCAGCCACACTGGGACTGAGACACGGCCCAGACTCCTACGGGAGGCAGCAGTGGGGAATTTTGGACAATGGGGGCAACCCTGATCCAGCCATCCCGCGTGTGCGATGAAGGCCTTCGGGTTGTAAAGCACTTTTGGCAGGAAAGAAACGTCGCGGGCTAATACCCCGTGGAACTGACGGTACCTGCAGAATAAGCACCGGCTAACTACGTGCCAGCAGCCGCGGTAATACGTAGGGTGCAAGCGTTAATCGGAATTACTGGGCGTAAAGCGTGCGCAGGCGGTTCGGAAAGAAAGATGTGAAATCCCAGAGCTTAACTTTGGAACTGCATTTTTAACTACCGAGCTAGAGTGTGTCAGAGGGAGGTGGAATTCCGCGTGTAGCAGTGAAATGCGTAGATATGCGGAGGAACACCGATGGCGAAGGCAGCCTCCTGGGATAACACTGACGCTCATGCACGAAAGCGTGGGGAGCAAACAGGATTAGATACCCTGGTAGTCCACGCCCTAAACGATGTCAACTAGCTGTTGGGGCCTTCGGGCCTTGGTAGCGCAGCTAACGCGTGAAGTTGACCGCCTGGGGAGTACGGTCGCAAGATTAAAACTCAAAGGAATTGACGGGGACCCGCACAAGCGGTGGATGATGTGGATTAATTCGATGCAACGCGAAAAACCTTACCTACCCTTGACATGTCTGGAATCCTGAAGAGATTTAGGAGTGCTCGCAAGAGAACCGGAACACAGGTGCTGCATGGCTGTCGTCAGCTCGTGTCGTGAGATGTTGGGTTAAGTCCCGCAACGAGCGCAACCCTTGTCATTAGTTGCTACGAAAGGGCACTCTAATGAGACTGCCGGTGACAAACCGGAGGAAGGTGGGGATGACGTCAAGTCCTCATGGCCCTTATGGGTAGGGCTTCACACGTCATACAATGGTCGGGACAGAGGGTCGCCAACCCGCGAGGGGGAGCCAATCCCAGAAACCCGATCGTAGTCCGGATCGCAGTCTGCAACTCGACTGCGTGAAGTCGGAATCGCTAGTAATCGCGGATCAGCATGTCGCGGTGAATACGTTCCCGGGTCTTGTACACACCGCCCGTCACACCATGGGAGTGGGTTTTACCAGAAGTAGTTAGCCTAACCGCAAGGGGGGCGATTACCACGGTAGGATTCATGACTGGGGTGAAGTCGTAACAAGGTAGCCGTATCGGAAGGTGCGGCTGGATCACCTCCTTTCAGAGCTTAGTGCTCGTGTTAAGCGTCCACTCTTATCGGTTGTTTGATATAGCTGGGATCGGTTGTGGGCTTGGGTAGAGGGATTCCTCCCTGTGTCCATGACTTCTGACTACTGATCCGAGAAGGTTTTGGGTCTGTAGCTCAGTCGGTTAGAGCACCGTCTTGATAAGGCGGGGGTCGTTGGTTCGAATCCAACCAGACCCACCAGGTATTCGCAGGGCGCGGTAAGCGTCGTGGGATATGGGGGTGTAGCTCAGCTGGGAGAGCGCCTGCTTTGCAAGCAGGATGTCATCGGTTCGATCCCGTTCACCTCCACCACTGATTGACGAAGGTTGATCGCCTGGTGAGAAGTAGAGGCTAACTCATAGCGTCGTGTGCAGATTGCAGACGGTTTTATGAGTTAGGTTTTACCTGACAGCTATATTTGTTCTTTAACAATCTGGAAGAAGCACAACAAAATGTGCTCATCGAGTAGTCAGCTTGGCTGATGAAGATGGGTACGGGTTGTGATTGCATTAATTTTGTTCCAAGTTCTCAAGACTGAAGTGAATAACTTCAGACTGCTTTGAAACTTATGAACGGCACAAACGCTAATACTCAGGTCCTATAGCCTACAGCGTTATAGGATCAAGCGACTAAGTGCATATGGTGGATGCCTTGGCGATCACAGGCGATGAAGGACGTAGTAGCCTGCGAAAAGCTGCGGGGAGCTGGCAAACAAGCTTTGATCCGCAGATATCCGAATGGGGAAACCCACTCCGCAAGGAGTATCCCTGACTGAATACATAGGTCAGTGGAAGCGAACCGGGTGAACTGAAACATCTCAGTAGCTCGAGGAAAAGAAATCAACCGAGATTCCGAAAGTAGTGGCGAGCGAAATCGGAAGAGCCTTTACGTTTTAGCATTCAGGATAATCGAACGGGATGGAAAGCCCGGCCGTAGCAGGTGATAGCCCTGTAGATGAAATCTTGAGTGTGGAACTAAGCGTAAGAAAAGTAGGGCGGGACACGTGAAATCCTGTTTGAAGATGGGGGGACCATCCTCCAAGGCTAAATACTCGTGATCGACCGATAGTGAACCAGTACCGTGAGGGAAAGGCGAAAAGAACCCCGGAAGGGGAGTGAAATAGATCCTGAAACCGTATGCATACAAACAGTAGGAGCCTCGTAAGGGGTGACTGCGTACCTTTTGTATAATGGGTCAGCGACTTACATTCAGTGGCAAGGTTAACCGAATAGGGAAGCCGTAGCGAAAGCGAGTCCGAATAGGGCGATTCAGTCGCTGGGTGTAGACCCGAAACCAGATGATCTATCCATGGCCAGGTTGAAGGCACGGTAACACGTGCTGGAGGACCGAACCCACTAATGTTGAAAAATTAGGGGATGAGCTGTGGATAGGGGTGAAAGGCTAAACAAATCTGGAAATAGCTGGTTCTCTCCGAAAACTATTTAGGTAGTGCCTCAAGTATTACTGCAGGGGGTAGAGCACTGTTATAGCTAGGGGGTCATGGCGACTTACCAAACTATGGCAAACTCCGAATACCTGCAAGTACAGCTTGGGAGACAGAGCACCGGGTGCTAACGTCCGGACTCAAGAGGGAAACAACCCAGACCGCCAGCTAAGGTCCCGAATTATCGCTAAGTGGGAAACGAAGTGGGAAGGCATAGACAGTCAGGAGGTTGGCTTAGAAGCAGCCATCCTTTAAAGAAAGCGTAATAGCTCACTGATCGAGTCGTCCTGCGCGGAAGATGTAACGGGGCTAAGCGATAAACCGAAGCTGCGGGTGTGCACTTTGTGCACGCGGTAGGAGAGCGTTCTGTAAGCCTGCGAAGGTGGCTTGTAAAGGCTGCTGGAGGTATCAGAAGTGCGAATGCTGACATGAGTAGCGATAAAGGGGGTGAAAAGCCCCCTCGCCGTAAGTCCAAGGTTTCCTGCGCAACGTTCATCGGCGCAGGGTGAGTCGGCCCCTAAGGCGAGGCAGAGATGCGTAGCTGATGGGAAGCTGGTTAATATTCCAGCACCGTCGTACAGTGCGATGGGGGGACGGATCGCGGAAGATCATCAGGGTGTTGGATGTCCCTGTTGCTGTATCGAAGATGGCGCTTAGGCAAATCCGGGCGCGTAAATCAAGGGTATGGCACGAGCGAGCATAGCTTGCGAAGTGATTGGAAGTGGTTCCAAGAAAAGCCTCTAAGCTTCAGCTGTACGAGACCGTACCGCAAACCGACACAGGTGGACGGGATGAATATTCCAAGGCGCTTGAGAGAACTCAGGAGAAGGAACTCGGCAAATTGATACCGTAACTTCGGGAGAAGGTATACCCCGGTAGTGTGAAGCGCCTGCGCGCTTAGCATGATGGGGTCGCAGAGAATCGGTGGCTGCGACTGTTTATTAAAAACACAGCACTCTGCAAAGACGAAAGTCGACGTATAGGGTGTGACGCCTGCCCGGTGCCGGAAGGTTAAGTGATGGGGTGCAAGCTCTTGATCGAAGCCCCGGTAAACGGCGGCCGTAACTATAACGGTCCTAAGGTAGCGAAATTCCTTGTCGGGTAAGTTCCGACCTGCACGAATGGCGTAACGATGGCCACACTGTCTCCTCCTGAGACTCAGCGAAGTTGAAGTGTTTGTGATGATGCAATCTACCCGCGGCTAGACGGAAAGACCCCATGAACCTTTACTGTAGCTTTGCATTGGACTGTGAACCGGCCTGTGTAGGATAGGTGGGAGGCTTTGAAGCGTGGTCGCTAGATCACGTGGAGCCATCCTTGAAATACCACCCTGGTTTGTTTGCGGTTCTAACCTTGGTCCGTTATCCGGATCGGGGACAGTGCATGGTGGGCAGTTTGACTGGGGCGGTCTCCTCCCAAAGTGTAACGGAGGAGTTCGAAGGTACGCTAGGTACGGTCGGAAATCGTGCTGATAGTGCAATGGCATAAGCGTGCTTGACTGTGAGACTGACAAGTCGAACAGGTGCGAAAGCAGGACATAGTGATCCGGTGGTTCTGAATGGAAGGGCCATCGCTCAACGGATAAAAGGTACTCTGGGGATAACAGGCTGATACCGCCCAAGAGTTCATATCGACGGCGGTGTTTGGCACCTCGATGTCGGCTCATCTCATCCTGGGGCTGTAGCCGGTCCCAAGGGTATGGCTGTTCGCCATTTAAAGAGGTACGTGAGCTGGGTTTAAAACGTCGTGAGACAGTTTGGTCCCTATCTGCCGTGGGCGTTGGATACTTGACGGAGCCTGCTCCTAGTACGAGAGGACCGGAGTGGACGTACCTCTGGTGTACCGGTTGTCATGCCAATGGCATTGCCGGGTAGCTAAGTACGGAAGAGATAACCGCTGAAGGCATCTAAGCGGGAAACTCGTCTGAAGATTAGGTATCCCGGGGACTTGATCCCCCTAAAGAGTCGTTCGAGACCAGGACGTTGATAGGTCGGGTGTGGAAGCGCAGTAATGCGTTAAGCTAACCGATACTAATTGCTCGTGAGGCTTGATCCTATAACACTGATGGTTATGACCTGGTGTATAGCGTATACAAGTGTCGTTCAATACAAAATCTGGCTGCCCCGTCAGCAGCCAGCCAACATCGATTACAACCCGAGTGCGCGATCATCGAGAGAACTCTCTGATGCGCCTGTTGTGTTTCTTCCAAGATTGGAGCGCATGCCCTAGGCGCGCGCTCAACCGGTTACGCCTGACGACCATAGCGAGTTGGTCCCACTCCTTCCCATCCCGAACAGGACAGTGAAACGACTTTGCGCCGATGATAGTGGACGGACGTCTGTGAAAGTAGGTCATCGTCAGGCTTTTATTGCTCAGAACCCCGCAGCTCACCGCTGCGGGGTTTTGTTTTTGTGCGCACGCAAATGCTGTGGCGCCTCGAGGGCGGACAGACCAGCGCCAGGCACAGGCCCGCTACAGCCATGGCTCGCGCAAGACATGAACACAAGAAAGGCCCCGCGGCTCGCGCCGCGGGGCCTTTTACGTTGCATCGCTGTGCGCGCGAACCGGGCGCCTGCCATCGCGGCCGCATGCGGGTCGCCTGCTGGTGACCACACGCCCCGTCCGCGAGGCTCTGGCGGGAATGCGGGCCGCACCGGTCTATCCGGGATGCGGACGCTACAAGCGCCTCGAAGAACAGCGCCGACTGCAAGCGCTCGGATTGCACCTGCGCCGCCACCTTGCCGGCCAGCTCCGGATCTTAAAAAGTTCGATCACAGGACCGCGACGGCGTCGCCCGGCAGCGCGGGCATCGGGTTTTCTCTAGGCCCGGTTCCGTTGTTCACTCCATGGACATGGCGTAATCTGGCGACCGGTCCGCAATCCTGGACCTGGATTTCAATGCGCGGGGCGGTCTACGAGGTCGCCGCGCGCGCATTCTGGAGAGTCAATAATATGAAGCGGTTCTTCTCGTTGGCGGCCGGCGCTCTTGCCCTGGCCTGTGCGTCCCAAGCGGCGGTTGCCGGCCCCACGCTGGATGCGGTCAAGAAAAAGGGTTTCGTGCAATGCGGCCTGACCGACGGTGTGTCGGGCTTCTCCGCCACCAACAGCAAGGGCGAGTGGGAAGGCATGGACGTGGACATCTGCCGCGCCGTGGCGGCGGCGGTGTTTGGCGATCCGACCAAGTTCAAGGGCACCGCGCTGTCGACGCAGCAACGCTTTACCGCCCTGCAGTCGGGGGAAGTCGATGTGCTGCTGCGCACCGTGACGCTGACGCAGACCCGCGATACCTCGCTGGGCCTGTCGGCCGTGGCGGTCAGCTTCTATGACGGCCAGGGCATCCTGGTGAACAAGAAGCTGGGCGTCAAGAGCGCCAAGGAACTCAACGGCGCTACGGTCTGCGTGCAGCCGGGCACGACCACCGAGTTGAACCTGGCGGACTGGTTCCGCGCCAACAAGATCGAATTCAAGCCGGTGGTGATCGACAAGGTCACCGAGGTCGTGCGCGCCTTCGAATCAGGCCGTTGCGACGCCTTCACCGACGACGCTTCGCAGCTGGCCGCCGTGCGCGCCACGCAGGTCGCCAAGCCGGACGACTACGAGATCCTGCCGGAACGCTTCTCGAAGGAACCGCTGGGCCCCATGGTGCGCCAGGGCGACGAGAACTGGCTGGGCATCGTTCGCTGGACGCTGTTCGCGCTGCTGGAAGCCGAGGAATACGGCATCACGCAGAAGAACGTGGATGAAATGCTCAAGAGCAACAATCCCAACGTCGCGCGCATCCTGGGCGTGACGCCGGGCGCGGGCAAGAACATGGGGCTGGACGAGAAGTGGGCCTATAACGCCATCAAGGCGGTGGGCAACTACAGCGAAGTGTTCGAGCGCAACGTGGGCAAGGACAGCAAGCTGAACCTGCAACGCGGCACCAATGCGCTGTGGAGCAAGGGCGGCGCCATGTATCCGTGGCCGATCCGCTGATCCGCTGAGCATTGATGGTCCAGAACGGCCCGCGATCGCGGGCCGTTTTCCATTGCGCGCGAGATGGGCCTCGCTTTCACCGGCATTCGGCGCTCGGGTCTCGTTGCCGGCCACGACGAAAAGGATCGCCAGCCGATATGTATGCAGCGTAATGCGGTACGCTATCGCCTTTCCCATGCCTGTTTCGCGCACCATGACGCAGTTCCCATCCGCCGAGGATTCTCCCTTGTTCGTCGCCGCGCTGGCGCGTGGCGTCTCCGTGCTCAGGGCATTCAGCGAAGGGCGACCGGCGATGACGCTGCCCGAGCTGGCGGAGGCCACGGGCCTGAGCAAGAGTTCGGTGCAGCGCTTCACGCATACGCTCTGGACCTTGGGCTATCTGCGCAAGGATCCCGCCAGCAAGAAGTTCTCGCTGGGACCCTGGTCGCTGGAACTGGGCATGAAGTACGTGCAGACCAGTCCGCTGGTGCTGGGCGGCAATCCGTTCCTTCATTCGCTCAACCGCAACTGCCAGGAAACCTGCAGCCTGGCCGAGCCCGACGGCTTGGACATGGTGTACGTGGCGCGTTTCGCCACGCACAAGGAAATGTTCGTGAACATGCCGGTCGGCATGCGCCTGCCGCTGTATTGCACGGCGGCGGGGCGCGCGGTGCTGTCGCGGCTGGATCCGGACGTGGCCCACGGGCTGCTGGAGCGCAGCGACCGTAGATCTCATACCGCCGCCACGATCACCGGCATGGACGCCTTGCTGGCTGAGCTGGAGTTCGCGCGCCGGCACGGCTATGCACGTTCCAATGGCGAGTTCTACCCGGGCGACATCACCGTCAGCGCCGCCGTGCTGGATGCCGGCGGCATCCCCCTGGGCGCGGTCAATGTGTCGGTTCCATCCAGCCGCTGGTCGTTCGAACAGGCGCAGGCCGTGTTTGGTCCGCAGGTGGTCGAAACCGCGCATGCCATCAGCGTGTCGCGCACCTTGGGACGTTCTCATCCCTTCTACGAGCTGGAGCCTCCCGGCGGCGCGCTGCGCGCCACGCCGATATCCGTGGCCGGCGAAGCCTGATATCCGTTAGGCGGACTGCGGGTCCGCGACGGCGCGGAGGCCCTCCGAGCGGCGCCTGCGCTGCGTATTCCATATTATTTTGATCAAGTATTTGGGCCACGCTTAAGGGAAACTCCCTAATTGGCGCTGCCACTTCTTGCGCGTTAATCTAATTTCGACATGACCGTATCGTATATCGATTCGATCAAATCTAAATTAACGGCCGCTCATGACAGGTGAGCGGCCGGCGCCAAGGAGCCGCGCTGTGTCGCAGTCCGCCGAAGTCCGCTTTCATCCCGTGCCGGGATTCATGGGGTTGCCGCCGGCCCGTTCCCCGGAGTCCGGCGCGGCGCGCGCCTGCGTGGTCGGGATTCCCTTCGATTGCGGCACGCATCCCTTCCGGGTGGGATCGCGCCAGGGACCCGACGCGATCCGCGAGCAGTCGCGGCTGCTGCGGCCGGTGGACATCTTCCGCCGGCATGGCATCGACAATCCATCCGAGTTCCTGCGCGCCGTCGATGTGGGCAACGTGGCCTGCCATCCCGGCGATCCTGACGCCTCGTTTCCGCTGATCGAGGCCGGCATCGGCGCGATCCTGGACGCGGGCGCCATTCCCATTTCGATGGGCGGCGATGGCGCGGTGACACTGCCGCAGCTGCGCGCCGTCGCGCGGCGCCATCCGGACTTCGCGGTGCTGCATTTCGATTCGCACACCGACACCTATCCCATCCCGGGCTACAACACCGCCACCACCTTCACCCGCGCCGCGGAGGAAGGTCTGCTGGATGTGGCGCGCAGTTTCCATGTTGGCACGCGCGGCAGCTCCTTCATGCCCGGCGTGCTGGAATTCGGCCGTGAGGTCGGCTACACGATCGTGCCTTTCGATGACTTCGATGCCGACCGGACCGGCGCGCTGGACGCGATCCGGCAGCGCATCGGCCAGCGGCCGGTGTATCTGTGCTTCGACATGGACATCTTCGACCCATCCTGCGCGCCGGGCGTCTGCACACCGGAGTGGGGCGGCCTGTCGCCAAAGGAAGGGCTGGCGCTGCTGCGTCAGCTTGCGGGGCTGAACTTCGTGGCCTTCGATGTCAACACCGTGTCGCCGCCTCAGGACGTGCAGGGCGCCACGGCCTTTCTGGCCGCGACCGTCATGCAGGAATTCTGCGCGCTGGCGGCGGCCGCGGTGCAGCGGTATCCGCAAGGGCGTCCGGCCTGATCCGGCGCGCTGGCGGCATTCATACATTCCAGGGGAAATCCATGACACTCAAATCCATTCTGCTCGGCCTGGCGTCGGCCGCGCTGCTGGCGCAAGCCGCCGCGGGCCATGCGCGCACGCTGGACGAAGTGCGCGCCGACAAGACGTTGAATGTGGTCACGACGGCCTCCGCGCCGCCGCACGGTTTCAAGAACCCGCAATCCAATCGCCTGGAGGGCATCATGGTGGATGTGGCGGCGGCCGTCGCCCGGCACCTGGGCGTGGCCGACAAGCTGTCGGACGTGCCGTTCTCGGGCCTGATCCCGACCCTGACCTCGGGCCGTGCCGACGTCATGTCCGCGCCCTTGTTCATCACCGAGGAACGCGCGCGCGCCATCGATTTCTCGGCGCCGGTCTATGAATGGGGCGAAGGCATCGTGGTCAGCGACAAGGCGACCCGGCGCTACGGCAAGTTCGAGGACATGCGCGGCCAGCGCGTCGGCGTGCTGGTCGATTCCGTGCAGTTCAACATGATCAAGGACATGCCGGACACCAAGGTGTCCACCTATCAGGACTACTCCACGCTGCTGGCCGACGTGCGCGCCGGCCGCATCGACCTGGGCATCGTCGATCCGCCCAGCATCGTCTATCAGATCAAGACCAAGAACATCCCGGGCGTGAAGCTGGATACCGGCTACCAGCCGCAACGCAAATGGCAGGTCGGCATGGCGGTGCAGAAGGGCAATGCCGCGTTGCTCGGGGCCGTCAATGCCGCCCTGGCCGAGATGAAGCGCAACGGAGAGCTGGCCGCCATCGGGCAGAAGTGGGGCGTGCAGGACCTGATCAGCAAGTAAGGCCGCCAGGCCACGGACGAGGAGCACGAATTGGACTTCGCTACCCTGCGCATGTACCTGACCCCGCTGGCCGAAGGCACGGTCTGGACCCTGGCGCTGTTCTTCTGTTCGGCCTTTCTGGCCGTGGCGCTGGGCCTCGTGGTCTGCCTGTGCCGGCTGTCGAGGCATGCGGCCTTGAGCCGCGCGGCGCGCGTGTACATCGACATCATCCGTGGCACGCCCCTGCTGCTGCAGCTGTTCTACATCTACTACGGCCTGCCCGAGATGGGCGTGGTGATCAACGGCTTCGTGGCTGGCGTGCTGGGCCTGACGCTGAACTTCGGCGCCTATCTGGCCGAGCTGTTCCGCAGCGGCATCCAGTCGGTGGACGCGGGCCAGTACGAAGCGGCCCGCGCGCTCGGCCTGCGCCGCTGGCAGCGGCTGCGCCGCATCGTGCTGCCGCAGGCATTGCGCACGATCTTTCCCGCGCTGGGCAACTACGCGCTGGTGCTGATCAAGGAGACGTCGCTGGTGGCGGTGATCAGCGTGTACGAACTGATGCGCGCCGGTGAAATGCTGGCCGGCGCGACCTTCCAGGCCTTGACCGTCTACACCATGGTCGGGGTCATCTATTTCGCGCTGTGCAGCGTGCTGGCGTATCTGTTCCGTCGCTCCGAAAAGCGGCTGACCGTGCCGGGCTACTGGAGCGGGGCCGGCGACAACCACGATATCTCGAAGGCCTGACGCCATGGACGGATTGAACTGCGCGGCGCCCATCATCACGATGCGGGACGTGTCGAAATGGTATGGCGATTTCCAGGTGCTGGACGGGCTGGACCTGGATGTGCGGGCCGGCGAGAAGCTGATCCTGTGCGGGCCTTCAGGATCCGGAAAGTCCACCACCATCCGGCTGCTGAACCGGCTGGAGGAACATCAGCGGGGCCGCATCGTGATCGACGGCATCGAGTTGGACGGGGAGCTGGGCAACATCGAGCGGATACGCGCCGAGGTGGGCATGGTGTTCCAGCACTTCAATCTGTTCCCGCACCTGACCGTGCTCGAGAACTGCACGCTGGCGCCGATGCTAGTCAAGGGCGTGGCGCAGCGGGACGCCGAGCATCATGCCATGCAGTATCTGGAGCGCGTCCGCATTCCGCAGCATGCCGCCAAGTATCCGGGCCAGCTTTCCGGCGGCCAGAAGCAGCGCGTGGCCATCGCGCGCGCGCTCTGCATGCAGCCGAAGATCATGCTGTTCGACGAGCCGACGTCGGCGCTGGATCCCGAGATGGTCAAGGAAGTGCTGGACACCATGGTGGCGCTGGCGCGCGATGGCATGACCATGATCTGCGTGACACATGAAATGGGCTTCGCGCGCGAGGTCGGCGACCGGGTGGTGTTCATGGACCAGGGCGCGATCGTCGAGATCGACACTCCGGACAACTTCTTCCGCGCGCCGCGCTCCGAGCGGGCGCAGGCGTTCCTGGGCCAGATCCTGGCGTAGCGCGGGCGGAAATTCCGGCAGCCGGAATCGGCGGAATGGTTCCATGGCCAGCCGCGCAGATGGCCCCACCGGGTTTGCGTTACCCTACCTATCATGCCTGTCGGGCCCGCGCGCAGCCGCCGGCCCGCACTCGATATAACAACCAGGGAAACACGATGAACGGCGCTGACAGTCTTTGCGATACCCTTCTTGCCAACGATGTGGACGTCTGCTTTGCCAATCCGGGCACGTCCGAGATGCACTTTGTGGCGGCGTTGGATCGCAAGCCAGACATGCGCTGCGTGCTGGGCCTGTTCGAAGGTGTCGTGACCGGCGCCGCCGACGGTTATGCGCGCATGGCCGACAAGCCCGCCGCCACGCTGCTGCACCTGGGGCCGGGCCTGGGCAATGGCCTGGCCAACCTGCATAACGCCAAGCGCGCGCGCACGCCCATGGTCAATGTCGTGGGCGATCATGCCACCTATCATGTGCAGTACGACGCACCGCTGACCAGTGATGTCGAGGGCGTGGCGCGGCCCATGTCGCATTGGGTGCGGCGCACGCTCACCGCTGGCGCGATCTCGGCCGACGCGGCCGAGGCCGTCGCCATCGCGCGACGCGAGCCTGGCAATATTGCCACGCTGATCCTGCCGGCCGACGCCGCCTGGACGGACCTGCCAGCGGGCGCGTCTGCGCCCGTGATCGCGGCGCGCGACGCCGCGCCGCGCACCTCGGCCGAGGCCGTGCGCGCGGCCGCCGATGCCATCCGCAGCGGCGAGAACACCGTGCTGATGCTGGGCGGCGCCGCGCTGCGCGGCCGCGCGCTGGAAGCGGCGGGCCGGATCGCCCGCGCCACCGGCGTGCGCCTGATCTCCGAGACCTCCAATCGCCGCATCGAGCGCGGCCGTACCCGCACGCCGGTGGACCGGCTGCCCTATCCGATCGATCTGGCCGTGGCCAAGCTCAAGGACGCGCGGCGCCTGGTGCTGGCCGGCGCGCGCGCGCCGGTGGGCTTCTTCGCCTATCCCGGCAAGCCCAGCCTGCTGGCGCCGCCCGACTGCGCACAGGTCGTGCTGGCCACGCAGGAACAGGATCTGGCGCAGGCGCTGGAATGGCTGGCCGATGAGCTGGGCATCGCCGCCGACGCGCCGCGCCTGGCCGCGCCGGTTCCGACCTACGAGGTGCCCGCCAGCGGCAAGCTTACCGGCGCCGCCGTCAATATCCTGGTCGCGCATACCTTGCCCGAGCAGGCCATCGTGTGCGATGAATCCATCACCCAGGGACGTGAATTTCCGCTGTACAGCGTCAGCAGCGCGCCGCACGACTGGCTCATGCTTACCGGCGGCGCCATCGGCATCGGCCTGCCGCTGGCCACCGGCGCGGCGGTCGCGTGCCCGGACCGCAAGGTGGTCACGCTGCAGGCCGACGGCAGCGGCATGTACACGCTGCAGGCGCTGTGGACCCAGGCGCGCGAGAACCTGGATTGCCTGACCATCATCCTGGCCAATCGCTCCTACGCCACGCTGCACGGCGAAATGAAGAATGTGGGCGTTCAGGAGCCCGGCCGCAACGCGCGCCGCATGCTGGACCTGCAGGAACCGAGCCTGGAGTGGGTGTCGCTGGCGCGTGGCATGGGCGTGGACGCGGTCAGCGTGGATACCATCGAGGGTTTTGCCGATGCCCTGCGCGCGGGACTGAAGCGGCGTGGACCGTTCTTGATCGAAGCGCTAATCTGAGGCGCTCGATTCAAATCAAGAAAGGGGAAAGCGCATCATGAAGTTCGCCGAGTTCAAGGACGGCATGCTGATCAAGGCCGGACCCGTCATCGTGACGGAGGCCGAGATCCTGGAGTTCGCCCGCAAGTTCGATCCGCAGTGGTTCCACACGGATCCCAAGCGCGCGGCCGAGGGGCGCTGGGGCGGGCTGATCGCCAGCGGCTGGCATACCTGCGCGCTGGCCATGCGCATGGCGGTGGACGCTGCGCTGCATGATTCAGAGTCCTTCGGCTCGCCCGGCCTGGGCGAGGTGCGCTGGCGCGTGCCGGTGCGCCCCGGCGACCAGCTGAGGCTGGACGCCAGGGTGCAGGGCGTGCGCAAGTCTTCCTCGCGTCCGGACCTGGGCATCATCACCTGGGCCTGGACGGTGCTCAACCAGCACGACGAAGCCGTGCTGGAGCTGGACGCGACCAGCCTGTTCGACCTGTCCGGCAACGCCTGAATCCGGGGCGGGCCGTCGCTAGCGCTTGCCGACCTGCCCGATGATTGCCACGGCGTCAGGGCCGGCGGTCGCCTTCCAGGCGTTCACGGATTCCGCCGCCGCGTCTTTCAACGCCTTGCGCACGGACGCCGGCACCTTGGTATTGATGGTCACGCCGTTCTTGCGCATGTTGGCGTAGTTCTGCCGCAGCCGGCCGTCGATGCGTTTCCATTGCTCGCTTTCCGTCTGCGCGGCGGCCTGGTCGATGGCGCGGCGCGCGCGGGCATCCAGCGACTGGTAGGCCTGCAGGTTCATCGTCGCCACCGAGACCGGCATGGCGTAGTTGATCTCGGCGAAGTGAGGCAGGTGTTCCCACAGCTTGCGGCCGGCGCCGCCGTCGCCCGAGGACAGCACGGCGTTGACCTCGCCCGAGGCGATGCGCGGCATGGCGTCGGCGAAGGAAATGTTCTGCGCTTGCGCGCCGGCCTTGCGCAGCACGTCCTGCGAGGTGGCGTCGTAGGCGCGGATGTTCAATGACTTGAGCGTGGCCAGGCCGTCGATCTTGCGCTTGGACCAGATGCCCGAGGCCGGCCACGGCGTGGTGTAGAGCAACTTCTGGCCATGTTCGGCCAGCAGCTTTTCATAGGCCGGCCGCGCGGTCTTGTTGAGGCTGCGCGCCTTGGCCAGCGAGTCGGCCAGGAAGGGCAGCGAAGACACGCCGAACAGCGGGTACTTTTCCGCCAGCGCGCCGGCGAAGGCATCGCCCGCGTCGACCTTGCGCGTTTGCACGGCGGCGATCATGTCGCCGGACTTGATGCCCTTGGCCGCGTCATAGCTGGCCTCGATGATCACCTCGCCGCCGCTCTTGACCCGCACCAGCTCGGCGAAGGTGGACACGCCTTGTCCGGGCATGGATGTGGCCGGGTATTCGGTGGCCATGGTGAGGGTGGTGGTGGCGTGCGCGCCATGGCCGATGAATGCCATGGCGATGCACGCCATCAGGCGCTGGGATGGGTTGCCTTGCATGCGCGACTCCTGGTCGGTCGAAAAAAGCCGGGGTCGGACACGCAAAAGGGGGGCGCAAACGCCAGGGAAAGTGCCAGGCCAATATGCCTACAGCGTACGGCGCGGGCCAGATTGTCGCCATGCGGGCTTTCGCGGATACGGCGAACGCCAGGCGAAAAAAAACCGGCGCTAGGGCCGGTTTTCTTCGAGGGCAGGGCGGATCAATAGAACGCCTGAATGCCCGTCTGCGCGCGACCCAGGATCAGGGCGTGCACGTCGTGGGTGCCTTCGTAGGTGTTGACCACTTCCAGGTTGACCAGGTGGCGCGCCACGCCGAATTCGTCGGAGATGCCGTTGCCGCCCAGCATGTCGCGCGCCAGGCGGGCGATGTCCAGGGCCTTGCCGCAGGAGTTGCGCTTCATGATGGAAGTGATTTCCACCGCGGCCGAGCCCTCGTCCTTCATGCGGCCCAGGCGCAGGCAGCCTTGCAGCGCCAGCGTGATCTCGGTCTGCATGTCGGCCAGCTTCTTCTGGATCAGCTGGTTGGCGGCCAGCGGGCGGCCGAACTGCTTGCGGTCCAGCGTGTACTGGCGGGCGGTGTGCCAGCAGGCTTCGGCGGCGCCGACAGCGCCCCAGGCGATGCCGTAGCGGGCCGAGTTCAGGCAGGTGAAGGGGCCCTTCAGGCCGGCCACGCCGGGCATCATCTGCTCGGCCGACACTTCCACTTCGTCCATGACGATTTCGCCGGTGATCGAGGCGCGCAGGCCGACCTTGCCGTGGATGGCCGGGGCCGACAGGCCCTTCATGCCCTTGTCGAGGATGAAGCCGCGGATCTTGCCGTCGAAGTCGCCGCCCACGCACTTGGCCCACACCACGAACACGTCGGCGATGGGGGAGTTGGTGATCCACATCTTGTTGCCGGTCAGCTTGTAGCCGTCGGCGGTCTTGACCGCGCGCGTTTCCATGCCGCCGGGGTCGGAACCGTGGTTGGGCTCGGTCAGGCCGAAGCAGCCGATCCATTCGCCGCGGGCCAGCTTGGGCAGGTACTTCTGCTTTTGCGCTTCGCTGCCGAATTCGTTGATGGGCACCATCACCAGCGAGGACTGCACGCTCATCATGGAGCGGTAGCCGGAATCCACGCGCTCGACTTCACGGGCGATCAGGCCGTAGCTGACGTAGTTCAGGCCGGCGCCGCCGTACTCGGCGGGGATGGTCGCGCCCAGCAGGCCCAGTTCGCCCATTTCGGAGAAGATCGCCGGATCGGTCTGCTCGTTGCGGAACGCGTTCAGCACGCGCGGGGCCAGCTTGTCCTGCGCGTAGGCCTGGGCGGCGTCGCGCACCATGCGTTCTTCTTCGGTCAGCTGCTGGTCCAGCAACAGGGGATCTTGCCAGTGAAACGAGGGATTCGAGGACATGCTGGGTCTCCGTGATGGATTTCCGTATTCGGAATCGGAATGCTGAAAAGTTTAAACCTAAAATAATTCGGGCGGCAAGTCGGGTTTGCGCGGCCCCGCGCGGGGCCGCGCCGCAACGCCTGGCGGCGCTAGGACTTGGCCTGCAGGGCGGCGTCGCGGATCCGGGCCAGCGTGGTCGACGGGGAAATGGTCTCCGGATCGATCAGGCAATGCAGGATGGCCGGCTTGCCGCTGGCCAGCGCGCGTTCGAAGGCCGGGCCGAACTGTTCGCTGCTTTCCACCCGCTCGCCATGGCCGCCGAAGGCGCGCGCGTAGTCGGCGAAGTCGGGGTTCTTGAGCGCGGTGGCGGAAACGCGGCCGGGATAGTGTTTTTCCTGGTGCATGCGGATGGTGCCGTACATGCCGTTGTCGACCAGCACCACGATGATGGGCAGGTCGTATTGCACGGCGGTGGCGAATTCCTGGCCGTGCATCAGGAAGCAGCCGTCGCCGGCGAAGCAGACCACGGTCTTGTCGGGATGCACGCGCTTGGCGCCCACCGCCGCGGGCAGGCCATAGCCCATCGAGCCCGAGGTCGGGGCGAGCTGCGTGCCGTACCGGGTATAGCGGTGGAAGCGGTGCAGCCAGGTGGCGTAGTTGCCGGCGCCGTTGGTCATGATGGCGTCGGCCGGCAGCGTTTTTTCCAGGTAGGCCATGACCTCGCCCATCTGCAGCGCGCCGGGCGTGCGGATGGCGGCGGGGTCGCTCCATTTCAGGTACGACTCGCGCATGGCGCGGGTGTCGTCGGCCCAGGCGGGGGCGGCCGGCGCCTTCAGGCCGGCCAGCGCCTCGGCGAAAGCGGCGGGCGAGGTATTGATCGCCAGCGTGGGGCGGTACACGCGCGCCAGCTCGGCGCTGTCGGGATGCACATGGACCAGCTTCTGGCGCGGCACCGGGATGTCCAGCAGGGTGTAGGCCTGGCTGGGGTTTTCGGACATGCGGCCGCCGACCAGCAGGATCAGGTCGGCGTCGGCCACGCGCTTGAGCAGCGCCGGGTTGATGCCCAGGCCCACGTCGCCGATGTAGCAGGGATGGTCGGCCGGGAACAGCATCTGGCGCCGGAACGACACCGAGGTCGGCAGCGCGTGGCGCTCGGCGAACGCGGCGAACTGCTGCACGGCTTGCTCGCTCCAGCGGCTGCCGCCCAGGATGGCGACGGGCCGGGTGGCCTTGGCCAGCAGTTGTTCCAGGTCGGCCAGCTGGCCGACCGAGGGCGCGGCGTCGATGGGCGCGTAGCGCGGCGCGTCGGCCACCGCGGCGGCCTCGACCAGCATGTCCTCGGGCAGCGCGATCACCACGGGGCCGGGGCGGCCCGAGGTGGCGATGTGGAAGGCGCGCGAGACCAGCTCGGGAATGCGTTCGACCTGATCGATCTCGGTGACCCATTTGGCCTGGGTGCCGAAGACGGCGCGGTAATCCATTTCCTGGAAGGCTTCGCGTTCGCGCATGCCGCGCTCGATCTGGCCCACGAACAGGATCAGCGGCGTGGAGTCCTGCTTGGCGATATGCACGCCGGCCAGCGCGTTCGATGCGCCCGGGCCGCGCGTGACCATGCAGATGCCGGGTTCGCCGGTCAGCTTGCCGTGCGCGTCGGCCATCATCGCGGCGCCGCCTTCCTGGCGGCAGACCGTGACCTGGATGTCGGCGTCGTGCAGGCCGTCCAGCACCGCCAGGTAGCTTTCGCCCGGCACGCAGAAAACGTGTTTGACGCCCTGGGCGACCAGCTGGTCTACCAGGATGTGACCGCCGAGACGGGATGCTTGCTGGGCCATAGGGGTATCGTCGCGATGAGCCGAGAATGAGATGACTGAGCATATGTGCCATCAGCGCACAATGCAATTGATAAAATTGCACAATCTATTGATCCCCCGGCACGTCGAGGCCGGCCATTCGGGGTTCCGTCCGCCATGAGAAACGGCATTCCCAATCTGAGCGCGCTGCAGGCTTTCGAGGCCTCGGCACGGCTGGGCAGTTTTTCCCGCGCGGCCGAGGAACTGTCCCTGACCCATAGCGCCGTCTACCGGCAGGTCGCCAGCCTGGAGGCGCGGCTGGGCGTGCAGTTGTTCACCCGGGTGCGACGCCGCATTGCGCTGACCGAACACGGCGCCGAGTACGCTGGGCGGATCCGTCACCATCTGGATCAGATCGAGAAGGACACTTTTGGCCTGGTCAGTCGCACCGGCATGGGCCGCAGCATCCATATCGCGGTCGTGCCCACGCTGGCGACCACCTGGCTGATTCCCCGGCTGCCCGATTTCCAGCGCGCCCACCCGGACATCACCGTGAGCCTGTCGGTGCGCACGCTGCCCTTCCAGTTCAAGGACCAGCCCTTCGACGGCGCGCTGTATCACGGCGATGGCCTGTGGCCGGGCACCCAGGGCGCGCTGCTGTTCCCCGAGCGCGAGTTGGTGCCGGTGTGCGCGCCCGAGCTGGCCGCGCGCATCACCGGCCGAGGCGCCGAGGCGCTGGCCGGCCTGACGCACCTGCACCTGAGCTCGCGGCCGGACGCCTGGCGTCAGTGGTACGCGGCCAATCAGTACCTGTATGGTCCGCAGGCGGCGGGCGGGCCGCGCTACGAACTGTTCACGATGGTGATGGCGGCGGTGCAGGCCGGACTGGGCGTGGGCCTGATGCCGCGTTTCCTGGCGCAGCCCGCGCTGGACCAGGGGGCGCTGGCCTTGCCCGTGCCGCAATCGCTGACCGTCAGCCAGGGCTACTTCTTCGGCTATCCGCAGCGCAGCGAGCGCTCGGAAGCGCTCAAGCTGTTCGAGGCCTGGCTCCAGGCCGCGGCGGCGGGCGTGGGCGCGCGTTGAATGCGTAGAATGTGCGCCAGCCTTCTTCCCATGCCGCCTTCATGACTGAGACCCGCGCGCCGCTCGCTTCCCAGGCCGACATCGACGCTTTCATCGACGCCGTCTGGCTGGAGGACGGCCTGTCCGCCAATACGCTGGCGGCCTATCGGCGCGACCTGACCGGCTTCGCGCGCTGGCTGGAAGACCCGGAAAGCTACGCGCGCGAGATGGCCGACCGCTACGGCGAGGCGGCCGGCGGCCAGGCGCTGCCGGCCGGGCCGGCCAGGACGCTGGCGCAGGCCGGCAAGGCCGACATCGAAGCCTGGTTCGCGTTCCGCCACGAAGAGACCCGCGCGGCCACGGCCAACCGGCGGCTGGCGGCGCTGCGCCGCTTCTACGCCTGGGCCTTGCGCGAGCATCGCGCCGAGCGCGATCCCTGCCTGACGCTGGAGGCGGCCAAGCAGGCGCCGCGCATGCCCAAGATCCTGTCGGAGGCGCAGGTGGATGCCTTGCTGCGCGCCCCCGACCTGGAACAGCCCCGTGGCCTGCGCGACCGGGCCATGCTGGAAACGCTGTATGCCACCGGCCTGCGCGTGTCCGAGCTGGTCGGCGTGCGCGCGCTGGATGTGAGCCTGAACGAGGGCGTGGTCCGCGTGGTGCTGGGCAAGGGCGGCAAGGACCGGCTGGTGCCGCTGGGCGCCGAGGCGGCGCACTGGATCGACCAGTATCTGGCGCGCGCCCGTCCCGAGCTGGCCGCCGGGCGCGTCAGCGACGCGCTCTTCATCACCGGCCGTGGCGAGGCCATGACGCGCCAGGCGTTCTGGCAGCTCGTCAAGAAATACGCGGTGCTGGCCGACGTGCGCGCGCCGCTGTCGCCGCACGTGCTGCGGCACGCCTTCGCCACGCATCTGCTGAACCACGGCGCCGATCTGCGCGTGGTGCAGATGTTGCTGGGCCATGCCGATATCTCCACCACGCAGATCTACACCCACGTCGCGCGCGAGCGCCTGAAGGCGCTGCACGCGGCCCACCACCCCCGAGGCTGAGCGACGACCCGCCGCCTATTTTCCTTCCCGTCCCGATCCATGAGCAAAGCCCGCCACGTTTCCGAAACGCCCGCCACGCAGTTCCTCAAGCAGAACAAGGTGGCCTACACGGAGCACACCTACGACTACGTGGACCATGGCGGCGCGGGCGAGGCCGCGCGCCAGTTGGGGCTGGACCCGCACGCGGTGGTCAAGACGCTGGTGATGGAGGACGAGGCCGCGCGTCCGCTGATCGTGGTCATGCACGGCGATCGCGAAGTCTCCACCAAGAATCTGGCGCGCCAGGCCGGGCTGAAAAAGGTCGCGCCCTGCCATCCCGACGTGGCGCAGCGGCATTCCGGCTATCAGGTCGGCGGCACGTCGCCGTTCGGCACGCGCAAGCGCATGCCGGTCTGGGTCGAGGCCGAGGTGCTGGATTACCCGGTGGTCTATATCAACGGCGGCCGTCGCGGTTATCTGGTCGGCATCGATCCCAAGGTGCTGGTCAGCCTGCTGGACGCCAAGCCCGTGACCGTCGCGCTGGAATAGGGGGCGTTCGACGCGTGGTAGCGGGATACCACCCGCGCCGGCGCGAGCAAGGCCACAATGGGCCGCAGGCAGAAGAACCGGCGTTGAAGCCGGCGCCCAGCCCCCATCCCCAGGAGACGAGAATGAGCAAGACTTTGCTGATGCTGGTCGGCGACTACGCCGAAGACTACGAAACCATGGTGCCGTTCCAGACGCTGCAGGCGGTCGGCTACGCGGTGCATGCCGTGTGTCCGGGCAAGAAGGCCGGCGAATCCGTGGCCACCGCGATCCATGATTTCGAAGGCGCGCAGACCTACAGCGAGAAGCGCGGCCACAATTTCGCGCTGAACTACGACTTCGACCGCGTCGAGCCGTCCTCCTACGCAGGGCTGGTGATTCCCGGCGGCCGCGCGCCGGAATACCTGCGCCTGAACGACAAGGTACTGGATATCGTGCGGGCCTTCGACCAGGCGAAAAAGCCGATCGCGGCCGTGTGCCACGGCGCGCAGCTGCTTGCGGCCGCCGGCATCCTGAAGGGACGCACCTGCTCGGCCTATCCGGCCTGCGCGCCCGAGGTGCGGCTGGCGGGCGGCACCTATGCCGAGATCGCCATCGATCAGGCCCATACCGACGGCAATCTGGTGACCGCGCCGGCCTGGCCCGCGCATCCGGCCTGGCTGGCCCAGTTCCTGGCCGTGCTTGGCACGAAGATCACGCATTGAGCTGAACGCGCCGCGGGCCATGTGCGGCGCGCCTGTGCGACGGATCCGGGATGACGCTTCGCGTCATCCCGGATCCGCTTTTTTTGGCGAACCCCGCGCGTGTCGCGCCGGGAAGGCCGTGCTCAGGCGAAGTCCAGCACCACGCGGCCCTCGATCTGGCCGCTGCGCATGCGGTCGAACACGTGGTTGATGTTCTCCAGCCGTTCGGTCGCGACTGTGGCGCGCACCTTGCCCTCGGCGGCGAATTGCAGCGATTCCTGCAGGTCCAGCCGCGAGCCGACGATGGATCCGCGCACGGTCACGCCATTGAGCACCATGTCGAAGATCGACAGCGGGAAATCGCCGGGCGGCAGGCCGTTGAGCGCGACAGTGCCGCCGCGCCGCACCATGCCCAGCGCCTGCTCGAAGGCCTTGGGCGAGACGGCGGTGATCAGCGCGCCGTGGGCGCCGCCGATCTCGCGCTTGAGGTAGGCGGCCGGGTCCGTGGTCCGCGCGTTGACGGCCACCTGGGCGCCCAGCTTGCGGGCCAGCTCCAGCTTGGCGTCGTCGATGTCGACGGCCGCCACGTTCAGGCCCATGGCGCGGGCATACTGCACCGCCATGTGGCCCAGCCCGCCGATGCCCGAGATCACCACCCAGTTGCCCGGGCGCGTGTCTGTCATCTTCAGGCCCTTGTACACGGTGACGCCGGCGCACAGCACGGGCGCGATGTCCACGAAGCCGATGTTGGCGGGCAGCAGCCCCACGTAGTCGGCCGCGGCCAGCGCATATTCGGCGAAGCCGCCGTTGACCGAATAGCCGGCGTTCTGCTGCTGTTCGCACAGCGTTTCCCAGCCGCCCAGGCAATGCTCGCAATGGCCGCAGGCGGAGTACAGCCAAGGGATGCCGACGCGGTCGCCTTCCTTGACGTGGGTGACGCCGGCGCCTACGGCCACCACATGGCCCACGCCTTCATGGCCGGGAATGAACGGAGGGTTGGGCTTGACCGGCCAGTCGCCTTCCACGGCGTGCAGGTCGGTATGGCAGACGCCGCAGGCCTCGATCTTCACCAGCAGCTCGCCCGCGCCGGGTCGGGGCACCGCGACTTCCTCGATGGCCAGCGGCTTGCCGAACGCCCTGGCCACGGCGGCTTTCATGGTCTTGTCCATAGGATCCTCCGTTGTGTGGTCGATATTTCTATCGTCGGCCGTCTGGCCACGGACGGCCATGACATGGATCAAGATGCCGGCGTCGGGGACGGGGCCCGGCAGCGCCTTGCCGCTGCCGTGTCTATCGTCGTACATTGGACGGCGGGCGTCCCCGCCTGAATGGCACGCCGTTCCGTCCCTCGCATCCGGAGCTCCCATGTGTGAAATCTTCATCCGCGCCAGCGAGCAGTCCTATGCGCCGGAAACCCGTTCGCTGCGCCTGCACGGCGTGGCCACCAGCCTGCGGCTGGAGCAGCTGTTCTGGCAGGTGCTGGAGGAAATCGCCGGCCGCGACGGCATGCGGGTCACGCAGCTCATCGAACGCCTCTACGACGAGTTGATCGAATACCGCGGCCAGGCGGCCAATTTCACGTCCTTCCTGCGCGTGTGCTGCCTGCGCTACCAGCTGTTGCAGGCCGAGGGTCGCATTCCGCTGGACGCGGCGGTGCCGATCCGCTCGCTCAACGCCAAGGCCGTGCTGGAGGGCCTGCCCGCCACGCTCTATGACGCGCAGCCGCTGCCCTCCCGGCGACGCGCGGCCGCCTGATCCTGATGCAAAGGAAAAGGGCCCGATCATCTGATCGGGCCCTTTCGGTGTCTGGCGATTGCGCCGGTCTCAGCCGCCGGGCTGGGCCTGCGCCAGCGCGACTTCGCTCTGCACGATGCGGCGGATGCGTACCGCGTCGCCAATGCGCGAGAGCTTGCCCTGCGAGTCCAGCAGCACGATGGCCAGGTCGCGGCCGTTGATGCGGGCCAGCATGACCAGGCACTCGCCGGCCTCGTTGATGAAACCGGTCTTGGAGACCTTGATATCCCAGTCGGGCTTGCGCACCAGCAGGTTGGTGTTGCGGAAGGTCTGCGTGCGGTTGTTGATCTCGACGTCGTACTCGGTGTCGGTGGAGTAGCGGTGGATCAGCGGTCGCTGCGATGCGGCGCGCAGCAGGCGGGCCAGGTCGTGCGGCGAGGATACGTTGTCGCTGGACAGGCCGGTGGGCTCGATGAAGCGCGTGCTGGTCATGCCCAGCGCCTGCGCCTTGGCGTTCATGGCGGCCACGAAAGCCGGCAGGCCGCCCGGGTAGTTGCGGCCCAGCGCGTTGGCGGCGCGGTTCTCGGAAGACATTAGCGCCAGGTGCAGCATGTCGCCGCGGCTCAGCCGGGTGCCCACGCGCAGGCGCGAGGTCGTGTGCTTGAGGCCGTCGATGTCGTCATCGGTGATTTCCAGCATTTCGTTCATGGGCTGGTTGGCATCCACCACCACCACGGCCGTCATCAGCTTGGAGATCGAGGCGATCGGGCGCACCACATTCTCGTTCTTGGCGAACAGCACGGTGGAGGTTTCCAGGTCCTGCACGTAGGCGGTGCTGGAGCGCAGTGCGGCGGCTTCGGCGCGCACCGACGATGCCGGCGGCGGCATGGCGGCCGAGGATGCCGCGGCGACCGCCGCCCGGCCACGGCCGGGTTTGTTGGGCTTGTCGTTCTTGCCACCCTTGCCGCCCTTGCCGGCGGCGTTGGCCTTGGGCGTGCCTTTCTGCGCCACGGCGGCGGGTTTGCCGCCCTTGGGCGCGGCGGCCTTCTTGCCGGCCGGCTGCTTGGGCGCGGCGGCATGCTTGGGGGCGGGCGCCTTGCCCGCGGCCTGCTTGGAGGCGGGGCCCTTGCCAGCGGCTTGCTTGGGGGACGAGGCCTTGCCGGCGGCCTGTTTCGGCGATGCGCCCTTGCCGGCGGCGGGTTTGCCAGCGGCGGCTTTGCCAGCGCCGGACTTGGCGGACGGGGCGGGGGCTTTCTTGGCTTGTTGCGCCTTGCAGGCCGCCGATTTGGCGTTGGTCTTGCAAGGATCGGAATTTTTCGCGGCTTGCGCGGCGGGGGGCAGGAGCGCGCACATCGCCAGCGCCATGGGCGCTATCGCGTTCGCAATTGCACGTGTCCAGGTAAATGCCATGGTTTCAGCAGGCTTGTCAGTCTGTATAGAGATGTTTCGTACGCCGTTCGTCGGGCACTTCAAAAAAAGTCCAGATGAATTAGAGGCTTACGCGTCGAATTTAAACAGTAATTTCAAGTAGTAGGCAAGACGAATTACCATCATCGCCGAAAAAAATTATGGGGACGTATTGACGTCGGAAAGATTCGTCACAATTGGCGTCCCGAGACGCTACCGTCGCGCGGCGCGTGAGCGTAGCCCGGAATAACCCTCATCCTGCTGAACGCGGGCAATTTTCACGCGTGGCGGGAGGGCGCGGGGGAGGGGAACTGAAGGGGGATGAAGTGGCCTCGCCGGGTGGAATCGAACCACCAATTGACCCTTAGGAGGGGCCGGTTATATCCATTTAACTACGGCGAGACGGATGCTGGCGTGAGAGGCGCCAGTCCTGGCCTGGCGCCATGCGCCCGAGCCTCGATGCTGCGTTGAAACGTCCGGGAAAAGTGTAGCGCACCCGTATGGTCCGCCGTGTGTCGCCTGGGGCGCGCAAGCGCGTCACCGGCAACCCGGTCGTTTCAAGCCGGACGCAAGTCTATCAGCAGGACGGCCAAGCCCCAAATCGGAGCCGGATCTTGACGGCTCCGGCCCAAGCCGGCGCGGCGGAAAGCCACGGACGCGCCGCGCCGATCCGGCCAAGGACGATGCGGCGACAAGGATATTGCCGGGGCGGCGCCCGCAGTTGTTTATCATGTTCATGTTTGCGCCCGGCCGGTCTGGCCCCAGGCGCCGCGCCGTCCCATGGAGGGGAGCGGCGTTTCGACAATCAATAACGATTCAATAAGAGACACGGCTTTCATGTCCAGCCAAACTGACAAGATTTCCATGCGCACCCTGATCCTGGGCACGCTGGTGGTGCTGCTCGCCATGGGCGTGCGGGCCACGTTCGGGCTGTTCATGCAGCCCATGGGGCTGGCCCATGGCTGGGGACGCGACGTGTTCTCGATGGCCTTCGCGCTGCAGAACCTGGTCTGGGGCGGCGCCTGTATCTTCATGGGCATCCTGGCCGACCGCTACGGCTCGGGCCGCACCATCGCGCTGGGCGCGGTGCTGTACATGCTGGGCATGATCGGCACGCGCTTCGCCACCGACGAGACCACGCTGTACCTGACGGCGGGCGTGCTGGTGGGGCTGGGCCAGGCCGGCACGACCTTTCCGGTGATCCTGCCCGTGGTGGCGCGGTCGGTCCCGCCCGCTTACCGCAGCACGGCGATGGGCATCGCCAGCGCCGGCGGCTCGATGGGGCAGTTCGCGGTGGTGCCGACCGGGCAGGTGCTGATCAACGGCCTGGACTGGCCGGGCGCGCTGTGGGTGCTGTCCCTGTTCGTGGCCTGCGCCGCGCCGCTGGCCTATTACCTGCGCGGTCGTCCGCAGGTCCATGCGGGTCCGCATCAGTCGCTGGCTGCGGCGGTGCGTCAGGCCGTGCGGCATCCGTCGTTCCATTTCCTGTTCTGGAGCTACTTCGTCTGCGGCTTCCATACCGCCTTCATCACGCTGCACCTGCCGGCCTATGTCACCGACGGCGGCCTGACGGCGGCGCAGGGGGCCACCGCGATTGCGCTGATCGGCCTGTTCAACGTGCTGGGTTCGTTCTATGCCGGCAAGCTGGGCGGCAAGTACAGCAAGAAGCGCTTGCTCGCCGTGGTCTACGGCATGCGCGCCTTCGGTATCCTGCTGCTGCTCTGGCTGCCGCTGTCGTCGTGGGTGCTGTACGTCTTCGCCGCCTGGATGGGACTGTTCTGGCTGGGCACGGTGCCGTTGACGCAGGGGTTGATCGGGCAGATCTACGGCCTGCGCTATGCGGCCACCCTGTCGGGCATCGTGTTCCTGGGTCATCAGCTGGGCAGCTTCGTTGGGGTCTGGCTGGGCGGCTACGCCTATGCCAAGACCGGCAACTACGATATGGTCTGGTGGCTGGGCGTGGTGCTGGCCGTGCTGGCCGCGCTGCTGTGCCTGCCAGTGCGCGAGCAGCCGGTGGCGCAGCCCGCCGCCGCCTGACGCGCATCCCCGTCCCGGCCGATCATGGAATCCGATATGAGCCCGCATCCGCCTGAAAGCAAGCTCCCGATCCGCCGAGGCTGGCGGATCGCGGGCGGCCTGGCGCTGGTCCTGGCGCTGGGCCTGGCGTTCTGGGGGTACACCACGCCCGACATGCAGATCCATTGGGAAAACCTGGCCGCGCTCTGCGGTTTTTGACTCGCCCGGACGCAAACAGGCCGCGGCGCTCGCGGTATCCTACGGCCTGGCCTTCTTTCGCCGCCGCGCGCGCCATGCTCGCGGCGGGTGCCCATGCAGGACGCACCGCTTTCCTATCCTGAACTGTCATTGCCGGATATCGGCGGCCTGCCAGCGGCCGGCACGTTGGTGCTGACCGTGAACAACCGCCTCGCCCGCCGCCTGACGCTGGAGCTGGCGGGCCTGTTGCGCGCCGAGCGGCAGGTCAGCGAGCTGCCGCGCATCGTGCCCCTGTCCGCCTGGCTGGCTGAGTCGGCTAATGAGCTGGCGTTCGACGCCGGCGGCGACATGCCCGCATATCGGCTGGACAGCTTCGCCACGCAGATGGTGTGGACCGAGGCGATCCGCGCCGAGGAGGCCGAGCGCGTGCTGCTGGACGCGCGCCAGGCGGCGCGGCTGGCCATGGACGCCGACCTGCTCATGGACGAGTGGGAGCTGCGCGTGCCATCGGGCGCGGACACCGATGAATACAAGGGCTTTGCCCGCTGGCGCCTGCGCTACCGCGAGGCCCTGGCCGAGCTGGACGCCGAGGATGCGAACCAGGGTTATGCGCGCGTGCTGGACGCGCTGGGCCAGGGCCGGCTGGCAACGCCGCAGCGGCTGGTGCTGGCCGGCTTCACCGAGGTCTCGCCGCGCTTCGCGCGCCTGCTGGACGCGTTCGCGGCCCAGGGCTCGGACATCGGCCAGTGGCGCGACGCGCAGCGCGCGCCCGCGCAACCGCGTCGCTTCGAGGCCCCGGATCAGGGCAGCGAGTGGCGCGCCGCCGCGAGTTGGGCCGCGACGCAATTGCAGGTCCATCCGACAGGTCGCTACGCCATCGTCTCGCCGCAACTGGAAGCCGAATCCGTGTTCGCCCGGCGCGTGCTGGGCCAGGCGCTGGCCGGCCGCGACGGCGCGCCCGCGCTGGCGTTCAACGTGGCCGTGGGCCGGCCACTGGATGAATGGCCGATGGCGCGCGCGGCGCTGGCCTGGCTGCGCGCGCTGGCCGAATGCGCGGACGGCAAGGGCTGCGGCGTGCAGACGCTGGGCGCCGCGCTGCTGGCCGGCCATTGCGCCGGCGATGTGCGCGAGCGCTCGCGCCTGTCCGCCATCGACGCGCGCTGGCGGCGCGATGCCCGCCAGCGCGTCAGCGCGCAGGAATGGCGCAGGCAGCTCTCGATGACGCCGGTATTGGCGCAGGCCTGGAACCAGGCCATGGACATCTGGACGCAAGGCGGCCGCAAGGCCAGTTGCGACGTATGGATGCCGCGCATGAAGGCGGCCCTGACGGCGCTGGGCTTTCCGGGCGAAGCCGCGCTGGACAGCGTGGCCTATCAGGTGATGGGCGCGCTGGGCGAGGCGCTGGGCAGTTTCTCGGCGCTGGCGCCGGCGGCCGGCAAGCTGGGCGGGCAGGCCGCCGTGCGCCTGTTGGAAAGCGTGGCCAGGACGGCCACCTTCCAGCCGCAGCGCGACCCGTCGGCGCGGTTGGACGTGCTGGGCCTGTTGGAGGCCGAGGGCGGTTATTGGGATGGGGTCTGGGTGCTGGGCCTGACCGACGACGTGCTGCCGGCCTCGCCCAAGCCCAATCCGCTGCTGCCGCTGGCGGTGCTGCGCCAGGCGCGCGCGCCGCGCGCCACGCCCGAACGCGAACGCGAATGGGCCGAAGGCATGTATGCGGCGCTGTGCCGCTGCGCGCCCGAGATCATTGTCAGCCATGCGCACATGGACGGCGAGCGAGAACTGCGCCCGTCGCCGCTGATCGCGGGCGCCGCGCCGCTGGACTGGACGCCCGCCCGGCCGGCGGCGGCCGAGCCCCTGCCGCAGGAGTCGCTGGACGACCGGCAAGGCCCGCCGCTGGCGCCGGGCGGCCGTGGCGGCGGCGGTCTGGACGTGCTCGACACGCAGGCGCGCAACCCCCTGTGGGCCTTCGTGCGCCACCGCCTCGGCGGCCGCGCGATGGCGGCCTATGCCGACGTGGCCGCCATCAGCGTGCGCGGACAGTTCCTGCATCGCGCGCTGGAACTGGCCTGGGGCATGCTGCCTGACCAGGACGCGCTGCACGCGGCCATGGCCGAGGCGCGGGTGGAGCCCCTGCTGGAGCAGGCCGTGGCGCAGGCCGCCGACGAGACCCTGACCAATTACGCCCCCGCGCTCAAGACGCTGGAATGCGAGCGCGCGCGGCGCGTGCTCGCCAACTGGCTGGACCTGGAGGCGCGGCGCCTGCCGTTCTCCGTCGCGCAGGTCGAGAAGGACCAGCAATGGCAGCGCGGCGCGCTGATGCTCAAGCTGCGGCTGGACCGCATCGACGCGCTGGACGACGGCCGCAAGGTCATCGTCGACTACAAGACCGGCGCGTCCGCCGCCAAGCCCGAACCCGACTGGTCGCGCCGCCGGCCCGTGAACGTGCAACTGCCGTTCTATGCCTCCGTGCTGGCTGACGCCTCTGGCGCCGAGGTGGCCGGGCTGGTGCTGGCGCAGATCCATGCGCGGCAGGTGGCGGCGCAGGGCCTGGCCGATGTCGACCTGGGCATGGCGGGCGTCACGCTGGCCGAGGACAGCAAGTATTTCGACGGCCTGTCCTGGCCCGAGATCCGCCAGCGCTGGCGCGAGGCGATCGAGGCGCTGGCCGACGAATACGCCGCGGGCGTGGCCCCCAACGTGGCCTATCGTCGCGACGACCTGAAATACTGCGACGCCTTGCCGTTCCTGCGGCTGCACCTGGACGACGAGGACGCCTAGATGGCGGAACAAGAACGCCTGCCCCACGACCACGCCGCGCGCGCCGAGGCGCTGGACCCGTTGCGCTCGTTCCTGGTGCAGGCGCCGGCGGGATCCGGCAAGACCGAGCTGTTGACCGATCGCATCCTGGCGCTGCTGGCCACGGTGAACCGGCCCGAGGAAATCGTGGCCATTACCTTCACGCGCAAGGCCGCCTCGGAAATGCACGCGCGCGTGCTGAGCAAGCTGCGGCGCGGCCTGGAGCCCATGCCCGAGCCCATGCACGAGCGCCGCAGCTGGGAACTGGCGCGCGACGCGCTGGCGCGCAACGACGAGCTGGGCTGGCATCTGCTGGAGCACCCGGCGCGGCTGGCCATCCGCACCATCGACTCGTTCTGCGCCGGCCTGGTGCGCAGCATGCCCTGGCTGTCCGAGCTGGGCGGCATGCCGGAGATCACCGACGACGCGCGCGCGCACTACGAGGCCGCGGCCCGCGCCACGCTGGATCTGGCCGACGATTTCGAGGAAGTCCGCATCCTGCTGGAACACCTGGATGTGGACGTGCAGGCCGCCAAGGACGCCATCGCCGACATGCTCGGCCAGCGCGACCAGTGGCTGCCGCTGCTGGCCCACGGTTCGGACCGCGAGAGCATGGAGGAATGGCTGGCCGATGCCATCGGCGAGGACTTGCTGGCGCTGTCCGACGCCATGCCGTTGGGCTGGGCCGAGGCGCTGAGCGGCCCGGCGCGGCTGGCCGCGACGCAGCTGCAGGAGGGCGGGGAAGACAACAAGCTCGCGGCGCTGCTCGATTGGACCGACGAGCTGCCGCCCGACGCCTTTGCGCTGGACGCGTGGCGCGCGCTGGCCCATCTGCTGCTGACCGGCACCGGCTCGTTGCGCAAGACGGTCAACAAGAACCTGGGCTTTCCAGCCAAGTGCGCGCACAAGGAACCCTTCGTCGCCTGGCTCGAAGGCGCCGATGCCGACGCGCCATGGGTGCGCCGGCTGGATGCCGCGCGCGACATTCCCGATCCCGCCTTCACCGACGCGCAGTGGCGGGTGCTGGGCGCGCAGCTCATGACCTTGAAGCTGGCGGTGGCGCAGCTGCGGCTGCGCTTCTCCGACACAGGCGAAATCGACTTCATCGAGATCGCCCAGCGCGCGGCGTCGGCGCTGGGCCATGCCGACGATCCCGGCGAACTGCTGCTGAAGCTGGATGCCTCGATCCGCCATCTGCTGATCGACGAGTTCCAGGACACCAGCCAGACGCAGCTGGACCTGTTGAACACGCTGACCTCGGGCTGGCAGGAAGGGGACGGCCGCAGCCTGTTCCTGGTCGGCGACCCGATGCAGTCGATCTACCGCTTCCGTAAGGCCGAGGTGCGCCTGTTCCTGCAGGTTAAGGAAGAGGGCGTGGGCTTGCTGCAACCGGAATTTCTGAACCTCACCGACAACTTCCGTTCGCAGGCCGGCGTGGTGAACTGGGTGAATCGTTCCTTCGTCGGCCTGATGCCCCGCAGCAACGATCCGATCGCGGGCGCCATCGCCTACAGCGCGTCGACGGCCTTTCATGATGCGCTGCCCGGCACGGCCGTCGAGTTCCATCCCGCCTGGTCGCGGGGCGACGCCGAGGCCGCCGAGCAGCAGGCCGAGGACATCGCGGTGACGCTGGTGCGGCAGGCGCTCAAGGAACACAAGGGCAGCAAGCATCCAGTGGCGGTGCTGGTGCGCGCGCGCAGCCATCTGGGCAACCTGACGCGCCGGTTGACGCAGGAGGGCATCAGCTGCCGCGCGGTGGACCTGGTGCCGCTGGCCCTGCGGCCGGTGGTGGCGGATCTGGTGCAACTGCTGCGGGCGCTGTCGCATCCGGCCGACCGGCTGGCCTGGCTGTCGGTGTTGCGCGCGCCGTTCTGCGGCCTGACCCTGACCTCGCTGCAACGCCTGTTCGGCGAGGATCACGTCACGCCCGTGCCCGTGCTGCTGGAGCGCGCGCTGCGCGAACCGGATCCGGAGTCAGCCGCCTCGCAGACGCCCGTACAGGGCTCGCTGTTCGACGCGCCGCCCGCTGTGCGGGAGGACGAGGGCCGGGCCGGACCACGCGCGCGCGACGTGCTGGGCGCGGACGAGTACGAACGCCTGCGCCAGGCCGCCGCCGTCCTGCTGGACGCGCGCAACGATTCCGGCGCCATGCCCTTCGCGGCCTGGGTCGAGGCCTGTTGGCGACGCCTCGGCGGTCCGGCGCTGTACACGGGGCTGTCCGTCGCCAATGACGCGGAAAGCCTGTTCCAGCTGGTCGAGCGCCTGGCGCCGCACGGCGCGATCGACATGGCCGCGCTGGAAGCCGGCATCGCGCGGCTGTTCGCCGCGCCTGACGCGGCTGGCGAGGACGGCGCGGTCGAGATCATGACCATGCACAAGTCCAAGGGCCTGCAATTCGAGACGGTCATCCTTTATGGTCTGCACCGCGCGCCGCGCGGTGATCAGGCGCCGCTGGTGCGCTTCGAGCAGAACGCCGACCGGGTGCTGTTCGGCCCGGTCAAGCCGCGCGCCGAGACCGAGGCCGATCCCGTGTCCCGCTACCTGGGCGCGCGCGAGGCGCGCCGCGCGTCCTATGAGGTGGACCGGCTGCTGTACGTGGCCGCCACGCGCGCGCGCAAGCGCCTGCATCTGGTCGGCCATGTGTCGGTGGACGACGCCGGACAGGCCAAGGCCCCGCCAGCGGCCAGCCTGCTTGGCCGCCTGTGGCCCTGGCTGACGCCGCCCGAGCCGCCGGCGCGCGAGGGCGAGGCCGCGCGCCAAGCCGACGACGGCCCGGAATGGCAGGGCGATCCCCTGCGTCGCATCTCCGCCGCCGGACTGGCGCAGCTGGCCGGCCGCGCCGAGCCCAGTTTCAGCCCGGGCTTCTCGGCCGGCGCGCGCGACGGCTGGGGCGACGCGGCCGAGCATCCCGCCTGGCAGCTGGAGGCCGGCTATGACGCCGCCATCGGCACGCTGGCGCACGCCTGGCTCGAACGCATCGGCCGCGACGGCATCGCCGCCTGGCCGGCCACGGCGCTGGCCAGCCGCCTGTCCGCCATGCGGCGCCAGCTGACCCGCGCCGGCATCCCCGCCAGTCAGGCCGACGCGGCCGCCGAAGCCGTGCTGGAAACGCTGCAGGCCACCTTGTCCGACCCGCGCGGCCAATGGCTGCTGTCCCAATCCGGTGCGCGCCGAGAATGGCCGCTGATCGACGCCGCCGGCAAGGTCTCCGTCATCGACCTGGCGCTCAGCACCGAGGACGGCTGGCTCATCGTCGACTACAAGACCGGCCGTTCCCAGCCCGGCGAATCCGCCGAGGCCTTTGCCGCGCGCATGCGCCAACGCCACGGCGAGCAGCTGCGCCGCTACTGTGCCCAGGTCACCGCCCTGGACGGCCGCCCGACCCGTGCCGCGCTGTACTTCCCCCGGGCGCGCGCGTGGATAGACCTTTGACCCAGGAGCCCCCGAGCATGCACTGTCCCGTCCCGCGCCAGACCCGGCTCGTCGCCCTTTGTCTCGCGCGGTGCGTGGTCGTCGCCATCGTCGCGCTGCCCGCCGCCAGCCACGCCCTGTCGCCCGCCACCCACGCCGAGCGCACCTCCTGCGCCGGTGAAGGCAAGACCCTGCGCTCGCGCGACGCCGCCCGCCCGACCCAGGTCGAATTCATCAACCACGGCAAAGAAATCAAAACGATCTACTGGCTCAACTACGAAGGTCGCCGCGTCTACTACACCCGCCTGCAACCCGGCGACAGCTACATCCAGAAAACCTACGTCTCGCATCCCTGGGTCGTGACCTCCGACGACCTGGGCACCTGCGAAACCGCCGTGCTCCCCGTCCGCACCCCCAGCATCACCATCCTGAACTAGCCATCCAAGCCAAGGCAAAGAGAGCAAGGCAGAGCCGGCAAGGCGATGCCGGGCAAGCAGGGCAAGCAGGGCAAGCAGGGCAAGCAGGGCAAGCAGGGCAAGCAGGGCAAGCAGGGCAAGCAGGGCAGATCGGGCAAAGCAAGCAAGGCAAAGCGAAGCAAGCCACCCAGGCAAAGCGAAGCGAGCCAAAGCGGGCAAGCGAAGCAAAGCCCGCCCTCCCTCCCCCTCGGGGGGAGGGCCGGGGAGGGGGCGCACATCCAGGCCCCCTCGGGGGCCCACCAGCACGAATTCGCAGGCAGAGCGCAGCTCTGCTAGAATTCGTGCTGGCGGGCCCCTCCGCATGGTTCGACGGTGAACCTGGTCAGGTCGGGAACGAAGCAGCCATAGTCGTTTAGGGTCAGTGCCGGAGTCAGGCTCGCCAACCGGTTTTCGCAAAGGGGACGGGGTTATTTTCCACGGGGGATTCCCCGGAAGATGATTCCGTCCCTTTTGCATTTCGCGGGGGTAGGCAACGGCTCTTGCAAAGGCTCTACAATCCAGCCATGACTTATCTGGTACTGGCCCGCAAGTGGCGGCCGCGATCGTTCGATACCCTCGTGGGACAGGATCACGTGGTGCGCGCGCTCACGCACGCGCTGGACACCCAGCGACTGCACCACGCCTGGCTGTTCACCGGCACCCGAGGCGTGGGCAAGACCACGCTGTCGCGCATCCTGGCCAAGTCGCTCAACTGCGAAACCGGCATCACCTCCAAGCCCTGCGGCGTCTGTCGCGCCTGCACCGAGATCGATTCCGGCCGTTTCGTCGACTACCTCGAACTGGACGCGGCCTCGAACCGTGGCGTCGAGGAAATGACCCAGCTGCTCGAGCAGGCCGTCTACGCGCCGGGCGCGGGCCGCTTCAAGGTCTACATGATCGACGAAGTCCACATGCTGACCGGGCATGCGTTCAACGCCATGCTCAAGACGCTGGAAGAGCCGCCGCCGCACGTCAAATTCATCCTCGCGACCACCGATCCGCAGAAGATCCCGGTGACCGTGCTGTCGCGCTGCCTGCAGTTCAACCTGAAGCAGATGCCGGCCGACTCCATTGTCGGCCATCTGCAGGCCGTGCTGGGCCAGGAGCAGGTCGGCTTCGAGATTCCCGCGCTGCGCCTGATCGGCCAGGCGGCAGCCGGCTCCATGCGCGACGCCCTGTCGCTGACCGACCAGGCCATCGCCTACAGCGCCGGCAACCTGACCGAAGAAGCCGTGCGCGGCATGTTGGGCACGATCGACCAGCGTCATCTGGTGCGGCTGCTGGACGCACTGGCCACCGGCGACGCCAAGGGCGTGCTGGCCGTGGCCGACGAACTGGCCATCCGTGGTCTGTCCTATGCCGGCGCGCTGGCGGACCTGGCGGTGCTGCTCTCGCGCGTGGCGATCGAGCAGCGCGTGACCGGCGTGACGCCGGCGGAAGACCCGCTGGCCGCCGATATCTCGCGGCTGGCGCAGGCCCTGCATCCGGACGCCGTCCAGCTGTTCTATTCCGTCGCCGTGCACAGCCGTGGCGAGTTGACGCTGGCGCCCGACGAATACGCCGGCTTCATCATGGCCTGCCTGCGCATGCTGGCGCTGAACGGCGAGGCCGGCCCGCAGACCGCGCTGGAAGCGCCGGCCGCGCCGGCGCGCCAGACGGCCGAACCCGCCGTTGCCGCCGCCGCGCCTGTCTCGACCCCGGCGCCCGTGGCTGCGCCGCATCCGCAAGCGGCAGAGGTCGAAGCGTCGGTTGCACCGGCCCCGGCGCCTGTCGTCGCGCCTGAATCTGCTGCGCCCGCGCAGCCGACGCCGGCCGTCGCGCCGCAAGCGGCCGCGTCCCAGGCCGTTGCCCCGCAATCCGGCATGCCTGCCGCGCCAGCCACGGAGGAATCCGCAAGCGTTGCCCCCGTGGTTCAGGCCGCGCCTGCAAGGCCGGCCGAGCCTTCCGCCGCGCCCGAGTCCGCGCCGGAAGGCGTGCCGCCTTGGGAAGAGTTGCCCGATGCCGCGCCTGCCGCCGTACAAGCCAAGCCCGGCGCCGCCGCGCTGGCAGTGACGCCGGCGGCCTCCGCCGTCACGGCGCCCGCGCCGGCGCAGGATGAACCCGATGGCCCGCCGTCCTGGGTCGATGAGGAAATTCCCTACGAAGCCGAAGGCGGCTTCGTGCCGGACAGCGGCTTCACGTCCGATCCGGATGACGAATTCGAAACGCTGGCCAGCGCGCCGTCATCGGCCGCGCCGGCCGCCGCCGCGCCGGTCCGCCGAGAAGCGCCGCCCACGCGCAAGCGCCAGTCCCGCGCCCGCATCGCCGACATGACGCAGGCTTCCTGGCCCGAGCTGGCCGCGCGCCTGCCGGTCACCGGCCTGGCGGCCGAACTGGCGCGCCAGAGCGAATGGGTCGGCGTGCAGGGCGACGCCATCGTGCTGCGCGTGGCCGTGAAGACGCTGGCCGAAAGCGAAAGCCGCGTGCGCCTGCAGACCGTGCTGTGCGAACACTTCGGCCAGGGCATCCGCCTGGACGTGGACGTGGGCGCGGTCGGCGATGCCACTGCGCATGCCGTGGCCCAGGCCGAGCGTGCCGCGCGCCAGCAGGCCGCCGAGGACGCGGTCGCCGTCGATCCCTTCGTGCAGGCCCTGGTATCCGATTTCGGCGGCCAGGTGGTGGCCGGTTCGGTCCGCCACGTGGACGCCTCCGCCGCCCGCTAGCGCGGCGGCACATTCCCGATCACACCCCTTAGTTCAAGGAACATCGCCATGATGAAAGGACAACTGGCCGGCCTGATGCGCCAGGCGCAGCAGATGCAGGAAAACATGAAGAAGGCGCAGGACGCGCTGGCCGAGATCCAGGTCGAGGGCGCCTCGGGCGGCGGCCTGGTCAAGGTCACCATGACCTGCCGCCACGACGTCAAGCGCGTCGCCATCGACCCGTCGCTGCTGGGCGACGACAAGGACATGCTGGAAGACCTGGTGGCCGCGGCGTTCAACGACGCGCTGCGCAAGGCCGAGGCGACCTCGCAGGAAAAGATGGCGTCGGTGACCGCCGGCATGCCCATGCCCCCGGGCATGAAGTTCCCCTTCTGATGTCGCGCGCCCGCGCCACGGACAACTGACTAGCCTGGTTGAGGCCGCCGCGTCATGGATCCCCAACTGCCTGAACCCGAACCACTGGTCTCGCTGATCGAGGCCCTGCGGCGCCTGCCCGGCGTGGGCGTGCGTTCGGCCCGGCGCATGGCCTACCACCTGATGCAGCACGATCTGCAGGGTGCGGACATGCTGGGCCGGGCGCTGGCAGGCGCGGTGCAGAACCTGCGCCACTGCGCGCGCTGCAACAGCTTCACCGAAGACGAGATCTGCTCCACCTGCGCCAATCCCAAGCGCGATCCCTCGCTGCTGTGCATCGTCGAGACGCCGGCGGACCAGAACATGATCGAGTCCAGCCACGGCTACCGTGGCCTGTACTACGTGCTGATGGGCCGGGTCGCGCCGCTGGAGGGCATCGGCCCGCGCGAGCTGGATTTCGACCGCGTCATCCGTCGCGCCACCGACGGCGTGGTGCAGGAAGTCATCCTGGCCACCAACTTCACCGCCGAGGGCGAGACCACCGCCCACTTCCTGGGCGAGGCCCTGTCCGAGCGCGGGCTGAAGGTCACGCGGTTGGCGCGCGGCGTGCCGGCGGGCAGCGAGCTTGAGTACGTGGACGCCGGCACCATCGCCTGGGCACTGATGGAGCGCAAGAGCACCTAGACCTATCGCGTCGCCCAGGCGACGCGGCGCACGGCCGCGGCAATGTATCGCGGCTGGCGTCATCCACCAGAGGAAGACAAACCATGTCGGCTTTGACAGGGCTGAAAGTCCTGGAGTTGGGCACGCTCATCGCGGGCCCATTCGCGGCGCGCATCTTCGGCGAATTCGGCGCCGACGTCATCAAGGTGGAAACCCCGCACGGCCCGGACGGCTCGGGCGGCGGCGACCCCATACGCAGCTGGCGCCATTTGCACCAGGGCAACTCGCTGTGGTGGTCGGTGCAGGCGCGCAACAAGCGCTCCATCGCGCTCAACCTCAAGGATCCGCGCGCCCGCGACATCGCGCGTCAGCTGGCGCTGGAGGCCGACGTGGTGGTCGAGAACTACCGTCCCGGCGTGCTGGAGAAGTGGGGCCTGGGCTACGAGCAGCTGCGCGCGCTGAATCCCGCGACCATCATGGTGCGCCTGTCCGGTTACGGGCAGACCGGGCCGATGAAGGACCAGCCGGGTTTCGGCGCCATCGGCGAATCCATGGGCGGCCTGCGCTATGTGTCGGGCCATCCGGACCGGCCGCCCCTGCGGGTCGGCATCTCCATCGGCGATTCGATCGCCGCGCTGCATGGCGTGATCGGCGCGATGATGGCGCTGCGCCATCGCGACGCCACAGGCGGCCGCTGGAACGGCCAGGCTGGCGAGGCCTGCCGGGCGGGGCAGGGCCAGATGGTGGACGTGGCGCTGTACGAGGCCGTGTTCAACATGATGGAAAGCCTGGTGCCCGAGTACGACGTGGCCGGCGTGGTGCGCGAGCGCACCGGCGGCGCGCTGCCGGGTATCGTGCCATCCAACACCTACACCACCCGCGACGGCCAGAACGTGGTCATCGCCGGCAACGGCGACGCCATCTTCCGCCGCCTGATGCAGGCCATCGGCCGCGAGGACCTGGCCGCCGATCCCGACCTGGCGCGCAACGACGGCCGCGCCCGCCGCGTCGAGGAGATCGACGGCGCCATCCAGCAATGGTGCGGCGGACGCGACATCGACGAGGCGCTGGGCACGCTCAAACGGGCCGATGTGCCCGTGGGCAAGATCTACAGCGTGGCCGACATGTTCGCCGATCCGCAGTTCCTGGCGCGCGGCATGATCGAGCAGCATCGCTTCACCGACGGCTCACCGGTCAAGCTGCCGGCGGTGGTGCCGAAGCTGTCCGAAACGCCTGGCGGCACGCGCTGGATCGGGCCGGAATTAGGGGAACATACCGAGGAAGTCCTGAAATCGCTGGGGTATGATTCAGCGGCTATCGACGAGCTGGCGAAGACCGGCGCCATCGGTAGGCCCGAGAACCAGGAGACAAGCAATGACAGTCACTCGTCGTGATCTGCTCAAGATGGCCGGCGCCGCCGGCGTCATGGGCATGGCCCCCGCCATCGTGCGCGCGCAGAAGCTGGAAAAGACCAAGGTTCAGATCGCCGTCGGCGGCAAGCCGCTGATCTACTACCTGCCGCTATCCATCGCCGAAGCGCGGGGCTATTTCAAGGACGAAGGGCTGGACGTGAGCATCGCCGACTTCGCCGGCGGCTCCAAGGCCCTGCAGGCCGTGGTGGGAGGCAGCGCCGACGTGGTGTCGGGCGCCTTCGAGCACACGCTGGCCATGCAGTCCAAGGGTCAGTTCTACCGCGCCTTCGCTCTGCAAGGCTGCGCGCCCATGATCGGCGTGGGTGTGTCGAAGAAGGCCATGCCTGGCTACAAGGGCCCGGCGGACCTCAAGGGCAAGAAGATCGGCGTGACCGCGCCGGGCTCGTCCACCAACATGGTGGTCAACTTCTTCCTGGCCAGGCACGGCCTGAAGGCCTCCGACGTGTCCATCATCGGCGTGGGCGCCGGCGCGGGCGCGGTGACCGCGCTGCGCAGCGGCCAGATCGACGCCATCTCGAATACCGACCCGGTGGTGTCCATGCTGGAGATGCCGGGCGAGATCCAGATCATCGTCGACACGCGCACGCTCAAGGACACGCAGGCGATCTTCGGCGGCAATATGCCGGCCGGCTGCCTGTATGCGCCGCAGGCCTTCATCGACGCCAATCCCAACACCACCCAGGCATTGGCCAACGCGCTGGTGCGCGCCGACAAGTGGATCCAGAAGGCCGGCCCCGATGAAATCGCCAAGGTCGTGCCCGAAAGCTATCTGCTGGGCGACCCGGCCGTGTACAAGACCGCCATCTCCAAGAGCCTGGAAGGCCTGTCGCCCGACGGGCTGATCCCGGAAGACGGCGCGGCCACCGCGCTCAAGGCGCTGGCTGCCTACCAGGCCGATTTCGACGCCGCCAAGATCGACGCCTCGAAGGTCTGGACCAACGATTTCGCGCGCCGCGCCAACGAGAAGTACCCCAATGGCTGAAGCCGCGCTCGCGCTGGAAAACATCAGCTGCACCTTTGTTTCCCGCGACGACCGCTCGCAACGCTACACCGCGGTCAGCGACACCTCCCTGGCCATCGCGCCGGGGGAGTTCGTGTCCGTGGTCGGCCCCACCGGCTGCGGCAAGTCCACCTTGCTGAACGTCGGCGCCGGCCTGCTGGCGCCGTCTTCGGGGCAGGTCAAGGTCTTCGGCCAGCCGCTGTCGGGCATCAATGCCCGCGCCGGCTACATGTTCCAGGGCGAGGCGCTGCTGCCGTGGCGCAGCGCGCTGGACAACGTGATGGCCGGCCTGGATTTCGCCGGCGTGCCGCGCCAGGAAGGCGAGACGCGGGGCCGCGAATGGATGCGCCGCGTCGGCCTGGGCGGTTTCGAGGACCGCTACCCGCACCAGATGTCCGGCGGCATGCGCAAGCGCGTGATGCTGGCGCAGACGCTGATCCGCGATCCCGACATCATCCTGATGGACGAGCCGTTCTCGGCGCTGGACATCCAGACGCGCCAGCTGATGGAAAACGAAGTGCTGGACCTGTGGATGGCCAAGCGCAAGGCCGTGCTCTTCATCACTCACGACCTGGACGAGGCCATCGCCATGAGCGACCGCGTGGTGGTGCTGTCGGCCGGGCCCGGCACGCATCCGATCGGCGAGTTCGCCATCGACCTGCCGCGTCCGCGCGACGTGGCCGAGGTGCGCACTCATCCGCGTTTCGTCGAGCTGCACGCCGCGATCTGGGGCGTGCTGCGCGAGGAAGTGCTCAAGGGCTATGCGCAACAAAGGAAATGATCCCCCCCGAAGCGCCTGCGGCGCTTCCCCCCCAGGGGGGCGCCGCGGGCGGCCCGGCAAAGCCGGCTCCGCGGCGGCCCCGCTTTGACGGCAGTCTGGCTTTGATGGCGGCCGTTACTTTGGTCGTGAGGCGTGTCTGTGGCAAAAGGGGGGTGCAATTGCAGAACGGAAGATTGACATGTCGAAGTCTCTGATCAAACCGGGTTCGGCCAGCCTGCGCTTCTGGCAGTTGCTGCTGCTGGTCGTGATCCTGGGCGTCTGGCATCTGGCCTCGCGCGATCCCAAGGTGGCGTTCTTCTTCGGCGAGCCGCTGAAGGTGTGGGGCCGCATCTGGGCGTGGTTCGTCACCAACGCCGACATCTACACGCATCTGTGGGTGACGCTGACCGAGACCGTGCTGGCGTTCTTCATCGGCACGGCGGCGGGCCTGGGGGCGGGGCTGTGGCTGGGGCTGTCGCCGCTGGCCAGCGCGATCCTGGATCCCTACATCAAGGCGGCCAACTCGATGCCGCGAGTGATCCTGGCGCCCATCTTCGGCATGTGGTTCGGCCTGGGCATCTGGTCCAAGGTGGCGCTGGCCGTGACGCTGGTGTTCTTCATCGTGTTCTTCAACGTCTACCAGGGCGTGCGCGAGGTCAGCCCCACGCTGCTGGACAACGCGCGCATGCTGGGCGCGCGCCGCCGCCAGCTGCTGCGCCACGTGTACCTGCCGTCCGCCACCAGCTGGGTGTTCTCCAGCCTGCACACCTCCGTCGGCCTGGCCTTCGTGGGCGCGGTGGTGGGCGAGTACCTGGGTTCGGCCAGCGGCGTGGGCTACCTGATCCTGCAGGCCGAGGGCACTTTCGATGTGAACACCGTGTTCGCGGGCATCGTGGTGCTGACGGCGTTCGCGCTGGCGCTGGACTACATGGTCGGCCTGAGCGAGAAGCGCCTGATGAAGTGGCAGCCCAAGTCGGGCGAAACCGAAAAGATCTGAACGGAGCCAGACCATGGCGCGCATCCCCTACGCAGACCTGTCCCATCCCGAGGCCCAGCCGCTGGTCGAGCGCATCGTCGCCGAGCGCGGCAGCGTGCTGCATCTGTACCAGATGCTGCTGCACAGCCCGGCGGTGGCCGGCGGCTGGCTCAACTACCTGACCTCGATCCGCCAGCTCAGCACCTTGCCGGGCGACCTGCGCGAGCTGGTCATCATGCGGGTGGCGGTGCTGAACGGCGCGCCCTACGAGGCCGACCAGCATGCGCCGATCGCGTTGAAGGAAGGCGTGACGCAGGCGCAGCTGGATGCGCTGGACGGCTGGCAGGACTCGGCGCTGTTCGACGCGCGCGAGCGCGCCGTGCTGGCCTATACCGACGCCATGACGCGTCAGGTGCAGGTGCCCGACGCCGTGTTCCAGGCCGCGCGCCAGGCCATGGGCAGCGACAAGCTGCTGGTCGAGCTGACGGCCACGGTGGCTGCCTACAACATGGTGTCGCGCTTCCTGGAAGCCTTGCAGGTCCATACGCACGATCACCGCTGATGGCGAGCTCGGCTGCAGGCGGCTGCGGCGCGAGACAGGATGAAAAAGGCCGGGCTTGCCGCCCGGCCTTTGTTTGCCCGCCGTGGAGCCTAGCCGCGCTGCGCTTCGATCAGCGCGTCCAGCTTGACCGCGTCCGCGACGAACAGCCGGATGCCTTCGGACAGTTTTTCCGTGGCCATGGCGTCCTCGTTGAGCAGGCCGCGGAAGCTGATCTCGTCCGAAGCGATGCGCGCGATGCCGTCGGCGCCATCGCCGGCGCGCAGCTGCGCGGGCGCGTCGCCTTCGGTGGCCGCCAGCTTGTTCAGCAGCTCGGGGCTGATGGTGAGCAGGTCGCAGCCCGACAGCGCCAGGATCTGGCCCACGTTGCGGAAGCTGGCGCCCATGATCTCGGTGGCGATGCCGAACTGCTTGTAGTAGCGGTAGATGCGGGTCACCGACAGCACGCCGGGATCGTTCGGGCCGGCGTTGGCGGCCTCGTCCCAGCCGGCGCCGGCGGCCTTCTTGTGCCAGTCGTAGATGCGGCCCACGAAGGGCGAGATCAGCTGCACGCCGGCGTCGGCGCAGGCGACCGCCTGCGGCAGCGAGAACAGCAGCGTCAGGTTGCAGCGGATGCCTTCGGCCTGCAGCGCGCGGGCCGCCTGGATGCCTTCCCAGGTGGAGGCGATCTTGATCAGCACGCGCTCGCGCGCGATGCCGGCCGCTTCATACAGCGCGATCAGGCTGCGCGCGCGCTCGACGGTGGCGCGGGTGTCGAAGGACAGGCGCGCGTCGACCTCGGTCGACACGCGGCCTGGCACGATGTTCAGGATGGCCTGGCCGAAGGCCACCAGCAGGCGGTCCATCAGTTCGGCGGTCGAAGCGCCGCGATGGTCGCGCGCGGTCCGTTCCAGCAGGGGGCGGTAGGCGTCCTGCTGCACGGCCTTTAGTATCAGGGACGGGTTGGTGGTGGCGTCGGTGGGGCGCAAGGCCTTCATGGCTTCGAAGTCCCCGGTGTCGGCGACCACGGTGGTGTGAAGGCGCAATGCGTCGAGTTGGCTGGACATGGGCGGTGCGGCTCGCTGCTAGGGGATTGCGGCCGCCGGCAGCCCTTGCCGGGCGCGGCGACCTGGAACAGGCCCTAGCGTATCACCGTCGCGATGTCGCGGGCCGGCGCGCGGCCGGGCGACGATGCGCGGCCGGCAGGATGAAATCACCCGTTTCGGCCTTATTTGGCGCGGTTTCCCGGGAATTAGGGCCGCTCAAGGTATAATCCGAAGGTTTAATTATAGATTCTGAAACCGGGGTTTACTGTGCTGCCGCAACTCTTTCCCGAGGGGCTCAACCGCTTCCCTCCTGCAATTCTGGCTCTGGCGGACGGTACCATTTTTCGAGGCGTATCGATCGGTGCGCCTGGCCATACGGTCGCCGAGGTGGTGTTCAACACCGCCATGACCGGGTACCAGGAAATTCTCACCGATCCCAGCTATAGCGGCCAGATCGTCACGCTGACCTATCCGCACATCGGCAACACCGGCGTTAACGCCGAGGACGTCGAGGCGAACCGCGTCTACGCCTCCGGCCTGGTGGTCCGCGACTGTCCGGCCCGCGTGTCGAACTTCCGTTCCACGCAATCGCTGCCCGAGTACCTTGCCGAGCAGGGCATCGTCGCCATTTCCGGCATCGACACCCGCAAGCTCACGCGCATTCTGCGCGAGAAGGGCGCCCAGGGCGCCTGCATCTTCGTCGGCGCCGACGCCGAGCGCGCCGTCGAGCTGGCGCGCGGCTTCCCCGGCATGGCCGGCCAGGACCTGGCCCGCGTCGTGTCCATCAAGGACCGCGCCGACTGGACCCAGGGCACCTGGGAGCTGGGCGAAGGCTACACCGCGCCCGACCAGTCCCGTTTCCACGTCGTGGCCTACGACTTCGGCGTCAAGAGCAACATCCTGCGCCTGCTGGCCGATCGCGGCTGCCGCATCACGCTGGTGCCGGCCCAGACCACGGCCGACGAAGTCCTCAAGCTCAATCCCGACGGCGTGTTCCTGTCCAACGGCCCCGGCGACCCCGAGCCCTGCGACTACGCCATCGAAGCCACCCGCAAGTTCCTGGACCAGAAGCTGCCCGTGTTCGGCATCTGCCTGGGCCACCAGATCATGGGCCTGGCGGTGGGCGGCAAGACCGTCAAGATGAAGACCGGCCACCACGGCGCCAACCACCCCGTGCAGGACCTGGCGTCCAAGCGCGTGTTCATCACCAGCCAGAACCACGGTTTCGCGGTGGACGCGGCCAGCCTGCCCGCCAACGCGCGCACCACGCACGTCTCGCTGTTCGACGGCACGCTGCAGGGCTTCGAGCTCACCGACCGTCCGGCCTTCTGCTTCCAGGGCCACCCCGAGGCCAGCCCCGGCCCGCACGACATCGTCGTGCTGTTCGACAAGTTCATCAGCCTGATGGCCGGCCAAAAGTAAAGATCGCATCATGCCCAAGCGTACAGACCTAAAAAGCATCCTCATCATCGGCGCCGGCCCCATCATCATCGGGCAGGCCTGCGAGTTCGACTATTCGGGCGCCCAGGCGTGCAAGGCGCTCAAGGCCGAGGGCTACCGCACCATCCTGGTGAACAGCAACCCGGCCACCATCATGACGGACCCGGAAACGGCCGACGTCACCTACATCGAGCCCATCACCTGGCAGGCGGTCGAGAAGATCATCGAGCGCGAGAAGCCCGATGCGCTGCTGCCCACGATGGGCGGCCAGACCGCGCTGAACTGCGCGCTGGACCTGGCTCACCACGGCGTGCTGAAGAAGCACAACGTCGAGCTGATCGGCGCCAACGAGCACGCCATCGAGAAGGCCGAGGACCGCCAGAAGTTCAAGCAGGCCATGACCGACATCGGCCTGGAATCGGCCAAGTCGGGCGTCGCCCACAGCATGGACGAGGCCTGGGAAGTGCAGCGCCGCATCGCCGCGGAAGTCGGCACCTCGGGCTTCCCCGCCGTGATCCGCCCCAGCTTCACCATGGGCGGCTCGGGCGGCGGCATCGCCTACAACGCCGAGGAATTCGAAACCATCTGCCGCCGCGGCCTGGAAGCCTCGCCCACCAGCGAGCTGCTGATCGAGGAATCGCTGCTGGGCTGGAAGGAATTCGAGATGGAAGTGGTTCGCGACAAGGCGGACAACTGCATCATCGTCTGCTCCATCGAGAACCTGGATCCGATGGGCGTGCACACCGGCGACTCCATCACGGTGGCGCCGGCGCAGACGCTGACGGACAAGGAATACCAGATCATGCGCAACGCGTCGATCGCCGTGCTGCGCGAGATCGGCGTGGACACGGGCGGCTCGAACGTGCAGTTCGCGGTCAACCCGAAGAACGGCCGCATGATCGTCATCGAGATGAACCCGCGCGTGTCGCGTTCGTCGGCGCTGGCCTCCAAGGCCACCGGCTTCCCCATCGCCAAGGTCGCCGCGCGCCTGGCCGTCGGCTACACGCTCGATGAGCTGAAGAACGAAATCACCGGCGGCGCCACGCCCGCCTCGTTCGAGCCCTCGATCGACTACGTGGTCACCAAGGTGCCGCGTTTCGCGTTCGAGAAATTCCCCACCGCCGACGCGCGCCTGACCACCCAGATGAAGTCGGTCGGCGAAGTCATGGCCATCGGCCGTACCTTCCAGGAATCGTTCCAGAAGGCGCTGCGCGGGCTGGAAGTCGGCGTGGATGGCCTGAACCAGAAGACCACCGACCGCGAGAAGCTGCAGGTCGAGCTGGGCGAGCCCGGCCCCGAGCGCATCTGGTACGTGGGCGACGCCTTCGCCCAGGGCTTCACGCTGGACGAAGTGCACAACATCACGCACATCGACCCGTGGTTCCTGTCGCAGATCAAGGAAATCGTCGACATCGAACTGGCGCTCGAGCAGAAGACGCTGTCCGACCTGGATTACGCCACCCTGTGGGAACTGAAGCGTCGCGGCTTCTCTGACCGCCGCCTGGCCTTCCTGCTGGATTCGTCCGAGTCCGAGGTGCGCAAGCTGCGTCACCAGCTCAACGTGCGTCCCGTGTACAAGCGCGTGGACACCTGCGCCGCCGAGTTCGCCACCCGCACGGCCTACATGTATTCGACCTACGAGGAAGAGTGCGAAGCCGCGCCCACCGACCGCAAGAAGATCGTGGTGCTGGGCGGCGGTCCGAACCGCATCGGCCAGGGCATCGAGTTCGACTACTGCTGCGTGCACGCCGCGCTGGCGCTGCGCAACGACGGGTTCGAGACCATCATGGTCAACTGCAACCCGGAAACCGTGTCCACCGACTACGACACCTCCGACCGCCTGTACTTCGAGCCGCTGACGCTGGAAGACGTGCTGGAGATCGTGCACAAGGAAAACCCGGTCGGCATGATCGTCCAGTACGGCGGCCAGACCCCGCTGAAGCTGGCGCGCGCGCTGGAAGCCAATGGCGTGCCCATCATCGGCACCAGCCCCGAGTCCATCGACGTGGCCGAGGACCGCGAGCGCTTCCAGAAGCTGCTGCACAAACTCGGTCTGCGCCAGCCGCCCAACCGCACGGCCCGCACCGAGAACGAAGCGCTGGCCCACGCCGCCGAGATCGGCTACCCGCTGGTGGTGCGCCCGAGCTACGTGCTGGGCGGCCGCGCGATGGAAATCGTGCACGAGCAGCAGGACCTGGAGCGCTACATGCGCGAAGCGGTCAAGGTCAGCAACGATTCTCCGGTGCTGCTGGACCGCTTCCTGAACAACGCCACCGAAGTCGACGTGGACTGCCTGTCCGATGGTGAAACCGTCTTCATCGGCGGCGTCATGGAACACATCGAGCAGGCCGGCGTGCACTCGGGCGACTCCGCCTGCAGCCTGCCGCCGTACTCGCTGTCGGCCGACGTGATCGCCGAGATCAAGCGCCAGACCGCGATGATGGCCAAGGCCCTGAACGTCAACGGCCTGATGAACGTGCAGTTCGCGATCCAGGGCGGCGACGTCTACGTGCTGGAAGTGAACCCGCGCGCCTCGCGCACGGTGCCCTACGTGTCCAAGGCCACCGGCCTGCAACTGGCCAAGATCGCCGCGCGCGCCATGGCCGGCCGCAAGCTGGCCGACCAGGGTGTCACCAAGGAAGTCGTGCCGCCTTACTTCTCGGTCAAGGAAGCCGTGTTCCCGTTCGTCAAGTTCCCGGGCGTGGACACCATCCTGGGACCGGAAATGAAGTCGACCGGCGAAGTCATGGGCGTGGGCAACAGCTTCGGCGAAGCCTTCGTCAAGTCGCAGCTGGCCGCCGGCGTGCGCCTGCCGGAATCCGGCACGGCGTTCATCAGCGTGAAGAATCAGGACAAGCCCCGCGCCGTGGAAGTGGCGCGCGGCCTGCACGCCCTGGGCTTCAAACTGGTCGCCACGCGCGGCACGGCCGCCGAGATCGAGGCCGCCGGCATTCCGGTGCAGCTGGTGAACAAGGTCACCGAAGGTCGTCCGCACATCGTCGACATGGTGAAGAACGGCGAGATCTCGCTGGTCATCAACACCGTCGAAGAGCGTCGCAACGCCATCGCCGACTCGCGCACCATCCGCACGCAGTCGCTGGCCGCGCGCGTGACGTTCTTCACGACCATCGCCGGCGCCCGCGCCGCCGTTGAGGGCATGCAGTACCTGCGCCAAGGCCTGGGCCTGCAGGTGTACCCGTTGCAGGAACTTCACGCGTCCCTGGCGGACAAATAAGGCTCTCGGGCGTGCGTGGCACGCCCGAAGTCATTCTGGAGGTGTAGGGATGAAGTGGTTCATTCTTGCGTTATTCATCGTTTGCGCCACGGTCGTGCATTTCCGTGGCCGGGTCAGGCACAGGTTCTCGCGGCAGGCGCTGGATCATTCCACGTTCACCGCGCCGCTGAACTGCTTCATGTACGCGTTTTCCAGCGTGCCGAACCAGCCGTACCTGGACCTGAAGGACTTTCCCGAGCTGAAGGTGCTGCTGGACCGTTGCGACGAGATCCGCGAAGAGGCCTTGCGCCTGTTCGGCGACGGGCATATCAAGGCATCCGACAAGTACAACGACGCCGGCTTCAACTCGTTCTTCAAGAGCGGCTGGAAGCGCTTCTACCTGAAGTGGTATGACGCCGACCATCCCTCGGCCAGCGCGCTGTGCCCGGTCACGACGGAACTGCTCAAGGGCATCCCGAACATCAAGGCCGCCATGTTCGCCTCGCTGCCCCCGGGTAGCCGGCTGCCGCGCCACCGCGATCCCTATGCCGGTTCGCTGCGCTTTCACATGGGCCTGATCACGCCCAACAGCCCCGACTGCTACATCAATGTCGACGGCGAGACCTACTACTGGCGCGACGGCGAGGCCGTGGTCTTTGACGAGACCTTCATCCACTACGCCGAGAACAAGACGGATCAGAACCGGATCATCCTGTTCGCCGACGTCGAGCGTCCGATGCGCTTTCGCTGGGCCCAGGCCGTCAACCGCGTGGTGGGCGGCTTCCTGCTGCGCGCGGCGGCCGCGCCCAACCAGGAAGGCGACAAGACCGGCGGCATCAACCGCATCTTCGGCGCCGTGTATGCGGTGCGCCGGGTCGGCAAGGCCCTGAAGAAGCGCAGCCAGCCGCTGTACTACCTGACCAAGTGGCTGCTGGTGGGCGGCATCCTGGCCTGGATCTTCCTGTAGGACGGCCAGCGCACGGCATCCGTCCAGGCAGGTTCCGGGCGGCTTTGCTGTAGCATGAAGGCGGTGCTTTCCGGTGACGGGGCGCCGCCTTTTTTCTGCCCGCCGCCCGCCGGTCCCCCTACTTTCCGACCTCTCCATCCGTCATGAACCGAGTCTTCATCACCGGCGCCAGCAGCGGTCTGGGTCGCGCGCTGGCGCAGCGCTACGCCGAGACCGGCGCGACCCTGGGCCTGCTGGGCCGTCGCGAGACGGCCTTGCGGGAATTGGCCGCCAGCCTGCCCGGACAGCACCGCTGCTATGCCGTGGACGTGCGCGACCGCCAGGCCCTGCATGCGGCCGCCACGGATTTCATCGCCTTCTGCCAGGGGCGGGTGGACGTGGTGATCGCCAGCGCCGGCATCAGCGCCGGCACCTTGACCGAGCATGGCGAGGACTATGACGTGTTCAAGGCCATCGTCGATACCAACCTGCTGGCCACCGTGGCGACCTTCGAGCCTTTCGTCGGCGCGATGCGCGACGCCGGCGGCGGGCGGCTGGTGGGAATTTCCAGCGTGGCCGGCGTGCGCGGGCTGCCGGGGGCGGGCGCCTACAGCGCGTCCAAGTCGGCGGTGACGACCTATTGCGAAAGCCTGAGGCTGGAACTGGCGGGGGACGGCATCCGGGTCGTGACCATCGCGCCGGGCTACATCAAGACCGCGATGACGGCGCACAACCCCTATTCGATGCCATTCCTGATGGATGCCGGGGATTTCGCCCGGCGCGCCCATGTCGCCATCGAGCGCGGCGCGTCGTATCGGGTGATTCCGTGGCAGATGGGCGTGGTGGCGCGGCTGATGCGCCTGTTGCCCAATGCGGTCTATGACAGGCTGGCGCGCAACGCGCCGCGCAAGCCGCGCAAGGCGGGCTGATTCCGTCCGCCCGGGGCGTCAGCGCACCACGTCGTTGCGCGTTTCGCCGCTCACGTGGCTGACGTCGCCCCAATCCAGCACCTGCCATTCGCGACCGCTCACGCCGACGCGGTTGATGCTGACGTTCAGCATCGACGCGTCGCGCGGGGCGTTGAGCGGCACGCCGCTGGCGTGGCGCCAGACGATGTCCAGCACGCCGCCGTGCGTGAACAGCATGATGCGCTCGCCGCCGTGGCGTCCGGCGATGTCGTCCACCGTGGAAATCACGCGCGACTGGAACTGGCCCAGCGTTTCGCCGCCGTCCAGCGGGCGCAGCGGATCGCGGCTTTTCCAGGAGGCCGCCGCCGCCGGGGCCAGCGTGTCGATGTGTTCCAGATCCAGCCCTTCCAGCACGCCGAAGCCGCGTTCGCGGATGCCGGGCTCGGTGCGGATGCGCAGGTCCAACTGCTCGGCCACGGGCTGAGCGGTATCGCGGGCGCGTTGCAGATCGCTGCTGTAGAGGGCGTCGAAGCGCGTCTGGACGGCCTCGTCGCGCATGCGCGCGGCCAGTTGCGCGGCCTGCTGCCGGCCGGCCTCGTTCAGCGGAATGTCTTGCCAGCCTTGCAGGCGGCGCTGGCGGTTCCAGTCGGTTTCGCCGTGGCGGATGAACCAGATTTCAGTCATGCGGGGTACGTAGCGGTAAGGGAAGTGGATCCCGGGAGCTTAACGCGACGCGCGGCGTCGCGCTAACCGCGCACCCATCGACTATTGCGCTGTCCCGCAGTGCGGACGCATCCACCGGGCAGCACACTAGCCCTGCGCCGCGCGCACGCGCCGTTCGGCGCTCTTCATCTGCTCGGACTGGACCTTGGCGATCATGCCCTGGATATTGACCGCCTGCGTGTTCAGCGTCTGAATCTGGTCCAGCTTCTGCTCGCTGGGCAGGTCGGCATTCTGTGCTTCCTTCAATTGCTGCATCACGCGCGCCAGCTGGGCATAGAGCTGCTTCAGGGTACGCGTGTATTCGTCCTCGGGTTCGGCCGAGGCGGATTCCTGGCTTTGGGCGACGCTGCCCAACTTGCCGCCGTTGACGCGCACGCTGGCCGATGGGTCGGCCGGGTCGGCCGTGCTGGCGGCCTCCTTGGCTTCCTTGTTGGCGCGGATCTTCTGTGCCCACAGGTCCAGCATGCTGCTGTGGGAACTGCCATTGATGGGATCGATGGGCACGGGCGGCTCCGAAAGCGTGCGGCAGCGGAAGGGGAAGAGGGCTAGCCGGCCGCCTTGGCCGCCTTGGCCTTGGCAATCAGGACCTTCTGGATCTGGCCCATGATCTGCGTGGCCTGCGAATTCAGGGACTGCAGCTGTTCCGATTTCTGCTCCGCCGGCATGCTGCTGGCCTCGATCTTGCGGATCTGCTCCATGACCTTGCTCAGCTGGCGCAGCAACTGCTTGATCTGGCGGGTGTAGATGTCGTCGTCTTCCTTGGGCTCGAGGTCCGCGGCCTCTTCGGCCTTCTTGTTCGAGCCGTTCAGGCCGCTTTGCTCGCCGTTCAGACGCAGCTTGCCGTCCGCCGAGATGGTGACCGGATCCGAGCCGTCCGCGCTCTTGTCCTCTCTGTTCGCCCGGATTTTCTGGTTCCAGAGGTCGAACATGGCGTTATTCGAGGTGCTGCCGATAGGGTTGATGGCCATGATAGTCCCGCGTTGTTGGTGATTTTCTGGGGTAGGTCCTGACAAGTACGGCATTTCGGCGCTGAAATTAAGGCCCACCCCCGAGGCGCTTGCGCGCCTCCCCCTCAAGGGGGCATGCCTGCGGACCGGCGGAGCCGGATCCGTGGCATCCCGCTGGTGCGCGCGTTACATGTTTTATGGGGGAGGACTTAAATATTGCAGGGGGTTCGTGCGGGCCTTTACACTGGCGCCCGCCCGTCGCTTGGCTCACTGGAGCGGGCGCCGTCCGGGCTCATCGACCCGACAACATCCTGGGGAATCCATGTCCAAATCGTACTTTCCGCGCTGGCGCCTGGCGGACGACGCCGAGCCCGGCGTCATCATCGCGCCCGACGAAAGGCTGTCCTGGCCCAAGAACGTGGCCATGGGCGCGCAGCACGTGGTCGCCATGTTCGGCTCCACGGTGCTGGCGCCGCTGCTGATGGGGTTCGATCCGAACGTCGCCATCCTGATGTCGGGCATCGGCACGCTGATCTTCTTTCTGTTCGTGGGCGGGCGGGTGCCGAGCTACCTGGGGTCCAGTTTCGCCTTCATCGGCGGCGTCATCGCCGTCACCGGCTATGCGGGCGGCGGCGCCAACGCCAATATCGGCGTGGCGCTGGGCGCCATCATCGCCTGCGGCCTGGCCTATACCCTGATCGGCCTGATCGTCTGGGCCGTTAATGCGCGCGCCGGCGGCGGGGCGGGCTGGATCGACACGCTGATGCCGCCGGTGGTGACCGGTGCCGTGGTGGCCGTGATCGGCCTGAACCTGGCGCCCATCGCGGCCAAGGGCGCGATGGGGCAGTCGGGCTTCGACACCGCCATGGCCCTCGTCACCGTCCTGTGCGTGGGCGGCATCGCCGTGTACACGCGCGGCATGGTGCAGCGGCTGCTGATCCTGGTGGGCCTGATCCTGGCCTGCGTGGTGTACGTGATCTGCGCCAATGTCCTGGGCCTGGGCAAGCCCGTGGACTTCGCGGGCGTGACGGCGGCGGCCTGGTTCGGCCTGCCTCATTTCGCGGCGCCGGTGTTCAAGGCCGAGGCCATGGGCCTGATCGTGCCGGTCGCCATCATTCTGGTTGCCGAGAACCTGGGCCACGTCAAGGCGGTCAGCGCCATGACGGGCCAGGACCTGGACCGCTACCTGGGCCGCGCGTTCGTCGGTGACGGCGTGGCCACCATGGTGTCCGGCGCGGTCGGCGGCACCGGCGTCACCACCTATGCCGAGAACATCGGCGTGATGGCCGTGACCCGCATCTATTCCACCCTGGTCTTCGTGGTGGCGGCCCTGATCGCCATCGTGCTGGGCTTCTCGCCCAAGTTCGGCGCCCTGATCCAGACCATCCCGGCGCCCGTGCTGGGCGGCATGTCGGTCGTGGTGTTTGGCCTGATCGCCGTGGCCGGCGCCCGTATCTGGGTGGTGAACCAGGTCGATTTCAGCGATAACCGCAACCTGATCGTGGCCGCGGTCACGCTGGTGCTGGGCGCGGGTGATTTCACCGTCAAGCTGGGTAATTTCACGCTGGGCGGGATCGGCACCGCCACGTTCGGCGCCATCATCCTGTACGCCTTGCTGCGTCGCAGGAAATAAGGCCCGCCGGGCCGGGCGTGGAGCGCCCGGCCCGATCAGGCCTGCCTGGCTCAGGGGCGCGACAGGCGCGTCGCCCGGGCGCCATGGGCCAGGACGGCCGCCGGTTCGGCCTCGATCACCTGACCCGACTGGGTCTTGAACACCGCCGTGGCCTCGGCCAGCTTGCGCGCCTGGTCCTCCATGGCCGAGGCGGCGGCCGAGGCCTCTTCCACCAGCGCGGCGTTCTGCTGCGTCACCTCGTCCATCTGCGATACCGCCAGGGTGATCTGGTCGATGCCGCCGGCCTGCTCGGCCGAGGCCGCCGAGATTTCGCCCATGATGTCGGCCACGCGCTGCACCGAGGTCACGATTTCCTGCATGGTCTGGCCGGCGGCCGTGACGTGGGCCGAGCCCGACGCCACGGTGTCCACCGAGGTTTCGATCAGGGTCTTGATTTCCTTGGCTGCCTGAGCCGCCCGCTGGGCCAGCGTGCGGACTTCGCCGGCGACGACCGCGAAGCCCTTGCCCTGTTCGCCGGCGCGCGCGGCTTCCACGGCGGCGTTCAGGGCCAGGATATTCGTCTGGAAGGCGATGCCGTCGATGACCGAAACGATGTCGGCGATGCGTTTCGAGCTGTCCGAAATGCCCTGCATGGTCTGGACCACCTGGCCCACGGTCTGCCCGCCGCGTTGCGCCACTTCCATGCTGACGGCCGCGAGCTGGTTGGCCTGGGCGGCGTTGTCGGCGTTCTGCTTCACCGTGGCCGCCAGCTGTTCCATGGTGGCGGCGGTCTGCTCCAGCGCGGCGGCCTGTTCTTCCGTGCGGCTGGACAGGTTGGCGTTGCCGGCGGCGATCTCGGCCGAGCCGATGTTGATCTCGTCCACGCCCTGGCGCACCGTGGAAACGGTGCGGGTCAGGCCCTCCTGCATGCGCTTGAGCGCCGCGAACAGGGCGCCGATTTCATTGTTGGAACGGGTTTCCACCCGACTGGTCAGGTCGCCGCCCGCGATGCGGTCGAAGTGCATGCCGGCTTCCCGCAGCGGCAGCAGCACGCCGCGGCGGATGAAGGCCCAGCACAACGCGGCCAGCAGCAGGGCGGTGGACAGCAGGGCGATGGCCGAAATCCGGGCCGAGGCGTAGGTCCGCTGCGAGCTGTCGAGCACCGCGTCGCTGCGCTCGGCCACCCGGCCCAGGAAGGCCTGCATGTCCTTGGTGAAGCCTTCATCGATCTGGCGCAGCTTGCGCTGCCCTTCCTGGTAGCGAGGGACGGCGTTTTCCTTCAGCGCGGAATACTGCGCATCCAGGGCGGCGGCGTATTCGCTGAACCGGGCCTGCAGCGTTTGCGCCAGTTGTTGTCCGCGCTCGGTCTTGGGCACGGCCATATACCTGGCATAGCGTTCACGCGCCATTTGCAATTGGCTGTTGGCGGTCTGGAGGAATATCGCCGCCTGATCCGCGGAACCGGATTGCAGCTCGGATATGGTCGCATCCAGGGCCAGGCGGGTGCGCAGCAGGGCGCCATTCGCTTCATACAGCGGGTCGACCTGGTGCACGGCGACATTATTCAGGTCTTCTATTTCCGCGACGCTGCGCTGGGCATTAATCCAGCCCAGCCCGCAAGCGAGCGCCAGGGCAGTAACGAAGCAGAACAGCACCAGCAGCATTCCGGTACGGACTTTCAGTTTTTCCAGCATGAGAGAGCTCCTCGGTCTTGGACGCGACCCATCGCGCGCCGGGAAATTCCCCCGCCCGGACAGCGCCATGGGAGGCGGATGTCGCGCCGAATGACTGCGATGCATCCGCCGGACTGCAACACGCACAATCAATCGTTCTCGCGGTGAGTTTTTGGAAGAAACTCCGCGACCCCGTTTTAGTAATAAAGAGAAGCGCCGGTTGAAATGCCGGTTGTTTTTAATTGTTCATTAATAAGGCAACTTTCCGGTTATACCTTCTTTGGGCATTTTGACTACGGTTTTTTACACACGCGCGGCTATCAAAAACCGTGTCGATATTGGGCAGTATCTTTTATGCAACGAACGATTTATTCGTAATAAACAGCGGGTGAAGACGGTGGGAATGGGCGGAGGGTCGAAAGCGGCGCGCAGGCGGGCGCGGTCATCCTGAAATGGCAGTCTGCCCCGGGCACCGCAGTGTTGGCGGATGGATGCAGCTGGAGCGGAAAGCTCGCGCAAAGCCTGGAGAGTTCTTGGTGGTTGTCAGCTGGCACAGCCCGCATCTGGCGGTTTCTTGCGTGGAAACGCCGGTTTCTCGCGGGTTACGGCGGCGAAATGCGCGGAAAACGACGGTTTTTCCGGCGGCTTGCAATTCGTCCGAACTTTGACCACAATATGACCTTGATTGCCCCGGTTCCGACCCGAGCCGGGGTTTTGTTTTGGTCGCAGCCCGCCGCCTCGCCGGCCGGCCGATCAGAGCGGGCAAAGGGGAAACCGATCGGGTTCAGCCTTGCGCCTTCCCTGATCCCGCCGTCCCGCAACAGTCGCCACGCAGCAACGGCGGCGCGAGAGACAGGCCTACGGCCTTCACACCGAGAACGCTCCGTCGGGGGCGTTTTCTACTTTTGTTTGGGAAACGACATGTCTGCCATTCCTTTGACCGTGCGCGGGGCCGAGCGCTTGCAAGAAGAGCTCCAGCGGCTGAAAACCGTGGAACGTCCTGCCGTTATCAACGCCATCGCTGAAGCGCGTGCGCAAGGCGATCTGTCGGAAAATGCCGAATACGACGCCGCGCGCGAGCGTCAGGGCTTTATCGAGGGCCGCATTGCCGAGCTTGAAGGCACGCTGTCCAACGCTCACCTGATCGACCCGTCCTCGCTGGACGCGGAAGGCCGGGCGGTATTTGGCGCCACCGTCGATATCGAAGACCTGGATTCGGGCGACCGCCTGACCTACCAGATCGTCGGCGACGTGGAAGCCGACATCAAGTCGAATCTGATCTCCGTGTCGAGCCCCGTGGCCCGCGCGCTGATCGGCAAGAGCGAAGGCGACGTCGTCGAGGTCCTGGCCCCGGCCGGCGTGCGCGAGTATGAAGTCCTGGGCGTGCGTTACATCTGACGCAGCTGCCCATTTAGCTGTAGACCATCAAAACACCATAGGTTGAACTTCACGTTCATCGGCAATCCGCGATAACATGCGGACCGCTTATGGTGGATCGGGCGCGTAATGCGCCCGTTTTTGTTGCCGCGGGTTCCTCGTCCGACCCGACCCCGGTGTTGGATGGCGCTGCGCCCAGGGCTACTTCGTCGCGGGGCGGTCCCGAGACGAAAAAAAGCCCCCTGGCGGGGGCAGTCCCGGCGCAAACAGGCGCTGCGCCGGATGGTTTTGCTTGTTCCGGACTCAGCGCTTGGACGACGAGCGGCGGCTGGTGCCGCTGCGGGCTCCGGCGCGCAGGCTGAGCGCGCTGCCCGCGCGGCGCGGAATCGCGTGGGCGCTGCCGGATGCCTTGCGGGTGCTCGGGCGCATGGGCTTGCCGTTCTTGTTGAGCTCGCTGGCCGGGACGCGCGCCGGCTTGGCCGGGGCTTCGTCCGGGTCGGCCCGGCGCGCCGGGCGCTTGGACAGCGTCTTGCCTTCGGCGGCGAGCTTCTTGGGCGTATGCGGCTCGGAGGCGCGGCGCTTGGCGGGACGTTCGGGCTCCAGGGCGGCCAGTGCGGCGGGCTTGATGTTGCCCGGCAGCTGGCGGAACAGGATCAGCGTCTTGCCCAGGTGGTGTACCGGGGCGCAGGACAGCTTGTCGCAGATTTCCGACAGCATGGCCTCGCGCGCCTCGCGATCGTCACCGCCGGCGCGGACCTTGATCAGGCCATGGGAAGTCAGCGCCCGGTCGATTTCCTTGAGCACGGCCTCGGTCAGGCCGTTGTCGCCGATCAGGACGACGGGGCGCAGGGGGTGAGCGGCGGACCGAAGGTCGCTGCGCTCGCGAGAGGTAAGTTCTAATATAGGCATGCGTGGAATTGTACGGTAATGGCCAAAAATAAATTCTCCAAAGACTGGATTCACCAGCACATCAACGATCCCTATGTGAAGCTGGCGCAACAGAAGGGCTATCGGGCCCGGGCGGCGTTCAAGCTCATAGAGATCCTGGACACCGAAAAGCTGATGCGCCGCGGCGACCTGGTGGTCGACCTGGGCTCGGCGCCCGGCAGCTGGTCCCAGGTCGCGCGCGAGCGCCTGGCGGGGCCGGGCGGGATCGTGGACGGGCGCATCATCGCCCTGGACATCCTGCCCATGGAGCCCGTGGCGGGGGTGGAATTCATCCAGGGCGACTTCCGCGAGGACGAAGTCCTGAAACAATTGGAGGAAATGGTGGGATCCCGCGCCGTGGATCTTGTTATTTCCGACATGGCCCCCAACTTGTCCGGGGTAGGCATCGCGGACGCCGCGCGCATCCAGCATGTCTGCGAGCTGGCGATGGAGTTTTCCTGCGCCCATCTCAAGCCCAACGGGGTGCTGATCGTCAAGGCTTTCCACGGCAGCGGCTTTTCGCAGATCGTGCAGTCCTTCAAGCAGCGCTTCAAGCGGGTGGTCGAGCGCAAGCCGAAGGCGTCCCGGGACAAGTCCTCGGAAACCTTTCTGGTCGCCCGTGATCTGAAGTAGCCCTGCCGGAGCCTGGCGCTCCGGCGCCACAAAACCACGGCCAGCCCCTGGACTGGCCAGCGAGACAGCGACCGGAAAAACCTCGAATCAGACGTAACCCTACGGCTCCCAGGCCTCCCAGGACGCAACGCAGTCCGTCAGGGTAGAATGGGCTATTGACATACTTGTGACTGTGCCATACGCGGGTGCGCAGTCGCCGGTCGGAATCGAAAGCAGGAGATCGACCTTGAACAACTCATTTTCGAAAGTCGCTGTCTGGATGGTGATAGCCCTTGTGCTGTTCACCGTCTTCAAGCAGTTTGACGGACGCGCCCAGACCCAGGACGGCGTGACCTACACGCAGTTCATGGACGACGCCAAGGCGGGACGCATCCGCAAGGTGGACGTGCAGGGTGGTCCTGGCGGCGACGTGCTGTACGTCACCCCGGACGCCGGTCGCGCCTACACGCTGACCTCGCCGGGCGACCTCTGGATGGTCTCCGACCTGCTGAAGTACGGCGTGCAGGTGTCGGGCAAGCCGCGCGAAGAGCAGTCGCTGCTGATGAGCATCTTCGTGTCCTGGTTCCCCATGCTGCTGCTGATCGGCGTCTGGGTGTTCTTCATGCGCCAGATGCAGGGCGGCGGTCGTGGCGGCGCGTTCAGCTTCGGCAAGTCGCGCGCCCGCATGCTTGACGAGAACACCAACCAGATCACCTTCGTGGACGTGGCCGGCTGCGACGAAGCCAAGGAAGACGTCCAGGAACTGGTCGACTTCCTGCGCGACCCGAGCAAGTTCCAGAAGCTGGGCGGTCGCATTCCGCGCGGCGTGCTGATGGTCGGCTCGCCCGGTACCGGCAAGACGTTGCTGGCCAAGGCCATCGCCGGCGAGGCCAAGGTGCCGTTCTTCAGCATCTCGGGTTCCGACTTCGTTGAAATGTTCGTCGGCGTGGGCGCGGCCCGCGTGCGCGACATGTTCGAGAACGCCAAGAAGCATGCGCCCTGCATCATCTTCATCGACGAAATCGACGCGGTCGGCCGCCAGCGTGGCGCCGGCCTGGGCGGCGGCAACGACGAACGCGAGCAGACCCTGAACCAGATGCTGGTCGAGATGGACGGCTTCGAGTCGGGCCAGGGCGTCATCGTGATCGCCGCGACCAACCGTCCCGACGTGCTCGACCCCGCGCTGCTGCGTCCGGGCCGCTTCGACCGCCAGGTCGTGGTGCCGCTGCCCGACATCCGTGGCCGCGAGCAGATCCTGAAGGTCCACATGCGCAAGGTTCCGCTGTCGCCGAACGTGGACGCGACCGTCCTGGCGCGCGGCACCCCGGGCTTCTCCGGCGCCGACCTGGCCAACCTGGTCAACGAAGCCGCCCTGTTCGCCGCCCGCCGCAATGGCCGCACGGTCGACATGTCCGACTTCGAAAAGGCCAAGGACAAGATCATCATGGGCGCGGAACGCCGCTCCATCGTGATGCCCGAAGAGGAGCGCAAGAACACCGCGTACCACGAGTCCGGCCACGCGATCGTCGCCCGCCTGCTGCCCAAGACCGACCCGGTCCACAAGGTCACCATCATCCCGCGCGGCCGCGCGCTGGGCGTGACCATGCAGCTGCCTGAGACCGACCGCTACAGCATGGACAAGGGCCGCCTGCTGTCCACCATCGCCGTGCTGTTCGGCGGCCGCATCGCCGAAGAAATCTTCATGGACCAGATGACGACGGGCGCCTCGAACGACTTCGAACGCGCCACCGCCATCGCCCGCGACATCGTCACGCGCTACGGCATGACCGACGAGCTGGGCCCCATGGTCTATGCCGAGAACGAAGGCGAAGTGTTCCTGGGCCGCAGCGTCACCAAGACCACGCACATGTCCGAAGCCACCATGCAGAAGGTGGACACCGAGATCCGCCGCATCATCGACGAGCAGTACAGCGTCGCGCGCAAGATCCTGGAAGACAACCGCGACAAGGTCGAAGTGATGACCTCGGCGCTGCTCGAATGGGAAACCATCGACGCCGACCAGATCAACGACATCATCGAGGGCCGCCCGCCGCGTCCCCCGAAGACGCCGCAAGGCCCGTCCGACACCTCCGACACGCCGCCCACCGGGCTGGCCGCCGGCGGCAACACGGCAGCCGCCGTCTGAGGTTTGCCATACTGAGTCATGGCGAATAACTTTCTTTGCGGGCGCTTCGAGTTCGATCTCGAGCGCCCGCTTGTCATGGGTATCGTCAATGTCACGCCGGATTCCTTTTCCGATGGCGGCCGGCATGACGACACCGACTCGGCGGTGGCGCACGCGCGTGGCCTGATCGCCGAAGGCGCGCACATCCTGGACCTGGGCGGGGAATCCACCCGCCCCGGCGCCGAGCCCGTCTCGGCCGCCGACGAGCTGGCGCGCCTGCTGCCGGTGATCGAGGCGCTGCGCGATTGCGGCGTGCCCCTGTCGATCGACACCTTCAAGCCCGAAGTCATGCGCGCCGTGCTGGATGCCGGCGCCGACATGATCAACGACATCTACGGCTTCCGGCAGCCCGGCGCCATCGAGGCGGTGGCGCAGTCGCGCTGCGGGTTGTGCGTGATGCACATGAAGGGAGAGCCGCGCACCATGCAGGCCAGCCCGCCCGAGTACACCGACCTGATCGGCGAGATCGGCCTGTTCCTGGGATCGCGCGCGCAGAAGCTGCGCGCCGCCTGGGTGGACCCCCGCCGCATCGTGCTGGATCCGGGCTTCGGCTTCGGCAAGACGGCGGACCAGAACTTCCAACTGCTGCGCCGGTTGTCCAGCCTGCGCAGTTCCAGCTATCCGCTGCTGATCGGCCTGTCGCGCAAGAACATGATCGGGCAGGCCACCGGCCGGTCCGTCGACGACCGGCTGCCCGGCAGCATTGCCGCCGCCCTGGCCTGCGTGGCGCGTGGCGCGTCCATCGTGCGGGTGCACGATGTGGCCGCCACGGTCGACGCGCTGAAGGTCTGGCAGGCGGCTGAACAAGGAGCAATTTGTTCATGATTCGACGCAAGTATTTTGGTACCGACGGGGTTCGCGGCGAAGTCGGCGGCCCGGTGATCAACGCGGAATTCGCGCTGCGCCTGGGTTACGCCGCCGGGCGCGTGCTGGCCCGTGAACACGCGGTGCGCGGCGGCAGCCGCCCGCAGGTGGTGATCGGCAAGGACACGCGCATCTCGGGCTACATGCTGGAATCCGCCCTGGAAGCCGGGCTGTCGGCGGCGGGCATCGACGTGCTGCTGGCCGGCCCCATCCCGACGCCGGCCGTCGCCTACCTGACCCGTGCGCTGCGCCTGGTGGCGGGCATCGTCATCAGCGCCTCGCACAATCCCTACCAGGACAACGGCATCAAGTTCTTCTCGGCGCAGGGCATGAAGCTGCCCGACGACATCGAGGCAGATATCGAGGCCGCGCTGGACGAGCCGCTGGGCTGTGTCGGGTCCGAGGGGTTGGGCCGCGCCCGCCGCATGTCCGACGCGCAGGGCCGCTACATCGAATTCTGCAAGAGCACCTTCCCCAACGACCTGGACCTGAACGGCATGTCCATCGTGGTCGACGCCGCCCACGGCGCCGCCTACAACATCGCGCCGCACGTGTTCCGCGAGCTGGGCGCCGAGGTGCACGCCATCGGCGTGCATCCGGACGGCTTCAACATCAACAAGGGCGTGGGCGCGCTGCATCCCGAGCTGCTGGCGCGCGAGGTGCAGGCCCGTGGCGCCCAGGTCGGCATCGCGCTGGACGGCGACGCCGATCGCCTGCAGATGGTCGATGGCGACGGCCGCATCTACAACGGCGATGAACTCCTGTACGCCATCGTGCGCGAGCGCATGCAGCGCGGCAAGGTCGACGGCGTGGTTGGCACCCTGATGACCAACTTCGGTTTCGAGCGCGAGATGCAGCGCCTGGGCGTGGGCTTCGAGCGCGCCAACGTCGGCGACCGCTATGTGCTGGAGCAGATGCAGAATCGCGGCTGGCTCTATGGCGGCGAAAGCTCCGGCCACCTGCTGTGCCTGGACTGCCATACGACGGGCGACGGCATCATCGCCGCCTTGCAGGTGCTGACCGCGCTGCGCCGCAACCAGGCCACCATGTCCGAATGGCTGGGCGAGCTGCGCATGTATCCGCAGAAGATGATCAACGTGCCGCTGGCGCCGGGTCAGGACTGGAAGACCCATGCCGGCCTGTCGGCCGCGCGCCAGTCGGTCGAGGCCGAGCTTGCGGGCCGTGGCCGGATCCTGATCCGCGCCTCGGGCACCGAGCCCAAGCTGCGCCTGATGGTGGAAGCCGAAGACGAGGCGCTGGCCGTGTCCAGCGCCGAGAAGCTCGCGGCCAGCCTGGGGTGATTCCGCTCGGGCGCCCGGGCAGGGCCATCCGCCGCATGACGGCGGGTGGCCCTTCTTTGTTGTTTCCGCGTATTGATTTGTAAAGTTTTGTTGAGCTTTGCGGAAATACCGTCTATCTGCTCCGAACTAAACTTCATAGTCACGTAACATATTGGTCAAGTCTTTGACATACAGGGCGTCCAAACTGACCGGACTCTCTGGGAGCTTCGCGCAATGCTGGAACTAGCACGCATCAACCCAAGCCGTAATGCCGCCGAACCGTGGACGGGCCCCGCCCCCAAGGTGCTGGTGGTCGGCCTGGCGCGCACGGCAGACGAAATCGAGCAGATCCAACGTCTGCGCTACGACGTCTTCACAGAGGATATGGGCGCGGTCTTTCCCGATGCCCAGGACGGTGTCGAGCATGATCGCTTCGACCCGTTTTGCGAACATCTGATGGTTCGCGAACTCGACGCCGGCCGTGTGGTGGGTACATACCGCATCCTGACCCCGGAAAAAGCCCGGGAGGCCGGCGGCTACTACTCCGAATCCGAATTCGATCTCTCGGGCCTGGGTCCGATCCGCGACGAGCTGGTGGAAGTCGGCCGCTCGTGCACGCACGCCGACTATCGCAACGGCACCGTCATCATGCTGCTGTGGTCCGGCCTGGCCGAGTACCTGCGCCGTGGCGGCTACCAGTACGTGCTGGGCTGCGCCAGCGTCAGCCTGCGCGACGACGGCGTCACCGCCGCCGAAGTGTGGCGCACCATCTCCAAGCAGCTGCCGCAGGGCGATGAGCCGTATGTCGAGCCGCTGCACCGCTACCCGGTGGAAAAGCTCAACAGCACGCTGCCGGCCCGCGTGCCGCCGCTGATCAAGGGCTACCTGAAACTGGGCGCGCGCGTCTGCGGCCAGCCTGCCTGGGATCCGGATTTCAACGCCGCCGACTTCCCGGTGCTGCTGAAGATGGACGGCATGGACGAGCGCTATCGCCGCCACTTCGGCCTCGATCAACCCGCCCCGACCGGGCAGCGCTGATCATGCGCCGCCTGTTCCGTCGTATGAAGATCAAACTGATACGGCGGGCCACGCGGCCTTTGCGTCAGGAATTGCGGCGTCTGGAAAGGCAGACGGACTTGTCGCCTTTTTGATCCGCTTGAAAAAAAAGCCAGCGTGCCGCGCAAGCGCCACGCTGGTTTTTTTCATAGGCTGGCCGGCGGTTCCGGGCTCGCCCGATCCTTCGCGTTCAAGAATGGAAAAGAAACGCCCCCAAGACCGGGGGCGTCGGAAGCGCGAAGCCGGGCGCGGTCGCCGTCAGAACTCCAGCACCTGGAACGAAAAGCCCACCTTGGACCATTCGGCTTCCTCGGCGCGCAGCGTGAAATCGCTGAGAGGGTGCTGGGCCAGCCATTCCTTGTTCACGCGCACGACGATGGAGTCGCCGCGCACCGACGCGGTCAGCGGCAGCGGCTCGATCTCGCCGCGGCGGCGGAACAGCAGCACGGCCAGGCGCAGGCTGAGGATGGCGGTCCATTGGGCGTGGTTGCGCACCAGCGGCTCCAGCTTGCTCAGCTTGCCCTGGTGGCCCAGCGCCAGCAGCGCCAGCAGCTGCTGGTCGGCGCGCGAGAAGCCCGGCATGTCGGCGTTTTCCAGCACGTAGGCAGTGTGCTTGTGGTACGCGTTGTGCGCGATCGACAGGCCCACTTCATGCAGGTCGGCGGCCCAGCCCAGCGCGGTGCGCAGCTCGGCGCGTTCGGCGCCTTCGGGCATCATGGCGTCGAACAGCGAGAGCGCGGCGTGATGCACGCGGCGGGCCTGGTTCGCGTCCACGTGATAGCGCTTCATGAACTGGCGCACGGATTCGTCGCGCTTGTCGTGCTCGACGTCGCGGCCCAGCAGGTCGTACAGCACGCCCAGCCGCAGTGCGCCGTCGCCCGTGTGCATGACCTCGATGCCCAGCTCGTCGAACAGCGCGCTCATGATGGCCAGTCCGCCGGGCAGCACGTCGGCGCGCTCGACCTTGATGCCGGGCAATTCCGACGGCACGACGCGCCCGGCGCGGACGATGCGATCCTTCAGCTTGGACAGGCCGGCGCGCGTGATGCCGCGGTCGGACATGCCGCCTTCGGTCAGGATGGCGAACAGCGCCTTGGCCGTGCCGGACGAGCCGTAGGCTTCCTTCCAGCCGGTCTTGCGGTACTGCTTGGCGATCACTTCGATCTCGCGGCGGGCGGCCAGCTCGGCCTGCTTCATCTGGTGCGCGTCGATCACGCCGTCCGAGAAGAACTGGCGGCTGTAGCTGACGCAGCCCATGTACAGCGAGGACATCAGCGTGGGCTCATGGCCCTTGCCGATGATGACCTCGGTCGAGCCGCCGCCGATGTCGATGACCAGGCGCTTGTTGGGCGAGGGGGGCAGGGTATGGACCACGCCCGAAAAGATCAGGCGGGCTTCTTCGCGGCCAGCGATGACTTCGATGGGAAAGCCCAGCGCGGCTTCGGCGCGAGGCAGGAAATCGCGGGTGTTGCGGGCGACGCGGAAGGTGTTCGTGGCCACCGCGCGCACGCGGTTGGGGTGGAAGCTGCGCAGGCGTTCGCCGAAGCGTTCCAGCACCGCGATGGCGCGTTCGATGGCCTCGTCGCCAAGGCGCTTTTCGGTGTCCAGTCCGGCGGCCAGCCGGACGGTTTCCTTGAGACGATCGATCTGATAGATCTGGGGCGTACCGTCTTGCTGGACGATGCGTCCGATGGAGAGGCGGAAGCTGTTGGACCCGAGGTCCACGGCGGCCAGAAGTTGATCCATGCGGCTCGTGATGATGGCTGTAAGAGTGGCCCGATTATAGATACCTCATGTGACAGTCCCCCCGGATTCGGGTTTTCTCTTATGGAACAGGGGCTTGGCGCGCGCGCGGTGTGATCCATGCGTCCCGGTTTTGTCGTACCCTACGCTTGCAGCATGTGTCACGGAAACGTCACGATTTTGAAGTAAAACCTCACGCTCTCTTCATGTATGGAATCTGGTATGACCACACGCCCGCCCGCAGAGCCCTGGCTGCTGAATCGAGAGTTGTCGCTGCTCAAATTCAACGAACGCGTGCTGGCGATGGCGGAAAGTCCCACGACTCCCCTGCTGGAGCGTCTGCGCTACGTGTGCATCCTCAGCTCCAACCTGGACGAGTTTTTCGAGATCCGGATTTCCAGCCTCAAGGAGCAGCAGCGCCAGTCGCCCAACCTGGTCGGCCCGGACGGCATGACCCCGGATCAAGCCTTCGACAACGTGCAGCGCGCCGTCCATGAACTGGTGACGCGGCAGTACGCGCTGCTCAACGACGAAATCCTGCCGGCCATGCAGGCCGAGGGCATCGCCCTGCACCATGCCTCTGAATGGAACCCGCAGCAGCAGGAATGGGCGCACGAGGTCTTCATCCGCGACGTGATGCCGCTCCTGACCCCCATCGGACTGGATCCGGCGCACCCGTTTCCGCGCGTCTACAACAAGAGCCTGAATTTCATCGTCTCGCTGTCCGGCGCCAACGCCTTCGGCCGCCAGGCGTCGATCGCCGTGGTGCAGGCGCCGCGCGCGCTGCCGCGCCTGATCAAGATGCCGCCCGAGCTGTCCGGCCATCCGGAAGGCTACATCCTGCTGACTTCGCTGCTGCGCGCCTTCGTGGGCGAGCTGTTCCCCGGCCTGGAGATGCTGGGCTGCTACCAGTGGCGCGTCACGCGCAACAGCGACCTGTTCGTGGACGAGGAAGAAGTCACCAATCTGCGCCATTCCTTGCAGGGCGAGCTGTCGCAGCGCAATTTCGGCGCCGCCGTGCGGCTCGAGATCGACAAGATGACGCCGCCCGAGCTGGAGACCTTCCTGCAGCGCGAGTTCTCGCTCAAGCCCGAGGACACCTACCGCGTGCCCGGGCCGGTGAACCTGTCGCGCCTCATGCAGCTGTGCAATGCCAACACGCGTCCCGAGTTGCTGTTCCCCGACTACCGCGCGCCGGTGCAGGCGCCGTTCGACCGCGTCGGCGACAAGCCCGCCGAGCTGTTCGAGGCGGTGGCCGAGCAGGACCGGCTGCTGCACCATCCGTACCAGTCGTTCCAGCCCGTCATCGATTTCCTGACAGCCGCCGCGCTGGATCCGGACGTGATGGCGATCAAGCAGACCATCTACCGCACCGGCGAGGATTCCGAGCTGATGAAGATCCTGCTGGCCGCCGCTCGCGCCGGCAAGGAGGTGACGGTGGTGGTGGAGCTGATGGCGCGCTTCGACGAGCAGACCAATATCAACTGGGCCTCCAAGCTCGAGGAAGTGGGCGCGCACGTGGTCTACGGCGTGGTGGCGCACAAGACGCACGCCAAGATGGCCGTGGTGCTGCGCCGCGAAAAGGGCCGGCTGCGCCGCTACGCCCACCTGGGCACCGGCAACTACCATCCTCGTACCGCGCGCCTGTACACCGACTTCGGCCTGCTGACCGCCGATCCCAAGCTGTGCGAGGACATGGACAAGGTCTTCGCCCAGCTGACCGGGCTGGGCGCGCGCCGCGCGCTCAAGTCGCTGATGCAGTCGCCCTTCACCATGCATGAAGGCATGGTCGAGCTGATCCGCGCCGAGGCGCGCGCGGCCCGGGCCGGCAAGCGCGCGCGCATCATGGCCAAGATGAACTCGCTGCTGGAAGAGCAGATCATCGAAGAGCTGTACAAGGCCAGCCAGGCCGGCGTCAAGATCGACCTGATCGTGCGCGGCGTATGCGCGCTGCGCGCGGGCGTGCCGGGCCTGTCCGAGAACATCCGGGTGCGCTCCATCGTCGGGCGCTTCCTGGAGCATTCGCGTGTTTTCTATTTCTACGCCGACGGCGACGAGACCGTCTACCTGTCCTCGGCGGACTGGATGGACCGCAATTTCTTCCGCCGCGTCGAGATCGCCTTCCCGATCTACGACAAGACGCTCAAGAAGCGCGTCATCGACGAAGCCTTCACCTACGCGCTGCGCGACAACCAGCTGTCCTGGCAGCAACTGCCCGACGGCGATTACGTCCGGGTGAAAAGCCGCGCAAAGCCCTTCAACGTGCACCAGTACCTGATGCAGAAGCTGGGCGCGTAGCGTCACGCCCGGGGCACGTTGATCTGTCCCCTTCGTCTCGCCGCAGTCCGACAATGCCGTTCGAGGCAGAGCCCCCCAAGCGAGGCCGCGCGGATCCGGCTCCGCCGGTCCGCCACCGGCGCCCCCCTGGGGGGGAAGCGCGCAGCGCTTCGGGGGGGGACCTAATGTGACTGTCACTAGCCTGTAATGTTGGGCTTCTAACATGCGGTGGTCGCTGAAAGACAGGCAGCAGAAAGCCTGCCAGATCCTCTAACGAGCACAGAAGGAACCAAGATGTTCAACCGTGTCTTCAAGCAAGTTTCCCTGGGCGTCGCGCTGAGCGCCGCCGTGTTCGCCGTGCAAGCCGCCGACGTGACCGGCGCCGGCGCTTCGTTCCCGTACCCGATCTACGCCAAGTGGGCGTCGGACTACAAGGCTGCCACCAACAACGCCGTGAACTACCAGTCGATCGGCTCGGGCGGCGGCCAGCAGCAGATCATCGCCAAGACCGTCGATTTCGGCGCTTCGGACGATCCCATGAAGGCTGCCGACCTGGAAAAGAACGGTCTGCTGCAATTCCCGGCCGTCATCGGCGGCACGGTCGCCGTGGTGAACATCGACGGCGTCGAGCCGGGCAAGCTGAAGCTGTCGGGGAAGGTCCTGGGCGACATCTTCCTGGGCAAGATCAAGAAGTGGGACGACAACGCCATCAAGGCGCTGAACCCCGACGTCAAGCTGCCCTCGGCCGACATCATCGTGGTGCACCGTTCGGACGGTTCGGGCACGACGTTCGGCTGGACCAACTACCTGTCGAAGGTTTCGCCTGAGTGGAAGGAACAGGTCGGCGAAGGCAAGGCCGTCAAGTGGCCCACCGGCCAGGGCGGCAAGGGCAACGAAGGCGTCGCCGCCTACGTCGGCCAGCTGAAGAACTCGATCGGCTACGTCGAATACGCCTACGCCAAGCAGAACAAGCTGGCCTGGACCCAACTGCAGAACAAGGCTGGCAAGTTCGTCCAGCCCGAGCAGAAGGCCTTCGCCGCCGCGGCCGCCAACGCCGACTGGAAGAGCGCGCCCGGCATGGGCGTGGTGCTGACCGACGAGCCGGGCGCCGATTCCTGGCCCGTGACCGCCGCCACCTTCATCCTGGTCCACAAGTCGCAGGACAAGCCGGTGCAAGGCAAGGCCGTGCTCGACTTCTTCGACTGGGCCTTCAAGAACGGCGCCAAGTCGGCCGAAGGCATGGACTACGTGCCGCTGCCCGAAGCCGTGACCAAGGAAATCCGCGCCGCCTGGGGCGAAGTGAAGTCCGCCGACGGCAAGGCCGTCTGGAAGTAAGCCGCAGCAAGGCGGGCGCTCGCGCCCGCCTGCCTTGTCCCGGTCCCGCTCGCGGGGGCCGAGGGCAGGGCGGCCCTGGCTAGACACCCCCGTTTTCCCCTCTGGCCCTAAGGAAAGTCCATCCATGAGCGCGGTAATGGATAATAGTGTGCCGCTTTCGCCCAATGGGGCGGATGATTCCGTGACCACCGGCACGCCTTCGCCTATGAAGCAAAACAATAATGCGCTGATGGATGCGCTGTTCAAGAACCTGACCCGCCTGTTCGCCTTCCTGGTGTTCATCCTGCTGGCGGCGATCCTGGTGTCTCTGGTCTATGGCAGCCGTGAATCGCTGGCCAAGTACGGCCTGTCGTTTCTCTGGCTGAACGACTGGGATCCGGTCAAGCAGAGCTACGGCGCCGTGGTGCCGATCATCGGCACGCTGCTGACCTCGGCCATCGCGCTGATCATCGCGGTGCCGGTGTCCTTCGGCATCGCCATCTTCCTGACCGAGCTGTCGCCCGCCTGGCTGCGCCGCCCGCTGGGCACCGCGGTCGAGATGCTGGCCGCGATTCCCTCGATCATCTACGGCATGTGGGGCCTGTTCGTCTTCGTGCCGGTGTTCCAGCAATACGTGCAGCCCTTCCTGATCGCCACGCTGGGCAACGTGCCCATCATCGGCGGCATGTTCGCCGGGCCGCCGTTCGGCATCGGCATCTTCACCGCGGGCCTGATCCTGTCGATCATGATCATCCCCTTCATCGCGGCGGTGATGCGCGACGTGTTCGAGCTGGTGCCGACCATGTTGAAGGAATCGGCCTACGGCCTGGGCAGCACGACCTGGGAAGTGATGTGGCGCGTGGTGCTGCCCTTCACCAAGTCGGGCGTCATCGGCGGCATCATGCTGGGACTGGGCCGCGCGCTGGGCGAGACCATGGCCGTGACCTTCGTGATCGGCAACGCCTTCAAGTGGTCCGGCTCGCTGTTCTCGCCGGGCAACTCCATCGCCTCGGCGCTGGCCAACGAATTCAATGAAGCGGGCGGCATCCAGAAGGCCGCGCTGCTGGAACTGGGCCTGATCCTGTTCCTGATCACCACCGTCGTGCTGGCCCTGTCCAAGATGCTGCTGGTCCGCCTGTCGGCGGGCGAGGGCAAGAAGAGCTGAGCCCCCGCGCGAACGACAAGGAAAAGATCATGGCTGTCTCCGTACTCAATATGCAGAACGGCATTTACCGCCGGCGCCGCGTGGTCAACCGCATCATGCTGACCGTCTCGCTGTCGACGCTGCTGTTCGGTTTGTTCTGGCTGTTCTGGATCATCCTGACGCTGCTGATGAAGGGCGCGCCCGCGTTGTCGTACACGCTCTTCACCGAAATCACGCCGCCGCCGGGCCAGACCGGCGGCCTGCTCAACGCGGTCATCGGCAGCGTGCTGATGGCCGGCGTGGGCACGCTGATCGGTACGCCCGTGGGCATCCTGGCCGGCACCTACCTGGCCGAATACGGCCAGCGCGGCTGGCTGGCGCCGGCCACGCGCTTCCTGAACGACGTGCTGCTGTCGGCGCCGTCCATCATCATCGGCCTGTTCATCTACGCCGTGTACGTGGCGCAGGTGGGGCACTACTCGGGCTGGGCCGGCGCCATCGCGCTGTCCATCCTGGTGATCCCGGTGGTGGTCCGCACCACCGACAACATGCTGCTGCTGGTGCCGAACAGCCTGCGCGAAGCCGCCGCGGCGCTGGGCTGCCCCAAGTGGCGCATGATCACGATGGTGTGCTATCGCGCCGCCAAGACCGGCATCATCACCGGCGTGCTGCTGGCCATCGCCCGCATCTCGGGCGAGACCGCGCCGCTGCTGTTCACCGCCCTGTCCAACCAGTTCATGTCGCTGAACATGAACGGCCCCATGGCCAACCTGCCTGTCGTGATCTACCAATACGCGGCCAGCCCCTTCAAGGACTGGAACAATCTGGCCTGGGCCGGGGCCACGCTGATCACGCTGCTGGTGCTGGGCATCAACATCCTTGCCCGCAACATGTTCCGCAAATAAGGACCGCTCGCCGGCTCGCGCAGCGCGCGGGCCGCAGCCTAGGGAAACCAAATGGAAAACACCGCCACCGCCGTCAAGAACAAGATCGAGGTCAAGAACCTGAACTTCTACTACGGCAAGTTCCATGCGATCCGCAATGTGAACATGTCGATCCAGGAGAAGAAGGTCACCGCCTTCATCGGCCCGTCGGGCTGCGGCAAGTCCACGCTGCTGCGCACCTTCAACCGCATGTTCGAGCTGTATCCCGGCCAGCGCGCCGAGGGCGAGATCATCCTGGACGGCGAGAACCTGCTCACCGCCAAGACCGATATCTCGCTGATCCGCGCCAAGGTCGGCATGGTGTTCCAGAAGCCCACGCCGTTCCCCATGAGCATCTACGACAACATCGCCTTCGGCGTGCGCCTGTTCGAGCGCCTGTCCAAGGGCGAGATGGACGAGCGCGTGGAATGGGCGCTGAGCAAGGCCGCGCTGTGGAACGAAGTGAAGGACAAGCTGCACCAGAGCGGCAACAGCCTGTCCGGCGGCCAGCAACAGCGCCTGTGCATCGCGCGCGGCGTGGCCATCAAGCCCGAAGTCCTGCTGCTGGACGAGCCGTGCTCGGCGCTGGACCCGATCTCCACCGCCAAGATCGAAGAGCTGATCGCCGAACTGAAGAACGACTACACGGTCGTGATCGTGACGCACAACATGCAGCAGGCCGCGCGCTGCTCGGACTACACCGCCTACATGTACCTGGGCGAGCTGATGGAATTCGGCCAGACCGACCAGATCTTCGTGAAGCCGGCGCGCAAGGAAACGGAAGACTACATCACCGGCCGCTTCGGCTGATGCCGGCCTGCGCGGGCGCCGGGACGGAACCCGCGCGGCGCCCACAAGCCGAGCCTCGCTCCCCCGCATGAACAAAGCGCCTCGGCATGTCCGAGGCGCTTTGCCATTTCAGCGGGGGCCGTCCGCTCAGGACGGTTGTTCGGGGCTCAGCGGGAAATCCCGTTCCAAGCTCTCCAGCCGCACGCGTTGTCGCAGCGGGGGCGCGAGGCGATTGAAGCAGGCCTTGGCGTGGTCGTCATCGCCCAGGCCCAGCGTCAGGTTGGGATACTTGTGCAGCAGCCTCGCGTGATCGCGTTCGTCCAGATCGGGGTTTTCCGCGATCCACAGCTGGCGCAGCCGCGGGTCGGCATCGGGGCCCGCCGTCAGTTCCTCGACATGGGCGCTCGTCAAGCCGCAACCCGACATGATCAGAACCGCAGGCAGGCGTTCCTGGGCGAGCGCGCGCAGCTGTCCGGGGGGGATGTCCGTTTCCGAGATGTCGACTGTTTCCAGCGACGGATGCTGGCCCAGGTCATCCAGATACTCGCCCATGCCCGCGCGCGCCAGCGAGATGTCCGAGACCTGATTGCCGAAGAGGACGCGCTGCCAGGCCTGGTAGGCGGTCTGGTCCTTGAGGAATAGCCGGGTGTCGTCGAGCCAGAGCGTCCGCAGGTCCTTCCATTGAATGTCGTCGTCCTCCGGCGACTCGATGAACTCCGTGCCGTCGGGGCCCGGCGTCGTTCGCGCCGTCTGCGGCGGCTTGCGGTCGTCCTCCGGGTAGCGGGTGACATTCGTGCCGCTCAGGTTCAGGGCCTGCAACGGCAAACGGTACAGCGCCGGGATGCTGGCCTCCGACAGGTCGGGATTGTCGCTGAGGTCCACCCGGCTCAGCCGCGACGACGCGGGCATCCGGGACGCCGTCAGCTGGGTCGAACCGTTCGAGCCGATCAGGTTGCTCGAGAGGTCCAATGCGGTCAGTTTCGGCATGCCGATCAGCGCGTTCGCGCCTTTCCCTGTCACGCCGTTCGATGCAAGATCGATGGTCTTGAGGGAGGAGGATTGTGCCAGTGCGATGGCGTCCGCGTCGTTCGCGTTGGCGCGCCATGCCCGTACCGACAGCAATCCCTGATGCCGTCCCGCCTCGGCCAGCAGTGCTTTCGTCGGCAGCGCATCGCCGATGATCGCCAGCGCGCGCAGGGAACGAGGCAGGACGATGGGCTCGTCGTGCGGCTGCAGGCCGGATGCGGAGTTCAGACTCAGCAGTTCGATCGGGAGCTTCTGCAATTCCTGCAGGGCGTCGCGAGTCAGGTTCACGCCATTGAGATAAAGCTCGGTTGTTTCCCTGGACAGCAATCTGATGTGCTGTGCGGTAATGGTCGAAACATACTCTTTGGACAGGAGCGCCACCTTGCTCGAGCTCCAGCCCGCCAGGTCTTTCTGAAACTGAGTCAGTCCGGGATCCTGCGCGGGTTGTTGCCCGGGACGCGCGTAGGGGACAGGCACGCTTTCGTTCTGCGTTCGAGGCGCGGAGCGGCCCGTCGGCTTCGACGGCGCCGGAGCGGGCTTGCCAATGGATGGGGCTGGCTGTTGCGTCGACGGCGTCGGCTTGCCGCCGGCTTGTGTCTTTTGCTGGTTCCAGAAGTTCCTGGCCGCCTGGGGGCCGCCGGCGGGCGCGTCGGCTGGTTGCGATGGTGCCGGGGCCGGCTTGCCGAACGTAGGCGGCTTGGACGGGGGCGGCGACGCATCAGCCGGGGCCGCGCCTGTCTTCGGACTGTTTTGCGGCGGTCGCGAAGCCGGTTTCTTGGCGGATGCGGCGTCCTGCTGCGCCCAGAAGGTCTTGGCGGAGCCACCGGTCCCGGCTGGCGGCGCGTCGGGAGCGCCGGTTCGACCCGAAGGCGCTGGCGATGGTTTTGGGGATGCACCGGATTTGGGCTGGAAGGGCTTTGGCGGCACGCGGTCCGTGGCCGGTTTGGCTTGCTGGAAGCCAGCCCGGTTGTTGTCGGGGGCTTCCTGGTTTTTCTGTGTGGGAGATGGGGAGGGGCCCGTGGCGGGCAGTTTTCCGATGGTCATGCGCAGCTCTCCAGAAGGGGGCTCTGGTGAGTGACCGTCGACCGGGACCGGGTTCCGGGTTCCGGGTCCCGGTCGACGAGGCTGACAGCGGGCGGTGGCGTTCCAGGAGCAGATCGTCAAGGAGATCGCGCTATGGCGCGACGCGGGCGTCAAGGTGGATTGAACGCAGCGCCCTGTTTCAGGCGGCCACGCCGTGGCGTTCGGCGATGCGCAGCAGCAGGGCGTCCAGTTCCTGGATGATCGGCCGATGGTCGTCGACCCGGCGCACCAGGGCCGACGGCATTGCCGGCAGGTCGATCTCCACGAAGGCGATCTCGGGCGTGGCGTAGTAGCTGGCCGCGCGCTTGGTCAGCATCAGCAGGCCCTCGCGCGTGTTGACCGCGGCGATGCCCTCGCGGATCGTGCGGATCACCGGCCCGTCGCCGATCGGGCGTCCCTTGGGCGTGTGGCGGGGAAAGTGATAGTCCTGCCATTCCTGGTTCACCGAGCCGGGCACCATGCGGACCAGGCGCTCGTCGCCCAGCACTTCCGGATCCAGCAGCGTGAACGCAGTGAACGGATGGTCGTGCGGCACGCACAGCATGCGCTGGTCGCGCAGTACGATCGGACCGTGGCACAGTCCGTCCGCGCCCAGCGGCAGCCGGCAGAACGCCACGTCGACCGAGCCATCGGCCACGGCGGCGTAGTGGGTGACATAGGTCAGCTCCACGAACTCCAGCTCGACGCTGGGGTGGGCCGCCTTGAATTCGGACACCAGCGGCCGATACAGCTCATAGAAACCACCGCCCAGGAAGCCGATGCGCAGATGGCGCGGCTTGCCGGATGCCTGGCGCCTGCAATCGTCGATGGCGCTCTTGAGCAGGATGACGGCGGGGCCCGCGCCCCGTTTCAGCGTCTCGCCCAGCGGCGTCAGGGCCACCCGGCGGCTGCTGCGTTCGAACAGCGGGCCGCCCAGCGTCCGCTCCAGCGCCTTGATGGCTTCCGATACCGAGGACTGACTCATGTGCAGCGCATCGGCCGCCCGGCCGAAGTGCAGGGTTTCGGCGACGGCGAGGAAGCAATCGAACTGGCGCAGATCCATGGGGCGGTCCTTTCCGGCGCGGGAGAGGTGAGGATTTGATCAATCGGAAATCACGATTGATTTGATGAATAATACCGCTTGTTCCCCTCTGGCGGCATGGGCAGAATTCGGCCCTTGCATCTGTTTTTATCCCAATACACAGCGCCAAGGAGAGGGGAATGACCGAATCGCGCACGCCGCGGCCGGATCTGGAAAAATCGGCAGAGCCGATTGAATTCGTGGTGGAAGGGGACCGCGTGCGCGGCACGCTCTACCTGCCGGCGCAAGCCCGCGGCCCCGTCGGGGCCGTGGCGCTGGCGCACGGCTGGTCGATGGTGGCGGGCGGCGACCTGGAGGACTACGCGGCCGCCATCGTCGAGCAGGGCCTGGCGGCGCTGACCTTTGATTTCCGCAACCTGGGCCGCAGCGACGGCCAGCCACGCCAGGAAATCGATCCGCAGCGGCAGATCCAGGATTTCCGCGCCGCCATTTCCTACCTGCGCCGCCGTCCCGAGGTGGACCGCGAGCGCATCGGCATCTGGGGCAGCAGCTACAGCGGCGGCCATGCCCTGACCGTCGCCGCCATCGACAAGCGGGTCAAGTGCGTGGTGAGCCAGGTGCCCACCACCAGCGGCTTCCTGGCGGCGCAGCGCCGCGTGCGCTACGACAAGGCGCTGGTCCTGCAGGCGGCGTTCGAGGCCGACCGCGAAGCGCGCGATGCGGGCCTGCCGCCCGCCACGCTGCGCATGGTCGATGCCGATCCCGAGGCGCCGGTGGCGTATCCGGGGCCCGACTCCTATGCCTACATGACCGGCGAAGCGAAGCGTTGCCCCGCCTGGGTCAACGAGGTCACGCTGCGGTCCCTGGAGCTGGCCCGCGCCTACGAGCCCGCCGCGTACATCCGCCGCATCGCGCCCACGCCCCTGTTGATGATCGTCGCGACCGGCGACGGCCTGACGCCCGCCGATCTGCAGCAGGAAGCCTTCAACACGGCCCACCAGCCCAAGCAGCTTCTGCTGCTGCCGGGCGGCCATTACTCCGTCTACACGGAACATTTCGAACGCACCCGCCGCGCGGCCGCCGACTGGTTCGCCCAGCACCTGCGCTGACCCCTCAAGGACAAGACAATGACGACAATAACAATGGAGACACAAGACCGCCGGCGCCGCCTGGCTTCGCTGCGCGCGGCGGCCGTGGGCAACGCCCTGGAGTGGTTCGACTGGACGCTGTACGGCACGTTCTCGGCCTATCTGGCCATGAACCTGTTCGATCCGTCCGATCCCACTTCGGCGCTGTTGGCCACGCTGGCTGTGTTCGCCGGCGGCTTCCTGGCGCGGCCCGTCGGCGGCTGGCTGTTCGGCCGCATCGGCGACCGCTATGGACGCAAGTTCACCCTGGTCCTGACGATGTGCCTGCTGGCCCTGACCAGCCTGGCCATCGCGGTGCTGCCGACCTACGGACAGGCGGGAGTGTGGGCATCTGTTCTGCTGTTCCTGTGCCGGCTGACGCAGGGCCTGGCGCACGGCGGCGAGTCCGGCGTGGCCTATACCTACGTCGCTGAAATCGCGCCGGCCAAGCGGCGTGGCCTGTGGTCCAGTTCCGTCTTCGTCAGCGTGACCGTCGGCGTGATGGCGGCGACTGGCCTGGCCGCCCTGCTGACATCCTGGCTGGGCAAGGACGCGATGCAGGCCTGGGGCTGGCGCGTCGGTTTCGCGGTGGGCGCGTTGCTGGGCATCTATGCGCTGTTCCTGCGCCGCAGCGCGAGCGAAAGCGATGTGTTCGAGCATCGCGCCGAGCCGGCGGGCGGCGTGAAGGTGTCGCGGCGCCAGGCCTTGCTGATCGTGCGCAACATCATCATGATCGCCGCGGCCTCCAACGCCACCTACTACACCTGGGTGACTTTCGCGCCGGCCACCGCCATCGCGACCCGGGGCATGGATCCGTCGGGCGCCTATACCGCCAGCCTGATCGCGCAGCTGATCTGCCTGCTGTGGCTACCCGTGTGCGGCTGGCTGGCGGACCGCTACGGCCGCAAGCCGATGGTGATGGCGTTCGGGCTGGGCGTCGCGCTGGCCGTGTTCCCGGTATCGCATCTGGTCACGGACCAGCCGTGGACCCTGTTCGTGGCGCAGCTGATCGGCCTGCTGGTCTGGGCGCTGCTGGCGGCCATCTTTCCGGCGGTGGTGGCCGAACAGGTGCCGACCGGCGCGCGCGCCATGGGCGTGGGCTTCATTTCGTCGCTGTCGGTCGCCATCTTCGGCGGCACGGCGCCGTACATCAACACCTGGCTGGGCGCGCAGGGATTGGGCTGGGTCTACACGGCCTATGTGGGCGCGCTGGGGCTGATGGCCTTCGCGGGCGGCTTCCTGATCAAGGAGACCGCCGGCGTGGACCTGAACGCCATCCGCCTGCCGGGCGAGCCTACGCGCGAATCCGTCGCCAAGCGTGCGGCCTTCAACTGAATTCCAACTTCTACATCCATTTCTATGAGCAACGTAAATTATCTGGACCTGGCAGGCAAAGTCGCGGTGGTCACCGGCGCGGGTGGCGGCATCGGACGCGCGGTGGTCGCGGCGTTGAGCAAGCAGGGCGCGCGCGTGGTCGCCACCGATCGCGACCTCGCGGCGATGGCGGGCGTGGATGCGGATTGCCGCGAACTGGACGTGACCCGGCCCGCCGCGATCCGGGCGCTGGCGGACGCGGTCGCGGCCGAGTATGGCGCGCTGGACATCTGGGTCAACAACGCGGGCTACATGGATCGCATGCCCGCCCTCGATCTGGACGAGGCCGCCTGGCAACGCACGCAGGACATCAATCTGAAGGGCACGTTCTTCGGCGCGCAGGCGGCCGCGCGGCACATGGTGGCGCAGCGCAGCGGCGTCATCATCAACCTGTCCAGCTATGCCGGCGTGAAGCCGCGCCCGAACTGCGCGGACTATGCCAGCGCCAAGGCGGCCGTGGCGCATCTGACGCAATGCCTGGCGCTGGAATGGAGCCCCCTGGGCCTGCGCGTGAACGCCATCGCGCCGGGCTTCATCGAAACGCCGATGAGCAGCTGGATGCATGCCGACGCGGCCACCCACGCCGAATACATCGGCCGCCTGCCCGCGCGGCGGCTGGGCCAGCCGGCCGAGATCGCGGACGCCGTGCTCTATCTGGCCTCGCAGGCCTCCGCCTATGTGACCGGCCATGTGCTGCTGGTCGATGGTGGCGTGTCCAAGACCTGAGGCGCGCGCGATGACGACGCAATCCTATTGGAGCGGCAAGGCCGCCGTGGTGACCGGCGCGGCGCGCGGGCAGGGCGCGGCCGAAGCCCTGCGCCTGCTGCGGGCCGGGGCCATCGTCCATGCGCTCGATGTGCTGCCGGCCGACGACCCGACGTGGGACGCGCTGCGCGCGGAGGCGGGCGCGGACGCCGGGCGTCTGCGGATACGCGTGGCGGACGTGGCCAGCGAAGCCGGCTGGCGGACGCTGGCCGCGCAGATCGAGCGCGAGGGCGCGCCGCTGTACGGGCTGGTCAACAACGCGGGCGTGACCCTGCGCAAGACCGTGACCGAAACCTCGCATGCTGAATGGCGGCGTTTGCTGGACATCAACCTGGACGGGCCGTTCCTGGCGATCCACGTGCTCGCCGGCTTGATGCCGGCCGGCGCGTCCATCGTCAATACCTCGTCCACCGCCGGCCTGACCGGCTATTTCAGCGCGGCCTACACGGCCAGCAAATGGGGGCTGCGCGGACTGACGCGCGCCGCCGCGCTGGAGCTGGCGGGACGGGGCATACGCGTGAACACCGTGTGCCCGGGCCTGGTGGAAACGCCGATGATCATGCAGCCCAATGCCGTGCACGACGCGGGCCGGGCGCGGCTTTTCTACGAAGGCAACCGGGATGCCACGCCGCTGTCGCGAGGCGCCGATCCCGACGAGATCGCGGCGGCCGTCATGTTCCTGCTGGGACCGGACGCCTCGTTCATCACGGGCGCGGACCTGCCGGTCGACGGCGGCATGACGGGGGGCGGCGTGTACTGGCGGATCGGCAAGGCCACGGGCAATCTGTAGACGGGCGGCGTTGCCCGTCCGGACTCGCCGAGTCGCCACGGCGGCGCGCCCGGGCGCGCGCCGCCGTATCTGGTATAGTTCCCACCCTTCGGGGCGTAGCGCAGCCTGGTAGCGCATCTGCTTTGGGAGCAGAGGGTCGCGAGTTCGAATCCCGCCGCCCCGACCAATTAAATCAAAGGCTTAGCTCATATTCTGAGCTAAGCCTTTTTGTTTGCGCGCGCGGAGCTGAATCTGCTTGAACCCGCGCGCTGGCACTGCGGCTCGGCATCAGCTTTCTTTGGCGCCAGCCAGGGAGGATCGTCGATTCGCCCTCACGGCATCATGGACTGTCAGGACTGCGCCCAGGCCCAGGCCCGCCAGGAAGACGGTCGCGGCCAGAGTGGGCTTCCCTTGCGCGAGCAGTGTCGCCGCCAGCGGGAGGAACGACAAAATGGACAGGTTGTTCAAGGTTTCCGCCGCCGCCAGCGCCGCGCCCTTGTCGCGGTCCGAGCGGCTGGCCAGCACCGTGGTGGCCAACGGGGCGCCTGCCCCCAGGGATGCTCCCCAAGCGGCCAGACAGGCGAGCGCGCCCCACAAGGGCAAGGGCGGCAGGTAGAACGCGGCGACCGATGCGACGAGCAGCACATTGGTGATGACCAGCGCGCATTCCTCGCCGGAGCCCAGGCGTCGCAGCGCGCCGGCGGAAAGATTGCCCACGGCGAGTCCGATGCCGAATGCGGCAGTGCTCAGTCCGACCTGGGCCACGTCCAGGGCATAGCGCAGGCGCAGGACTTCTCCCGACAGCAGAAAGGCGGCGACACCCGTCCCGTTCCACAGTCCCTTGGCGAGCAGGGGGCGCACGATGTCCGGCTTGCGCAGCCATCGCAGCGGGCGCTGCGCGGCCGGAACCGTCGCCGCCGTTGGGGCGCGACCGCCGGGCATGGCCATGCGGCCGACGAGAAAGGCGGCGAGGCAGCCCGCCGAGACCAGCAAGAAAGGCGCGCGCCAGCCTATCCAGCCAGTGAGAACACCGGCGATGGCCGGGCCGGTCGCGATGCCCGCCGTCATGCCGAGCATGACGACGCCCATCGCCGCCGCATGACGCTGGCGCGGCAAGCGTTCGGAGACCAACGCGAAGGCGTTGGGAATGATGACGGCCGAGGCCAGGCCGCCAAGAATCCGCAGCGCCACCGCTATTTCAAAGGTGGGCGCGAGCGCGATGCCCAAGCCGTCCAACGCGAACAGGAACAGGGCGATCAGCAAGGGTCGACGCCGTCCGATGCGGTCTGACAGATGTCCGAAGACGGGCGCGGCGAGCGCATACGCAAAGGCATAGCTGGAGACCAGCCAGGTGATCTGGCCGGAATCGACGCCGAAGGCGCGACCGAGCGGGTCCAGCATCGCCGAGAGCATGAACTCGCTCGCGCCGACGAAGAACACCGACATGGAAAGCATGGACAACAACGGGCCGTTGTTGCCCGCAAGAGCAATCGTTTTGGAATGGGGCATGCCTTTCCTCGTGTAAACACGTGTGGGGAAGGGGGAGAAGCGTGGAGGGATCAATGTCGCCAGGGAGGCGGCGCGCCACCGGGACGGTGGCGGGGAACGGCGGAGTGCGCTTTGCAGGGGGGGGCGCAAGGACCGGAGAGCATCAGGGCCGGCGGCGCGCCGGATCAGATGCGCCATGATAGGTACTTGCGGCGGGCTTTTCAAGCTGCGCCGCCTGCGCGCCGCCTGCGCGTCACTCGCCCGTATCGCCGGCGCCCGACGCCGCCGCCCGATGCGGGCGCGTGGCGATCGCGTAGCGGTTGCGGCCGGCGGCCTTGGCCCGGTACAGCGCCTTGTCCGCTGCCTGCAGCAGCCGGTTCAAGGTGTCGCCGTCGTCCGGAAAGACCGCGATGCCGATGGATCCGCTCAGGTCCACGAGTACGCCGGGGTAGGGGGCGGCCAGCGCCGCGTTCAGGTTCCTGGCGACCTGTTCGGCGGCCTCCTGGCCGCCGGCGTCCAGCAGCACCACGAATTCGTCGCCGCCAAAGCGCGACAGCACGTCCGAGCTGCGCAGCGCGCCGCTCATGCGCTCGGCGGCGATCTTCAGGATCTGGTCGCCGGTGCCGTGGCCATAGGTATCGTTCACGATCTTGAAGCGGTCCAGGTCGATCGCCAGGATGGCGACGGAACGCGAGGTGCGCGCCGCCGCCGCCAGCGCGTGTGACGCCAGTTCCGTGAAGAGCACGCGGTTGCACAGCGAGGTCAGCGGATCGTGGTAGGCCAGCCGTTGCGTATCGGACAGCATCTGGCCGGCATGCTGCAATGCGCTGCCCAGCAGGGCTGTTTCGCGATAGCGGGTGGGCGGGACGGGCAGGGTATCGCCTCGGCCCAGGGCGATGGCGGGTTCGATCAGCGCGGTGATGGACGTCCGGATCCGCAGGGCCAGCCGATAGGCCGCCCAGATGCCCATGGCGATGATCGCCAGGCTGACCACCAGGACCCAGATCATGGAGCGCCACAGGTCGGCCTGCAGGGACGAGATGGGCGCGCCGATGGCCACGGCCCACATCCGGTCCCGGCTATGGCTGAAAGCCGTCAGCACCGGCACGCCTTCCTTGGTCGTGCTGTGCAGCGTGCCGTCCTGCTGGCGGCGCACCGCATCGGCCAGCGTCGGCACGGCATGCTGGCCGATATACCGGGCTTCTTCGCGCGTGCGGCCCACGATCAGCGCCTCCTTGTCCAGCGCGGCGGCGACCCATCCCGCCGGCAACGCCTGCCGGCGCAGGATCTGGCTGATGCGCTGTGGCCTGATCTCGGCGAACAGGCCGTACTGGACCTGGCCTTGCAGGGTCACCGGAATCCCGACGGCGATGGTCTGCTCGCCGCGCAGGGCGGTGTTGAACAGGTTCGTGACGACGCCCTGCGGCGATCGGGCCTGCTGCCGGATCGCGTCCGGCAGGACGCTTCTGATCGGGGGGCTGGGATAGGGCGCGCTGCTGTTGGCCACCAGCATGTCGTGGTTGTCCAATAGCACGTAACCATCGACATTCTGCAATTGCAGCGCATCCTGCAGCCGGCGGTGGAAGGCGCCCAGCTTGCCTTGCTGCAGTTCCTCGGACGTCGCCAGTATCCGCAGGCCGGATTCGACGCCGCGCAACTCGCGCTCCAGTTCCGCGACGAGCGTGCGCGCCATGCTGACGGCCGTCTCGTAGACGCGCTCCTTGCGCAGCAGATAGTCCTCGTAGGCGGCCGCCGAGGCCACCAGGATGGTCGGCACGGTACAGGCTATGCCCAGCCAGAGCAGGGCGCGTCGGATGGAGGGCAGCTTTCGAGGCGAGGAATGCTCATCATCGATTGCCGCCATGGCCTTTTTCCTGCAGACAGGGTTCAGTCATCGTGACGGGCATGGTGCGTAGCAGTAATTCGAATTCTGGCTACATGGTTTAATTTCTTTGATAATGATCTGAAAGCTTGCGGTCATAGTCAAACACTTAATCGGGGTGTGCGGTCTATGGGGAAGTTTGTAACAACGCTGGTTTTTGTTATCGGACTTGTCTTCGCTGCAACGGTGCCGATTTACTTTGGGCTTGAACTATCCACGCAATTCGCCATCGAGCGTGCCAAGACGCAGGCCAGGACGCTTTCGACCGCGGTGCTCGCACGCGCGGACCTCGTGTCTTCGCAGCTGCAGGACCTGAGCCAATCGCTGCGCGCGCTGAGTGGAAAGCTGCCCTGTGCCGCCTATGCGCAGTCTGAAATGGGCAAGCGGGTCCTGCAATCCCCGGTGCTGCGCGCCATCGCCTATGCCGACGGAACGCGCATCGTCTGTTCTTCATTGGGACGCACGCTGGACGGCCTGGACCTCGGCCCGCCGGACTTCGTGTCGCTGCAGGGCATGCGCGTATGGCCGGACGTGGCGCTGCCGGCCGCGCCGGAATTGCGGTACATCGCGCTCTCCTTCAACGGCTACACGATATTCCTGAATCGCGGCGACTACGTGAACGCCATGACGCTGCTCGAGCCGTCCGCGACCATCGGCTTGTTCTATCCCGGCGAAACCAACCGCTTTTTCGGCATCGGCTACGTGAAGCCGGAGTGGCTGCAGAGCGCGGCGACCAGACAGGCCGTGGTCGGGGAGCTGTCGGGCACGGTGCTGGCGATCCTGCCGTCCTCGCGGTTCCAGCATGTGGCGGTGGTGGCCATTCCTCCCGAGGCGTATCTGCACGACTTCGCGGGCACGCGATGGGCGGTCGCCGCGGCCGGCGGGATCGCCGGCGTGATGCTGTGCGGCGTGATCCTGTGGCGCAAGCGATGGGCCCGCGACATGCCCCAGCTGCTGCGCCGGGCGATACGGGACCGGGAGTTCCATCTGGTCTACCAGCCCATCGTCGATATCCGGACCAAGCAATGGATAGGCGCGGAGGCGCTGCTGCGATGGAAGCGCCCCTATGGCGCCGAGCCGATGGGGCCGGACATCTTCATACCGGCGGCCGAGCGTTGCGGCCTGTCCGAGGAGATCGCGGCGCTGGTGTTCGATCTGGTGGCCGAGGACCTGCCGGTCATCGAATCGCATGTGCGGGGCTTCTACGTCTCGTTGAACATCTCCGCCAACGAGGTCAAGTCGGGATCGGGCCGGGCGCTGGCCGAAAGGCTGCTGCAGGAGACCGGCCTGCCGCCGTCATGGATCATCATCGAGCTGACCGAGCGGGGGTTGCTCGAGGAGAACGCCAGGGAAACCATAGACGGCATCCGCGCCTTGGGGGTGAAGGTCGCGATCGACGACTTCGGCACGGGCTATTCCAGCCTGGCCTACCTGGGGGCGTTTCCGGTGGATTACCTGAAGCTCGACAAGGTCTTCACGCAAGGGCTCTCCGAAAGAGGCGCCAAGCGCACGGTGGCGATGCAGATCATCGAGCTGGCCAAGTCCCTGGATATCGAAGTGATCGCGGAAGGCGCGGAGACCGAGGAGCACGTCAACGAGGCGGCCGCGCACGGCGTTTCCAAGGTGCAAGGGTGGTACTTCGAGCGCGCCCTGGCGCTGGACAAGCTGCTCGAGGCGCTGCCCGTGAAGGGCGGGCGCGTCCTGCACGAGGACGGGCAGGACGTCGACGAAGCGCAGGCGCGGCGGCATCCCGCCGGCTAGTCGCGCGCCCCTGCTAGTCTGTTAGCGGCCGCGCGCGCCGGTGAACAGAATCTTCTCTATCGTCCGGATCCGGTCGCGGCGCCGCCGTACGTTGCGGCCGGGCTTGCGGAACAGCCCCTTGAGCGGCTTGTTCTCACGGCTGGCCTGCAGGTGTTCGATATAGACCTGCGCCGATGCCGCGTTGTCGATCTTGTCGAAGATCCAGCAATAGGCGACCGGCAGCCGCGCCTGGCGATAGCGCGGTTCGGCGCGCGCGGCATCCTCGGCCAGGATGCGTTCGAGCACGAGCTGGTCCCATTCATCGGGATTGGCGCCGCAAGCCGCCGCCCATTCATCCAGCAGGGTGGCCGCCGCCGGCGTGTCGTTGATGTACAGCGTGCCGCTGAGCAGATGGCCGTCGGGCTCGTGGTACGCGGCGATGTCGCAATCCAGCGCGGCCAGGCTGGGCCAGGGATTGCGATGGAACACCGCGTCCACGTCCACATAGAGCATGGGGCCGCGGTGCTTGCGCCGCATGCCGACCAGCACGCCGGGCTTCATGGCGGCGTTGCGCACCCAGGATCCGGTGGTGTCGATAGCCTGGGCGTCGACGGGAAGCTGGAGCCTTTCAGCGGAGCGGACCAGCCGGTTCTTTTCCGTTTCGTAAATGCTGTCGCGGGTAAAGAAGGCCACCGTCATGCCCATGGCGGCCAGGTCGGCGGGAGATGGCGGGTCGAGTTCAGCCTGGCCGGGAAACTTCGCGACCGAGCGCTGATGTTCCGGCGACCATGGGGACAGTTTGCGTCTGAGCCATTGCAGCATGGGCTTGTCGTGACAATCCGAAATTCATGAGTGTGCCGGCGCGCTCGGGCGGGGGGCGGGCACGCGGGACGTGCGTGCTGTGCGCCGGGCCCACCGTCGAGGCTTGGCTTGCGGTGGCCGAGTATATCGCGCGCCCTCCTGGCGCCTGCGGTGCGGCAATGCACTGGAACATCAGTGCGTGGGCGCCTCGCACGCGCCTCGCACGCGCCTCGACGGCCCGGGATGCCGCATGCCAGGGCCGCGCGGCCGCCAGCCAAGGTGGCTGGCAGGTTCTCCCCGCATCCCGAGGTCGGACGGCCGGACTAGGCGCAGAGCGCGTGGCTGTCGCGGGCCGGCACCGCGACTTCGCCCTGGACCCCGACCGTCCGGCTGGCTTCGACCAGCGCATACAGATCGCGCGGGTCGGCCAGATCGGGTATCAGTCCGGCCGGCTGGCCCAGGCCCAGCTCCCGCGCCGAGTCTGCCAGGTAGCGCAGCGCCGAATAGTCTTCCAGCGCGAAGCCCACGGAATCGAACAGCGTCACCTCGCCCGCGTCGCGGCGGCCCGGCGCCTGTCCGGCCAGCACGCGCCACAGTTCCGTGACGGGGTAGTCGGCGGGCATCTGCTGGATGTCGCCTTCGATGCGGGTCTGCGGCTCGTATTCGACGAAGGTGCTGGCGCGCAGCAGCACGTCGCGGTGCAGCTCGGTCTTGCCGGGACAGTCGCCGCCGACCGCGTTCAGGTGCATGCCGTCTTCCACCATGTCGGCGGTGAGGATGGTGGCGTAGGCCTTGTCCGCCGTGACCGTGGTGACGATGTCGGCGCCGCGCGTCGCTTCGGCCGCGCTGGCGCAGGGCCGCAGGCGCAGGCCGGGAACCCGCGCCAGATTGGCGGCCAGCTTGCGGGTGGCGGCGGGATCCAGGTCGTAGGCGCGGATGTCGTTGATGCCCAGCAGGTGATGGAAGGCCAGGGCCTGGAATTCACTTTGCGCGCCGTTGCCGATCAGCGCCATGCTGCGCGCGCCGGGACGGGCCAGCGCCTGCGCGGCCACGGCGGACATGGCGGCCGTGCGCAGCGCGGTGGTCAGGGTCAGTTCCGACACCAGCAGGGGAATGCCGGTGGCCACGTCGGCCAGCACGCCCAGGGCCATGACGGTGGGCAGGCCGATATGCGGATTCTGCGGATGGCCATTGACATACTTGAAGCTGTAGTAGCGGGCATCGGCCACGGGCATGAGTTCGATCACGCCTAGTCTGGAATGGCTGGCCAGGCGCGCCGATTTGTCGAATTCCGGCCAGCGCAGGAAGTCGGCGCGGATGCGTCCGGCCAGGTCTTCCAGGCAGCGGGGCAGGGTGCGCGTCGCGATGAGCGTGGCGACGTCTTTGGTGGTGAGCAGCGTGCTCATGAGGTGTCTCCTTCTGTACTGATGAAAATTCTGACCAAAGGCGGCGTCAGCCGGAAGCTGCCATTTCGGCAGGAAAACACGTATAAGATTTCACATTGGCGCCAATCGCCTGTCGAAATGACAATAATGGACACACTGGATCAACAATTGCTCAGCCTGTTGCGCGCCGACGCCCGCAGCACGGTGGCCACCCTGGCCAAGAAACTGGGCGTCTCGCGCGGCACGGTGAACAACCGCATCACGCGCCTGGAAGACGCCGGCATCATCGTGGGCTATACGGTGCGGCTGCGGCCGGAATCCGAGCCCAACCGCATCGGCGCCTGGATGAGCATCGCCGTGGACGGCAACGAAACCCGCCGCGTCGTCAGCCTGCTGCTGGGCGACCCCGCCGTGGTGGGCCTGCATGACACCAATGGCCGCTGGGACCTGCTGGCCGAGCTGAGCGTGGCCAATATCGAGGAAATGTCCCAGGCGCTGGACCGCGTCCGGCTCATCAAGGCGATCTCCGCCACCGAGACCAGCATCCACCTCAAGAGCTACAAGCTCGACTGAGCGCGGGCCGCCCGGCAGCGGGCGCCTGGCCCCGATCCCCGTCCTTTTCCCGATTCTTGTTCTACCTAGGGATTTCCCAGCCTTGTGGGACGGGTTTGCTCATTCCTAAAATTGGCGCCAATTTATGTTTCATAATTTCCGCGCCATCGCGGACGGCGGCCTTCGCCGCCGGCCAACCGAGAGAGCCATGCAGTCCAGCGCAGCTACCGCCGTTCCTTCCGACCATGCCCGCGCCCGGGCCATCTATGACCTGGGGCACAGCACCATCTTCGCGGCCCGCAGCGATCCGCGCTTCTCGTACTGCATGTACGTGCCGCCGCATATCGACAGCGCGCGCCATCCGGTGGAACTGGTGGTGGTCATGCACGGCACCGGCCGCGCCTTCGTCGAATACCGCGACGCCTTCGCCGAGTTCGCGCGCTGGAACGATTGCATCGTGCTATGCCCGCTGTTTCCGGTGGGCGTGCTGGGCGATGGCAACCGCGACGGCTTCAAGCAGCTGCATGAAGGCGGGATCCGCTACGACCACGTGCTGCAGGACATGGTGGCCGAGGTCGGCGAGAAGTTCGGCCGGCGCTTCGAGCGCTTCGGCCTGTTCGGCTATTCGGGCGGCGGCCAGTTCGTGAACCGCTACGCCCTGCTGCATCCCGAGACGCTGTGGGCCGTTTCCATCGGCGCGCCGGGCTCGGTCACGCTGCTGGATCCCGAACAGGATTGGTGGGTCGGCGTGCGCGATGCGCAGGCGCGCTTCGGCAAGGCTGTCGACGCCGAGGCGCTGCGCAAGGTGGCCGTGCACATGATCGTGGGCAAGGCCGACCTGGAGACCTGGGAGATCACGCATCGCGAAGGCGGCAAGTTCCACATGCCGGGCGCGAACTCGGCCGGGCTGACCCGTCCGGAACGGCTGGAGTCTCTGCGCCGCTCGTTCGAGGCGGCCGGCGTGCACGCGGTGCTGGACCTGGTGGACAACGTGCCGCACGACGGCCTGAAGTGCGTGCCGCGGGTGCAGGATTTCCTGGCTGCCACGCTGCGCCGGCTGCGCAATGAATAAGGCCGGATCTGTCCGGTGCGTCCGGGCCGTCGCCGGCCGGCGGAACTGAGAGGAGCGAGCCATGCTGCGTTTTGCGCTGTCCCGGATCTTGATGGCCGTGCCCACGCTGCTGATCGTGGCGGTGGCGGTGTTCGTGATGATCCGCCTGATTCCCGGCGACCCCGCCCAGCTGCTGCTGGGCGACCTGGCCACGCCGGCCGCGCTGGCCGACCTGCGGGCGCGGCTGGGACTGGACCAGACCTGGGCCGCCCAGTTCGGCATCTGGTTCTCGAACATGCTGCACGGCGACCTGGGATCGTCGATCAATACCGGCCAGCCCGTGCTGTCGCTGGTATGGGACCGCTTCCTGGTCAGCGGCCGCGTGGTGGTGGTGGCCGTGATCCTGGCCGCGCTGGTGGCGGTGCCGGCCGGCATGATCGCCGCCTGGAAGCAGAACCAGGCAGCCGACCTGGCGCTGGTATCGACGGCCACGCTGCTGGTGTCCATTCCCACGTTCTGGCTCGGCCTGCTGATGCTGATCCTGTTCGGCCTCAAGCTGCAATGGCTGCCGGTGGTCGGCTATGTGTCCGTCGGCGAGGACTGGAAGGCGGGGCTGCTGTATCTGATCATGCCCATCGCCACGCTGTTCCTGCACGAGATCGGCGTGCTCCTGCGCATGGCGCGGGCCAGCACGCTGGAAGTGCTGCGGCTGGACTACATCACGCACGCGCGCGCCAAGGGCCTGCCGGAATCGGCGGTGCTGATGCGCCACGCGTTCCGCAACGCCTTTGGCCCGACCTGGACGCTGATCGGGCTGGTGCTGGGCAATCTGCTGGGCGGCATCGCCGTGGTGGAAACCGTGTTCACCATTCCCGGCCTGGGCCGGCTGCTGGTGGACGCGATCTTTGCCCGCGACTATCCGGTGATCCAGGGCTGCCTGCTGTTCGTGGGCGTGGTCTATGTGGTGGTGAACCTGCTGATCGACCTGTGCTATCCCATTTTCGACCCGAGAGTGACCGCCGAATGAAAAAGAAGATTCCAGCCAACGCGCTGATCGGCGGCCTGATCGTCGGCGTGATGCTCGTGGCCGCCGTCATGGGGGAACTGTGGACGCCGCACGATCCGCTGAAGATCAATTTCGCCGCGCGGCTCAAGCCGCCCGGCGGCGGCTTCCTGCTCGGCACTGACGAGTTCGGGCGCGACGAGCTGTCGCGCCTCCTGGCGGGCGCCAGCAGCAGCGTCTGGATCAGCCTGCTGACGGTGAGCTTCGCCATCGTCGCCGGCACGCTGATCGGCACGCTGACCGGTTTCGTGCGCGGCTGGACCGACCGCATCATCATGGCCTTCAACAACGCCCTGCTGGCCTTTCCGGGCCTGCTGCTGGCGCTGGGACTGCTGGCGGTGGTGGGGGCCAACAAGTACGGCATCATCCTGGCGCTCGGCCTGGCGTACACGCCGTCGGTCACGCGCATCGTGCGCGGCACCGTGCTGTCCCTGCGCGAAAAGGAATTCATCGAATCCTCGCGCGTGCTGGGCAATTCCGAGCTGTACACGATGTGGCGCCACGTGCTGCCGAACTGCATCGCGCCGCTGACGGTGCTGGCCACGTCCATGTTCGGCTGGGTCATCCTGGCCGAGAGCGCGCTGTCCTTCCTGGGCCTGGGTGTGCCGCCGCCCGCGCCGACCTGGGGCAACATGCTGGCCGCCGCAAGGCCGTTCATGGCGCAGGCGTCCTACCTGTCCATCTTCCCGGGGCTGTCCATCGCGCTGGCGCTGCTGGGCATCAACCTGCTGGGCGACGCGGTGCGGGACCGTTTCGATCCGCGCATGAGGGGCGTGCAATGAGCGCACTGGTATCGGTGTCGGGGCTGACCCTGACCGTGGGCGCCGGCGGGCGCGAGATCGTCAGCGACGTGTCCTTCTCGGTCGCGCCGGGCGAGATGGTCGGCATCGTCGGCGAGTCCGGCAGCGGCAAGACCCAGGCGGCGCGCGCCATCATGGGGCTGACGCCCTCGCCCCTCAAGGTGGCGGGCGGTTCGATCCTGTTCGAGGGCGTGGACGTGCCGCGCGCCAGCGCCGCCGCACTGCGCGGGCTGCGCGGGGCGCGCATCGGCATGGTGTTCCAGGAGCCGATGACTTCGCTCAACCCGTCCATGTCCATCGGTCGCCAGCTGGAGGAAGGTCTGAAGTTGCATCGTGACCGCCTGGGCGCGGCCGAGCGGCGCGAACGGGTGCTGGACATGCTGGCGCGCGTGGGCATACGCGATCCCAAGGCGGCGGTCCAGGCCTGGCCGCATGAATTCTCCGGCGGTATGCGCCAGCGCATGATGCTGGCCTCGGTGATGCTGCTGGAGCCTGCGCTGCTGATCGCCGATGAGCCGACGACGGCGCTGGATGCGGTGGTGCAGCGCGATGTGCTGGAACTGATGGTGGCGCTGACCCGCGAGCATCGCACGGCCGTGCTGATGATCAGCCACGACCTGCCCATGGTGGCGCGCTACACCGAACGCATGGTGGTGATGCAGCACGGGCGCGTGCTGGAGGAGGGCGCCACGGCCGCCATCCTGGAGCGGCCCGCCCATCCCTACACGCGCAAGCTGCTGGATGCGATGCCGCGCCGGCAGCCGGCGCGGGCGGTCAACCGGGAGGCGCCCATCGTCGAGGTCAGGAATCTGGTGATCGACTACGCCGGCCGCCAGCGCCTGTTCTCGCGCACCGGCGCCAAGCGCGCGTTGCATGGCATCGACCTGCAGGTGCGGCCGCGCGAGGTGGTGGCGGTGGTGGGCGGGTCCGGCTCGGGCAAGACCACGCTGGGCCGCGCCATCGCCGGGCTGCTGGCGCCGTCGTCCGGCCAGATCCTGTTTCGCGGGGCGGCGGTGGACCGGCGCGCCGCGAGCTGGCGCGACTACCGGCTCAATTGCCAGATGGTGTTCCAGGATCCGTATTCCTCGCTGGATCCGCGCATGACCATCGGCGAACTGGTGGGCGAAGGGCTGCGCATGCTGGGCGGCCTGTCCGCCCAGGACAAGCGCCGGCGCGTGGACGAGGTGCTGGCCGAGGTCGGCCTGGGCTCGGAATACGCCGGCCGCTATCCGCACGAGCTGTCGGGCGGCCAGCGCCAGCGCGTGGCGATCGCGCGGGCGGTGGTGCGGCGGCCGGCCTTCGTGATCGCGGACGAACCGGTGTCGGCGCTGGACGTGACGGTGCGGGCGCAGGTGCTGGACCTGTTCGCCGACCTGCAGGCGCGGCACGGCTTTTCCTGCCTGTTCATCAGCCACGACCTGGGCGTGGTGGAGCAGGTGGCCGATCGCGTGGTGGTCATGCGCGACGGCGCCATCGTCGAGCAGGGCGCGCGCGACGAGGTGTTCGACCGGCCGTGCGAGGACTACACCCGCAAGCTGCTGTCCGCGATCCCGGCGCTGGAGTCCACCCCGTCGGGCGGCGTGCGCCTGCGCTGGCGGCTGGACGAACCGGCGGCGGCCCGGGCCTGACGGGGGAAACGGGGATCGATGTCCGGCGGGGAGTGTGCATAAAATACGCGCTTTGGATTTGATTCTCGGGAGTGGTCCATGCCGAAAGCGGCGGCGACGCAGCCGGGCCTGGTCGACCGTATCGCCCACGACATCCAGTCGGGCGTGTACGGGGCCGGCGCCTGGCTGAAACAGATCGATCTGCAGGAGCGCTACGATTGCACGCGCCTGGAAGTGCGCCGGGCGCTGGACCAGCTCACGGCCAAGCGCCTGATCGCGCACATCCCGAACCGGGGCTACCACGTGTACGCCATGGATCCGGACGTGCACGGGCAGATCCGCGACATCCGCATCCTGCTCGAGACCGGCGCGGCGGCCGACCTGATGCCCAACGTCACCAGCGCCAAGGTGCGCGCGCTGCGCGCGCTGGCCGAGCGCTTCGCCAAGTTGCTGCAGGACGGCACGCTGCTGGAACAGTACGAGGTCAACCTGGCCTTCCACGCGGCGCTGTACGACCTGTGCAGCAACCGCGAACTGGTCGCGCTGATCCAGGAAACCCGCGCGCGCGGGCCGGCGGCGCCGGCCAAGGAATGGGTGACGCGCGCGCGCATCGAGATGTCCGCGCGCGAACATTTCGACATGGTCGACGCGCTCGAGGCGCGCGACGTCAAGCGCCTGCAGAAGATCATCGCGGCGCACGTGGGCCAGGACATTTCCTGAGCGCGGCCGCGAATCGCGGCTTCATTCCCTGATCCGGCGGGCTGTCCCGCCGGCCCGCGGCGGCCATCCGGCAACGGATCGCCGCCGCGACGCTTTCCGGCCTTGCGTTTTTCACCTCCCGCAGCCGCGCTTCAGGGATACTCCCGATGGCGCCGTGATTCGATGCATCCATAATGTGCATCAAATTTTGGCGCCAAAAATGCATGAGCGGCGCCGCAAGCCCCGGAGCCCCACATGCCTCGTCCTTCCCTTTCCCGAACGCTCGCGCTCAGCCTCGCCCTGGCCTGGGCGGGCGCCGCCCAGGCAGCCGTGCTGACCATCGCGCAGCCGGCCGACATCCGCTCCATCAATCCGGGCGTGAACCGCGACAACACCACCGACGGCGTGGTGCTGCACATGGTGGAGGGCCTGGTCGGCTATCGCGAGGATGGCACCGTGGCGCCGCTGCTGGCGCAATCGGTGAGCATGTCGGACGACGGGCTGACCTATACCTTCACGCTGCGCGAGGGGGTGAAGTTCCATAATGGCGCCACGCTGAGTTCCGCCGACGTGCTGTGGAACTGGCAGCGCTACATGGATCCCAGGAGCGACTGGCGTTGCCGCAGCGATTTCGACGGTCGCAACGGCCTGAAGGTGACCGACGTGTCCGCGCCCGACGCGCGCACCGTGGTCATGAAGATCAGCCACCGATCCGCCGTGTTCCTGGATTCGCTGGCGCGCACCGATTGCGGCATGACCGCCATCGTGCACAAGGATTCGGTGGGCGCCGATGGCAATTGGGACAAGCCCATCGGCACCGGCCCCTACCAGTTCAAGGAATGGAAGCGCGGCGAATACGTGCTGCTCACGGCCTTCAAGGATTATGCGCAGCCTCCCGGGGCCGGCGACAAGCCGGACGGCTACGTGGGCGCCAAGCGCGCGCTGGCCGACGAGGTCAGGTTCCTGGTGGTGCCGGACGCGTCCAGCTCCAAGGCGGGGCTGGTGTCCGGCGCCATCGACGCCAGCCAGATCACCAATACCGACGTGGCCGAACTCAAGGGCAATCCCGCCGTGGCCGTCATGACCCCGCACGACGCCACCAAGCACACGCTGCTGTTCCAGACGCAGGATCCGGTGCTCAAGAACGTCAAGCTGCGCCAGGCCATCGCCGCCGCGCTGGATATTCCGCAGGTCGTGGCGGCGGCGTCGGAAGGGCTGGGCGAGCTGAACAACTCCGCCGTCCACACCGGCTCGGCCTACTACAAGGAGGCCGAGAAGCGCGCCTACCGCCATGATCCGGCGCGGGCGCAGCAACTGCTGAAGGAAGCGGGCTACAAGGGCGAGCCCATCGTCATCTACGCCAACAAGCGCGCCCATGTGCCGAGCTACCAGGTCGCCGTGATGGCGCAGGCCATGATGCAGGCCGTGGGCATCAACGCCCGCATCGAAGTGCTGGAGTGGGCCACGCAGCTGGACCGCTACAACACCGGCAAGTACCAGATCAGCTCCTTCACGTTCTCCTCGCGCATCGATCCCGCGCTGAGCTTCGAACAGTTCTCCGGCGACAAGACGGCGCAGCCGCGCAAGGTCTGGGACGATCCGCAGGCGCAGAAGCTGATCGACGAGAGCTTCCTGGAATCCGATCCGGCCAGGCGTCAGGCCCTGTTCGACCAGCTGCATGCGCTGATGCTGGAGCAGACGCCGCTGCTGGTGCTCTACAACGGCGCCGATGCCTGGGCCACTGGCAAGCGCGTGCAAGGCTTCTCGGTCTGGGAGGGCAAGCCGCGCGCCTGGGGCACGTCGATCAAGCCTTGAGCGCGACACGGTGGTCGGCCGCCATGCCGGCCGCCGGCTTGTGGCAGGACGCAGCCCGTCCTCACTGACGCCGGGCGTGGCGCGGCTCCGCCGGAAAGCCATGAGCGCGCGCCGCGCCGGCCAGCAGCAGCGCGGCGATCGCCAGCACCAGCGCGGCCCAGGGCAGGGAGCCGGCGCCGCAGGCGTCCAGCAACAGGCCGCCGACGATGCCGCCGCCCGCGATGGCCACGTTCCAGACGGTGGCCAGGATCGATTGCGCCACGTCGGCACCGGGGCCGGCCGCCTCGGCCGAGGCCGTCTGCAGCAGGGTCGGCGAACCGCCGAACGCCACGCCCCAGGCCGCCACCGCCACATACACCGCTGGCGCATGCGTGCCCGCAAGTCCCAGCGCCAGCACGGCCAGCGCGAAACCGACCAGGCTCAGCAGCACCAGCGCGCGCAGCCGGCGGTCGATCAGCATCCCGCTGGTCCACACGCCGGCCAGCGAGGCCACGCCGAACGTCAGCAGCACCCGATCCGTCTGTCCCGACAGGCCGGCCGGGCCGAGCAGGGGCGCGACATAGGTGTAGAGAATGCTGTGCGCCAGCACCCACAGCACCAGCACGGCCAGCACCGGGCGCAGGCCGGGGCTGCGCAGCACCAGGCCGACGCCCTGCCGTTTGCCGGCCGGCTGCCCCGCGAAATCGGGCACCTTCGCCAGGATCCAGGCCATGACCGCCAGCGTCAGCAGCGAGATCGCGCCGAACGCGCTGCGCCAGCCGAGCGCATCGCCCAGCAGCGTGCCCAGCGGCACGCCCAGCGACAGGGCGATGGGCGCGCCCACGCCGGCGATGGCCAGCGCGCGGCCCTTGAGCGGATCGGCCACCAGCCGGCGCGCATAGCCGGCCAGCATGCCCCAGATCAGGCCGCCCGCCATGCCGGCCAGGAAACGCGCGGCCAGGGCCGCGATGTAGCTGTCGGTCAGCGCCGTCAGCGTGTTGAAGATCAGGATCGCGGCCAGCGCCGCGAGCAGCAGCGGGCGGCGACGCCAGCCCTGCGTGGCTGTCGTCAGCGGCACGGCGGCGGCCACCGAGCCGATGGCGTACAGCGTCACGAACTGGCCCGCCAGCGTTTCCGATATGCCCATGCCCGCGCTGATGCGCAGCAACATGCCGGCGGGCAGGGTCTCGGTCAGCAGGGCCAGGAAGCCGGTCATCGCCAGCGCCAGCAGCGCGGCCAGCGGCAGCTTGTCCGCCTCGGGATGCGCGGCGGTCCGCGCTGTCATCGTCGTCATGTTCTCGTCCTTTCATCGGGGGCAGGCGTGCCGGAAGGCGGCAGGCCCATCGCTGGGACGCAGTGTGGAGGAAGCCCGATAAATGAAAAACAGGCTAAAGTTTCAAACACTCATGACTCTGTAGTCATGAATGGGGCGGGCAAGCATGGACAACATCAGCGCGCTGCACGTGTTCGTCCGTGCCGCGGATGCGCGCAGCTTCACGGCGGCGGGGCAGCAACTGGGCATTTCGGCATCAGCCGTCAGCAAGGCCATCGTGCGGCTGGAGGAACGGCTGGGCGTGCGCCTGTTCCACCGCTCCACCCGCACGATCAATCCGACGCCGGAAGGCGCGCTGTTCCTGGAGCGCTGCCGCCGCATCCTGCACGAAATGGAGGCCGCCGAGGCGGAGCTGCTGCAGACCCGCAGCGAGCCGCGCGGCAAGCTGCGCATCAGCCTGCCGTCGGTGGGCACGCTCTTCATGCCCAAGCTGGGGGAGTTCAAGCGCAGCCATCCGGGCATCGAGCTGGACATCGATTACTCGGACCGGCTGGTGGATGTGATCGAAGAGGGTTTCGACGCCGTCATCCGCAGCGGCGAGCCCGGCGATTCGCGCCTGACGGCCAGGCGGCTGGGCGCCTGTCGCAAGGTGATCGTGGGCGCGCCCGCCTATTTCGAGGCGGCGGGCTGGCCGCGCGAGCCCCAGGACCTGACGCGTCATGCCTGCCTGCTGTACCGCTTTCCCAGCACCGGCAAGCTGGATGTCTGGCCGCTGGGCCGCGCGCCGGACGAGCCGGCGCTGGAACTGCCCGCCAGCATGGTGACCAATACGCTGGACCCGCAGGTCTGCTTCGCCGAGCAGGGCCTGGGCATCGCCTGCGTGCCCGAGATCGCCGTGCGCGAGCAACTGCGGCAGGGCAGGCTGGTCACGGTGCTGGACGACTACAACAAGCGCGAGATGGTCTTTCACGTGCTGTGGCCGTCCAGCCGGCAGCTGTCGCCCAAGATCCGGGCTTTCGTGGATTTCGTCGCGGCGGAGTTGTTCGCCGGCTGAGCGGCGCGTCGAGACGCCGCCCGGCGGGCTAGGAGCCGCTGCGCTCCACTTCCCAGGCGCGCGGCTTCTTTACCGCCCAGGGCCGGTAGCCCTTGATGTCGCTGCGGAAGGCGCCGATGTCCAGGCCGTTGTACAGCGGAATCGAGGGCGCGTCGGCCAGGAACAGGCGGTGCAGCTGATCGAAGATCGCCTGCCGCTTGCCGTGGTCGGTCTCCGCCGAGGCGGCCTCGATCAGCCTGGCGGCCTCGGGGTTGTCCCAGACCTTGCGCGGCTGCTTGGCCTTGTCGCCGGTCACCATCTCGTAGTTCAGCGCGGCGTCGAGCCGGGCCGAGTAGGGGAAGGTCATCAGCTGGTAGTTGCCGGCGTTGTAGCGGTCCAGCTGGGCGGCCCATTCCAGCACCGACAGCCTGGCGTTGAATCCGGCCGCCTGCAGCATGGCCTGCACGATGACGGCCGAGTTGTAGGACTGCGGATAGCGCTTGGTCGTCAGGATGGTCAGCTCCTGGCCCTTGTAGCCGGCATCGCGCGCCAGCCTGGCGGCCAGCGCGGGATCGTATTGCCAGCCTTGGCGCTGCGCCGCGCCGTGATAGGACGACACCAGGGGCACGATCGAATTATTGGGCTGGGCCAGGCCTTCGGTCACGGCGGCGGCCAGCTGCGCGTAATCGATGGCGTGCGCCAGCGCCTGCCGCAGGCGCGGATCGGCCAGCAGGGGATCGCGGGTCTGCATCAGCAGCGCCGTCATGCTCATCACGGGCGCGTAGGCGACGCGCACATTGGGATCCTGCCGCAGCACTGGCACGTCGCTGTTGGACAGGTCCTCGATGATGTCGATGTCGCCGCGCTGCAGGGCGGCCTTGGCGGTGGAATCGTCCGGCACGATCACGAAGCGCGCTTCGTCGACCAGCGGTCTTTTGGAACCCGTATAGCCGTCGGGCTTGCCGTCGCGGTTGGCGTAGCCGGCGTAGCGCGCCAGACGGATGTACTCGCCGCGTTTCCATTCGGTCAGCATGAAGGGGCCGGTGCCGATGGGCTTGTCCCAGGCGCCGTCCGGCTTGACCGAGTCCCGGTGCACGATGCCCGTGCCGCCGCAGTCGGTGCGCGCCAGCGTGGCCAGGAACAGGCTGCTGGGGCGCTCCAGCCTGTACACCACCGTGCGCGGATCCGGCGCCTGCACCGACAGCACCTTGACCGCGCCGCGGCCGTCGAATTCGCTGGCGCAGCGCCAGCCGGTGGCGGGCGCGGTGTCGCGCTGCCAGGACCAGAGCACGTCGGCGGACGTCAGCGGCGCGCCGTTGTGGAACCGGATGCCGTCACGCAGCGTGAAGGTGTAGGTCGTGCCGTCGGGGCTGATGTCCACCGACTGCGCCAGCAGGGGGCGGACCTCGGCGTCCTCGCCGTAGGCCACCAGGCCTTCGACGATGTGCAGCACGACCGCGTCGCTGTTGCTGTCGCGGTTGACGCCGGGCTCGGTGGAGCGGATATCGGCGGTGAGCGAGATGCGCAGCGGCGCGGCGGCCTGGGCCGTGCCGGCCAGGGCCAGCGAGGCCGCCAGCGCGGCGCTGGACAGGATGGTCTTCATGGGCGGGTTTCCGATGGTGGCCGCGTTCAGGCGGCGGGCAGCAGCTGGGGTTCGTCCTGCAGGCTGTAGCGCGTGAAGACGCGGTTCAGCGCGGGCAGCGGGGCCACCTCCATCAGTCCGGCGGCGGGTTCCATCACCACCATCGCCACCGTGGCCGACAGATTGTCGTGGCTGCCGGGGCGCGGCGGGCGGCACACGGAATACGGCGCGCCGAAGTCGTCGAACAGCGCGCGCTTGAGATCTTCGCGCGTCAGCGTGGCCGCCTCGTTCAGCAGCCGGCGCACGCGCCAGTCGCGGTAGGCGCTTTCGGGCGTGCTGGCGCGGCCGGTGTCGCGCAGCTTGCCCAGGGCGACTTCGCTGACCCAGTGGTTGGCATGGACGATCAGGTCGTCCGCGCCGGGATAGATCGGGAAGGCCTCGTCGGTGGTGCATTCGTAGTCCACGCCGAAACCGGCCGCCATGCCCAGCATGATGTTGTTGGAGCAGGATTTCGGCGTGGTGCTGACCGCCTTGATGGCCAGCGCGAAATGCTCCTGTTCTAGCACCTTGCGGCGGATCAGCGACAGCGGCACGCCGAGCTGCTGGAAGTCGCGGTCCGATTCCAGGTAGTTGGCGGTGATGGAGATGCCGGCGCCGTTCAGGCCGCTGCGCGCCAGGCCGCCGGCCTCGACGAAGGTGAGAATGTCCGGGCCGTTGTCGTTGCGCACGCGCAGCACGATCGCGGTGTCGGCGCATTCGGCGCGCCAGTCCCAGTTCTGGCCGTGGATCAGCCGGCCGTTGGCCGAGCGCGAGGGCAGGATCAGCGCACCGGTGCAGCCGTCGCCCGGCTCCAGCTCGGCCGCTTTTTTCTTTTCGGCGCGGGCCTTGGCGATCACTTCGGTGCGCGCGTTGATCATGACCACGTCTTCGAACGTCACGCCGGCGCCGGCGGCGATGCCGCGCATTTCCTCCAGGTAGTGCGGCGCGAATTGCTCGATCTCGCGCGCGAAGCCCTGGATCAGCCGGCCGCGCGCCATGGCGTCGTAGCCCAGCGAGACCAGGGTCTGGCCGTACATGGCGGCGCTCTTGCGGACGCGGTCCGCCGCCTGCTGTCCATAGGAAAGGCCGCGCGCCTCGGGCGCGCCCGATACGGATACGAAGGGGAACTGCGTGATCTGGGTCATGGGCGTGGGGCGGCGTCGGGCGCCGCGAAGCTTGGGGAAACGGATGGGTTTTGGCAAAAATATAAATCTATTTTGGCGCCAAAAATACCAGGGGTTTACCCAAGTTGGCGGCGCGCCGCGTCGCGCCGCCAACGGAAACTACCAGCGATAGCTGACGTTCAGCATGCCGCCGTAGCCACGCTGGCCGCCGCTGCCGAGCTGGCCGATGGCCTGGGCCGAGACCTGCACATTGCGTCCGATCTGCCCTTGCGCGCCGAGCTTGAGTTCGAGCGCGTTGCGAGACGGGGCCGTGTCCAGCGTGTTGGCGCCCATGCGCACGGACGGGGTGCCGGGCGAGTGGACCCAGTTGGCTTCCAGGAACGGCCGGATCTTCGGTTGCGGCGCATCGGGCGCGGCCTTGGGATAGATGCGCACGCCGGCGCGGGTGGTGACGGCGTTGCGCTTGCCGCTTTGCATGCGCGTGCCCTGCAGCGTGGCGTCCTGGGCCTTGTAGTGGTTGTAGAGCAGTTGGGCCTTGGGCTCCACCACGAGATCGGCCAGCGCCGATCCGGCGACGAAGGGCCGCAAGGCGTAGCCGGTTTCCAGCGAGGCGGACCAGACGTCGGCGTCGTAGCGCACGGCGCCCAGGTCGCTGCTGATGCGGTTGTCGTAGCGGCCGTATTGCAGCCAGGCGTCGGCGTAGGCACCCAGGCGGGTGGCGTCGTTGGCGTAGGCGGTGGCGTACAGGCCGACCGAGTAGCCGGAGACCTTGCCGCGTGCGCGGGTCTGAACGGTCTGGCCGGAGCCAGGCAGGCGCAGCGTGGCGTCCGAGCGCGTGCGGGCATCGCCGTAGCCGGCCATCAGGCCGGCTTGCAGCGTGCCGGCGCTGCCCAGGCGGGTGCGCAATACGTCGCCGCCGATCTGGAGCAAGGTGCTGTCGGTGTCGACCTCGACCTTGCCCTCGGCCATGCGCAGGCCGCCGTCGTGGCGGCCCAGGACGCGGGTCCAGAGGCGGCCGCCGTCGCCGCCAGCGTCGGGGACGGCGACGCGGTCGCGCAGGCCGTGCGAGAACAGGTTCATGGCGGCGCGCTGGTTGCCGGCGTAGGCGCCGGTTTCCGGCGACACGTTCCTGAAACCGGACGGATCGACTTCCGGCGGCGCGACCGGGTCGGTGGGCGTGACGGGGCCGGTCGGATCGGTGGGGCCGGTCGGATCAGTCGGGTCTATGGGGTCGAGGGGATCGGTCGGCCCCGGCGGCGTGGTGGGGTCGGTGTATTCCGAGGTCAGGTACCAGTCGTCGGCCACGCCACCGTTGCCGCCGCGCACCAGGCTGTAGTCATAGCCGTTGAGGGCGACGGTGCCGATGCTGGCGCGGTAGCCGGTGGAGCCGGCGTCCAGGTGGAAGGCGTCGCTGGCGGTGACGCCGCCGTTGATGGTTTCCACCACGCGGATGCCCAGCGTGGTCTGGCCGCCGACGCCGCCGGCGTTGATGACGCGCAATCCCGTGTTGCCGGTGGCCGCGCCGCCATCGATCACGAGCCGGTCGGTGGGCGAGTTGTCGTCGCCGAGCCGGGTGTTGATCGACAGCGTGCCGCCGCCTTCGTAGTTCTCGACCGTCAGGGTCTTGAACGCGCCGGAACTTGGCGACGCGAAGGCCACGGTGCCGGCGTTCTTGAGCGTGCCCAAGGTGGAGTCGCCGCGCACGTTCCAGACGCTGCTGTCGTCCAGCGCGAGGCTGTTGACGCGTCCGTTTCCGCGCTGCCAGACGGCGCCGGTGAGCGTGGAGCCGTTCGTGAGATCCATGTCCAGCGCGCCGCTTTCGATCAACACATCGCCGGTCAGCGCCGAGGCGCTGGCGTCAAGGAGGATCTGGCCGGTTTCGACCGTGGTGGTGACGCCGCCGGACGTCACATCGATGGAGCGCGCGTATAGCAGCATGCCATCGTCAGTGCTGCCGTCCCTGCGCGCCGTGATGTCGGCGCGGTCCAGCGTGATCCGGTGGCTGCCGCCGCTCACCAGCAGGCCCACCGCGTCTTGCGTGTCGATGCGCGAGCCATTGCCCAGGCTAAGCGTGTTGTTGACGCTGGCGGCGGTTCCATAGGTCCAGATGCCGCGTGCGTCGGCGCCGGCGGTCTCGATGCGGGTGCTGTCCAGCGAGACGGCCGTGTTGTTGCTCATGGCCAGGCCGTGGGCGCTGTTGCCTTGTGTCGTGATGGCGGTGCCCCATGTCCGGATGCCGCTGCCGCCGCCGCTGGCGAACAGGCCATGCGCGGTCGTGCCGGAAGTGTCGATGGTCGAGTCGCGCAGCACGATGTTCGCGCCGCGCAGGCGGGCCAGGGCGCCTACGGCAA